>JANQQM010000200.1 GCA_028289365.1 Salaquimonas sp. | reverse complement strand
TGCAGTGTTCATGATCCCGCTCGGTTTCTCGATGGCGGCGACCATCCTTGTCGGAAGGGCAAGGGGAAGAAACGATCCGGCAAACCTCAATCGGGCAGCTCTCGCGTCCTTTCTCGTGGTGATCTCGGTTGCGCTGACGAGCGCGATCATTCTGGTATCGATCCCGGGATTTCTGGTCGGCCTGTTCCTCGAGGAGAGCAATCCGGATGGAGCGGATGTGCTGGCCTATGCGGTTCCACTGTTGATCGTTGCAGCGACCTTTCAGCTGGTCGATTCCGTTCAGGCGGTTGCATCCGGCCTGTTGCGCGGGATCAAAGATATGCGCATGTCAATGGTCATCGCCGTATTTGCCTATTGGGTGGCCGGCATGCCATTGGCATATGTGTTCGGATTCATGCTTGATATGGGCGGTGTCGGCATCTGGATGGGGTTGGCTGTTGGCCTGGCATTTGCCGCAATTTTGATGACAATTCGCTTCTTTGCACTGACCCGCTATCAGGTGGATTATGCAGCATGAAGAAATTGTGACTAAATCACGGAAATATTGCGATTTTTCAACACATTGCAGGAAAATTCTTCCAAAAGCCATTTTCACATCAATTGATGCCCGTTGGGCCTTGGAAAATCTCGCGATTCAGTTACATTGGCAAATCAGTTGCTTCGTTCGACGAGGAACAGGCAACATAGTTTGGGCCGGTACGCAGGATAATACCCCAAAGATAATCTGCGACTGGTGATTGCGGCGGATTTCCGGCAGTATGCCGGTGCGTATCCAGCAACAGGGCAGGCAGGTTTGAACTGATGGCATTTGTCATCGGAACGGCATTGTGTGGTTGCGAGAAGGGTACCGGTTCATGTCAGTGACGATCAGCACTGAACGGCGTTATCAAAAGATTGCTGTCCTAATGGGCGGCTGGTCGTCCGAGCGCGAGGTTTCGCTCGCCTCGGGAAATCCGTGCGCCGACGGGCTGGAACGCGCCGGATATGACGTTACCCGGGTCGATGTGCAGCGCGATATTGCGCATGTGCTCGAGGATTTGAAACCTGACGCGGTCTTCAACGCCCTGCACGGACCCTTTGGCGAAGACGGCACGATTCAGGGCATGCTCGAACTTCTGCAAATTCCCTATACTCATTCCGGTGTCATGGCCTCTTCGCTAGCGATGGACAAGCAGCGGGCGAAGGTCGTGGCAAAGGCAGCGGGAATTCCCATTGCGCCGTCAAAGGTGATGCATCGTCTGGAAGCGGCGGAAAAACACGTGATGATGCCGCCCTATGTGGTCAAACCGGTCAACGAGGGGTCTTCCTACGGTGTACTGATTGTCCGCGAAGACATGTCCACACCACCGCAGGAACTGTATTCGGACGAATGGCCTTATGGCGATCAGATCATGGTGGAACGGTATGTTGGCGGCCGTGAATTGACCTGTGCGGTGATGGGAGATGTTGCACTTGGCGTGCTCGATATCATCCCCGTTGACACCGAATTTTACGACTATGACGCGAAATACGTCCCAGGGGGCTCAAAACATGAGTGTCCGGCCAAAATTAAACGAAATATTTACCAAAAAATACTGACACTGTCGCTCAAGGCGCATACCGCGATTGGTTGTAGAGGCGTGTCACGTTCCGATTTTCGTCTGGATGACGGTCCCATGGGTACGGGAGAGCTTGTCTGGCTTGAAGTAAATACGCAGCCGGGGATGACGCCGACATCGCTAGTGCCCGAACTCGCCGAGTATGCGGGGCACAGTTTCGAAGAGCTACTTACCTGGATGGTGGAGGACGCAACGTGCAATCGATAGGCCAAAGGGCCGTGCACAAGCTGGACACGCAACCGGTCGCGATGGCGAATACCGGCGGCTTCGTCTTTCCGCGTCTACTCCGCAAACCTGTCCGCAGGGTGCTCAGGTTCTTCAATGAAGGACACGCGCTATCGAAACGCAGCCTTGCACTGATTTCCATCTTTGTAACCGGAATTGCCCTGGTCGTTTCAATTGCCCATAGCGGCAAGTCGAATCAGCTGATCGAGCGCGCAGCCCTGATAGCCGGATTCAAGATCGATGACATTCAGATTTCCGGCGGCAAGGAGGTATCGCGGATCGATGTATTGAGCATGCTGGAATTGGGCCCCGAAAAGTCGCTATTCAGTTTCGATGTCCACCAGGCGCGCGAAGACCTGAAGCAGGTATCCTGGATCCATGATGTCACGGTAGCCAAGTCCTATCCGGATACGCTTGTTGTTTCGCTGGTCGAGCGCACGCCGTTTGCAATCTGGCAGCGTGGCGAAGAGCTTCGCATCATTGCCCGTGACGGCAATGAGATCACCACATTTGATGACAGATTTGCCAAGTTGCCGCTTGTTGTGGGGCCTGGTGCAAATGAAAGCGCTGCCGACATTATATCGCTGATCAACCGGTACCCTGACATTGCCTCCGATACAAAAGCTTATGTCATGGTAGGTTCGCGGCGCTGGGACATTGTGCTGCAAAATGGCGTGACGATCATGCTGCCGGCGCAAAATCCGGAGGCTTCGCTGCTGGAGCTTGTGGGTCTGGAGCGCGACTTCTCGATTTTCGAACGTGCCATATCCCGCATCGATATGCGGTTTGACGATCGTTACGTGGTTGCGCTGAGTGATGATGGCGAGCGTCAGCATGAGGAGATGGTCAAGGCTCGCGAACTTGTCAGATCGGATCCGGGGGAGGGCATATGAAGCTGTTTTCCCCACGTGATGGAATTCCTCGTATGAAGCCGCTCAGCACGAAGCGGCCTACTGTCGTTTCGGTACTTGATATCGGAAGTTCCAAGGTCTGCTGCCTAATCGCGAAGCTGAAGCCACGTGAAGAATCTGCGGTATTGCCGGGCCGTACGCACAAGATCGAAGTGATCGGTATTGGGCATCAGCGCGCGCGGGGCATCAAATCAGGCTCGGTTGTTGACCTGGACGGTGCGGAGCATTCGATCCGTCTAGCGGTCGAGGCTGCGGAGCGCATGGCCGGCGTCACGGTGGAATCGCTTATCGTCAACGTGTCTTCGGGAAGATTGAACAGTGAGCTGTTCTCGGCCGATATCAGCCTGGGCGGCCATCAGATCGAAGAAAATGACATTGCCCGCGTGTTAAAAACCGGCGCGCAACATGCACTGGCGAGTGAGCGTTCGGTTGTCCATTCCTTGCCGATCGGATTTTCGCTGGATGGCGATCAAGGTGTATCCGATCCGCGCGGCATGCTTGGCGACAAGTTGGGCGTCGACATGCATATCGTCACCGCCGAAGATGCACCGTTGCGGAACCTGGAGTTATGCATCAACCGGGCACATCTAAGCATTGAGACGATGGTTGCAACGCCCTATGCGTCCGGCCTTTCAGCCCTGGTAGACGATGAGGCCCAGCTTGGCTGCGCCTGCATAGACATGGGTGGTGGAACAACCACGCTTTCGATCTTCATGGATGGCAGGTTTGTGTTCTGTGATGCTGTCACGGTCGGTGGCAACCATGTGACCATGGACCTGGCTAGAGGGCTGTCCACCCGGATAGAAGATGCCGAAAAAATCAAGATATTGCAGGGTTCTGCCTTGTCGGGCGGCAATGGCGAAGATGACACGATTGCAATTCCACCCATGGGTGATGACGAGCGGGATTTGCCAAACCAGGTTTCCCGCAGCCATGTGACAAGGATCATCAGACCACGGGTTGAAGAGATCCTGGAGCTAATCCGGGACCGGCTTTCTGCATCGGGTTTTGCCGGGACGGTCGGAAAACGGATCGTTCTGACGGGCGGTGCCAGTCAATTGAATGGTGTCGGTGAACTGGCTCGAAGAATTCTTGGCAAAAACGTGCGGATTGGCCGGCCTACCGGTGTCTCGGGCATGCCGGAATCTGCAAAGGGGCCTGCGTTTTCAGCGAGTGTCGGTTTGCTGATCTATCCGCAGATGACCCATCTGGAGAATTTTGAACCACGCAGCTTCATGCGGAGCGGCGGTAGAAGTGAATACCGGATGACCGGTACAGGCGGACCGATTGGCCGTTTTGGCAGTTGGCTAAAGGAGAGTTTTTAAAAAGTGGCGGGCGTGTGCCGGTGTGTTCCGGCACGAAATTGAAAAAGAATCTGGTTCTGGGAAAGACTGATGCGACTTTCTTCGGACCGGCAAACGGAGACGAGGAAATGACTATCAATCTGCAAAAACCCGATATTCGGGAATTGAAGCCGAAAATCACGGTATTCGGTGTCGGCGGCGGCGGCGGTAACGCAGTCAACAACATGATCAATGGTGGCCTTCAGGGTTGTGAATTCGTTGTTGCGAACACCGATTCACAGGCTCTGATGATGTCCAAGGCGGAACGGGTAATCCAGCTTGGCATTGATGTTACGCAAGGACTAGGTGCAGGTTCGCAACCGGATGTCGGGCGGGCCGCAGCAGAAGAGTGCATGGATGAAATTGCCGATCATCTGCAGGGAACGCATATGGCGTTTGTAACTGCCGGTATGGGCGGCGGAACCGGGACTGGTGCTGCCCCGGTAGTGGCGCGCGTTGCTCGCGACATGGGTATTCTTACCGTCGGTGTCGTGACCAAACCGTTCCACTTCGAGGGCGGTCGGCGGATGATTACTGCCGATACCGGGATTACCGAACTGCAAAAAAATGTCGACACGCTGATCGTCATCCCCAACCAGAATCTTTTTCGAATTGCCAATGACAAGACAACCTTCGCCGACGCATTCGGTATGGCAGACCAGGTGCTTTATTCTGGTGTAGCCTGCATTACCGATCTGATGGTGAAGGAAGGTCTGATCAATCTGGACTTTGCCGATGTGCGTTCGGTAATGCGTGAAATGGGCAAGGCCATGATGGGAACTGGTGAAGCAAGTGGCGATGGCCGGGCCATTCAGGCGGCAGAATCGGCGATTGCAAATCCATTGCTCGACGAAACCTCAATGTCGGGTGCACAAGGCTTGCTGATCTCGATTACCGGCGGACGTGATCTCACCCTGTTCGAGGTGGATGAGGCGGCAACACGCATCCGCGAGGAAGTTGACACCGAAGCCAATATCATTCTTGGCGCGACCTTTGATGAATCGCTTGAGGGTATTATCCGGGTCTCTGTTGTTGCGACCGGAATCGATCGTGCCCAGCAGGCCAATTCCCAGGGTGGGGATGAGAGATCAGCTTCCAAGCCGGCAGCGCCGAAACAGCAACCGGTAAAGGCAATCTTTGAAGATGCCGATGCGGTTGCGACCGCGCCGAAAGCGCCGATGAGCCTGGCAACGCCGAAACCGGCGCAGATGCAGGCAGAAGCGCCAAAGGAATCTACCGGCGGGCAGACCAAAGCTGCCAGCAAAAGCGAGCAGCCAGCAGAAACTCAAAAAGCCGCACCGGCCGCAAGGGTTGAACGTGATGGGGTAGGAATTGCGCCACTCAAACCAGCGCAGGACATTTCTGACACCAGCATGGACGATGAGTTCAAGAACGCGCTTGAACAAGAGCTCATGCCGGATGGAGAATCATTCATACCGCCGGCTGCTGAAGTCCCCGATGGCCAGGTTGTCAATTCGCGCATACCGGATGTCGAAGATTTTCCGCCAATGGTACGGGCCGAACTTGAGCAACGATCGGCGGAGAAAGCACCTTCGGGTGATGAGCGTGGCCCCATGAGTTTGCTCAAGAAGCTGACCCATGGATTCAGTGGCAAAGACGGTTCCGAGGAAGCTGCTGCTTCAAGCGCAGAAAGCGAAGCCGGCGAGACGGCGGCAGAGGTTCGGGAAATCGATTCGCCGCTTGCAGCACCTCAGCCTGCCAGGGCTAATCAGGGCAGGGTCGACAATAATCCATATGCTCCAAAACGCTCCGGTCTGGACCAGAATGGACGAATTGATTCGTCAGAACGCCCGAATCAGGACGACGAACAGTTGGATATTCCGGCATTTCTTCGCAGACAGAGCAGCTAGAGGTGTCCCGAATTGAAACAATTCGTTAACAGACAGTTAACTTACGGGAGTTTCAAATCCCGTAAGTTATTGAAATAAAAGGGTTTAGTTAGTATTGCAGGATAACCGAATCCGTAACATTGCGTAAAGAAGCGTGATTTGGCGTCGCCCCGTCATCTGGTTATGTTGAATGTGGTTCAAATGCTGATTCTTTATGACGAAATTGAGATTCAGCGCAAATTAACGAGCGGAGTAAAGCGTTCAGGCGGTCTTATTTAAAAGGCAAAAGATCTGACCACTCCTAACGGCAACAACAGGGCGGAACTCATGGGGATTAATGTGTTGGGATATCAAACCACACTGCGCGAACGCATAGAGTTCACCGGCTTTGGAGTTCATTCCGGCCAACCTGTCACAATGACGTTAAATCCTGCAGAAGCCGATACCGGCATTCTTTTCAACGTCACCTGTCCCAAATCGGGTAACAGCAAAGACATCATCGGAAATATCACATCAGTTGCGGCAACTGATCTTTGTACGGTCCTTGGATCCGTTTCCGATGTCCATATTGCCACTGTTGAGCATTTGATGGCAGCGCTCCGCGCTCTCAATGTCGACAATGTAATCGTGGAAGCCGACAGCTTTGAAGTTCCGGTCATGGACGGAAGTTCCGATGCATTTGTCGAAGCAATCGATTCTGTTGGTCTGAAATCGTTACCGAAGATGCGCTGCTATCTTCGGGTCAAGAAACCGATCCGGGTCGATATGGGTGCCTCCTGGGGAGAATTCATTCCCTATGAAGGTACGCGCTATGAAGTCGATATCGATTTTGATTCTGCTGCCATTGGGCATCAGAGCTTCAAATCCGACATGTCTGCCGAGGTTTTCCGCCGTGAGCTTTGTCGCGCCAGAACATTCGGCTTCATGAAGGATGTCGAGCGTTTGTGGGCAGCCGGGTTTGCGCTTGGTTCGTCGCTGGAGAATTCCGTGGTTATCGGTGACGATCAAAAAGTCATCAATCCAGAAGGTCTTCGGTATCGCGATGAATTCGTGAGGCACAAGACGCTGGATGCCATCGGTGATCTCGCGTTAGCGGGTGCGCCGTTTATCGGTTGTTTCCGTTCCTACCGCGGCGGTCACAAGCTCAATTCTCTGGTGTTGCAAGCGCTTCTATCCGACAAGAGCGCGTTTGAATATGTGGAATCACCTTATTCAAAACCAAAAGTACGCCATGCAGAGTTGGTAGCGGTTGGGGTTCCGGCATACGCAGCGCAGATTTAACGCTCAACGACATTCCGGGTTGAAGCGATTTCGCCACAGTTTGGCGCCAATAGCGCGCTAGTTGTCGAGTGAATTTTTGAAATTGCGGTATTTTTTGTGGTCGATTATAATTTGGTGATCACATGCCGGCAGGGAGTTTCCGGAATGCCTTTTCAAGGCAAACATTCGAATCCTTTTATTGGAGACCAGGTAAAGTCGCGCCGGGTATTAGGTGCGTTTTCTGCTGTGTTGCTCCTGACAGTCTCTGCCTGTTCAACCAGCGAAACCAGCAGCAGTGATTTCGTCGATGATATCAAGCCTGCCGATCAGCTTTACAATCAGGCATTGGCCGATCTTGACGCGGGTGACACGAAAAACGCCCGCAAGAAATTTGAAGAAATCGACAAGCAGCACCCCTATTCGGAATATTCCCGCCGGGCGCTGGTGCATCAGACCTATATTCAATACAAGAACCGTGCCTATGACGACGTGATCAGTTCCGGCACGCGTTACGTAACGCTTTATCCTGGCGATCAGGACGCCGCCTATGCGCAATATCTGGTTGGCATGTCGTATTTCCGCCAGATGCCGGATGTCAGCCGCGACCAGACGATAACTGCGAGAGCCTATAACGCGTTTAATGCAGTGGTCGAGCAATATCCCGAAAGCGAATATGTCGAGGATTCGCGCACAAAGATGCGCATCACGCTCGATCAGCTTGCTGGCAAGGAGATGCTGACCGGACGGTACTATCTTGAGCGCCGGGAGTTTCTTGCGGCGATCAATCGTTTCAGAACCGTTATTGAGAGATACCAGACCACCCGACATGTTGAAGAAGCACTAGCTCGACTAACCGAGGCTTATTATGCGCTTGGAATTGTTAGTGAAGCCCAGACGGCTGCTGCCGTGCTCGGACACAATTTTCCTGAGAGCCAATGGTACAAGGATGCAGTCGCGCTGCTTCAAGCTGGTGGCGAGGTACCAAACGAGAACTCCAATTCCTGGATTTCTCAATCTTTTGCCTCCTGAAGAATCCATTTTGGTATAGTCTGGGTTGTCATGCTGTCCAGACTTTCGATTCGTGATATCGTCCTCATATCCCAGCTGGATATCGATTTTTCCTCGGGCTTGACTGTGCTTACCGGTGAAACCGGTGCGGGAAAATCGATTTTGCTGGATGCGTTATCGCTTGCGCTTGGTTCGCGTGGAGATGGTGCGCTTGTTCGAAAGGGCTGCCCACAGGGTGTGGTGGTTGCAGTCTTTGAAATTTCTGACGATCATCCCATAAGACAGCTTTTGGTGGACAACGCGATTGCAGATGAGACGAACCTGATCTTGCGACGTGTCCAGGGGGCTGATGGCCGAACCAAAGCCTTTATCAATGACAATCCGGTCTCGGTATCCTTGCTGCGAGACCTTGGGCATATGTTGGTTGAAATTCATGGCCAGCATGATGATCGGGCCCTGATTGATACGAATGGGCACAAGATGCTTGTTGATGCATTTGGTGGTCTTGAGACCGAACGGGACCTGCTGAAAGCAGCATGGCATGCTTGGCGGGCGCGTGTTCGGGAACACCAGGAACTTACCGAGAAATTGGCTGCCGGAGCACGCGAGGCTGAATATTTGCGTGCCAGTGTGGAGGAGCTTTCGGCACTTGCTCCTGAGCCAGATGAAGAGACCCAACTGGCCGAAAAACGTACCCTGATGATGAATTCGGAAAAACTGGCTACTGATCTCAGTGATGCTATCGAAGAATTGTCAGGTGGTGGTTCGCCTATTCCGCAATTGGCTACCCTGGTCCGGAAACTTGAGAGAAAAGCCGGTGAAATTCCCGGCCTGTTTGATGGTGCGGTGGAAGCGCTGGATAGCGCGGTAAACAGCCTTCACATAGCGCAGCAGGAGCTCGATGCCGTGGCCAGGGAGATCGACTATGATGCAGGTGATCTGGAACGTGCCGAAGAAAGGTTGTTTGCCTTACGGGCCGCTTCCAGAAAGTTCTCCGTACCAGTGGAGGGTCTGCCTGATCTGGCAGTTCAGATGGCAGATAATCTCGCGGTCATGGAATCGGGTGAAGAAGAGTTGGCTGAACTGGCAGCGCAGGTGACCGAACTGGAAAATGAATATTATCGCCTGGCGGAGATCCTGTCTCAACATCGTCACGAGGCGGCAGCAAAGTTGTGCGAAGTCGTGGACGGTGAACTACCGGCACTGAAGCTTGAGCAGGGGAAGTTCATTGTCAATGTCGAAAGCGCCCGGGAAAATGCCGGACCTGAAGGGATAGACAACGTCGAGTTCTGGGTTCGTACCAATCCGGGCACCAATCCAGGTCCAATTCTCAAAGTTGCTTCAGGTGGGGAGCTATCGCGATTCCTGCTTGCCCTGAAAGTTGCCTTGACCAACAAGGCATCGGCACCGACGCTCGTTTTTGATGAAATCGATTCTGGTGCGGGCGGTGCTGTCGCCGATGCGATCGGCAAGCGGCTTGGCAGGTTGGCCGATGGTGTTCAGGTATTGTCGGTAACGCATGCCCCGCAGGTAGCGGCACGTGCGGGAAATCACTTTCGGATCTCTAAGCGCCAGTTGCCGGCAGGCGAAAATTCGAATGAAGCGGGGATTGTCGTGACCGTTGTCGACGCTATAACCGATGGCGAGCGGCGAGAGGAAATTGCCAGAATGCTCGCCGGTGCAAAAATTACAGAAGAAGCGCGTGCCGCGGCTGATCAACTAATAAATCACAATGCCGCTTGAGCGGATCCGATATATTCAATCAAATGGCAATATTGTGAATTGAAGGATATGGAATCCCAAATTACGGTTGTCCGTGGACATGGAGCTTTATCTGTGAAGAGTTTGCTGCAACTTGTTGTTTTTGTATCTGTTTGTGTGCTTTGCGGATCCATCATTACCGGTCCGGTACATGCCAAGATTATTATCAAGGAGAAAACCAGCTACTACCCAATCAAGGGCAAGACCGGCCGCGAGCTGGCCGAGGCAATGCTGGTGGGCGGTAAAAGGAATATTGATCTACGCCATGCAATTGCGGCAACGGCAACCAGCTACAAGGTTGGTGATGTTGATATCCAGGTCGTAAACGGTCGCTGCAAGGTTATTTCAGCGAATGTCATTGTCGATATTGAATACATCTATCCCAAATGGACGCAACGAAAGGGCGCCTCAAAGGAACTTCGTGCGGTTTGGGACCAGTTTTTCCGTGAACTCGTGCGCCATGAGGAGACCCATGGCAAAATTGCCAAGGAAGGCGCCAAGCAGCTCGAGCGGGAAATATTGAGGGTATCCGGTTCCGTTCCCTTGGGGTGCCGCGATTTTGGCGCGTTTTCAACCCTGCGTCTGGATGCAATCGGCAGGCAATTGAAGAACCGGCAATTGGCCTTCGACCGGCGCGAAAATCTCAGGGTCAGCAGAATTTCCAGATTGCAGACTTTGCTGTTCAACGTAAAATAGACGTTTCGCGACTTGACCCGATATCGTGATTTGCCGTAACCGGCATTTGTTCACGAGATATCACCACAGCTAATCTGGAATATGTCTGTCATGGCAGGAGCTGAACCCAAGCCAGTCGAAATGCTCTCCAATGAGGAAGCCAAATCCGAATTGGAACGGCTTGCGCATGAGATCAAGCATCATGATGAGCTGTATCATGGCGAGGATGCGCCAGAGATATCGGATGCCGAATATGATGCACTGAGGCGGCGCAATCTGTCAATCGAACAGCATTTTCCTGATCTGATTCGAGAAGATTCTCCATCAAAAACAGTGGGCTACAAGGCGCTCGACAAATTTGGGAAGATCACGCATGCAATCCCGATGCTGTCGCTCGATAATGCGTTTTCCGACAGTGATGTGCGCGATTTCGCAGATCGGGTGCGCCGGTTTTTGCGGTTGAACGCCGAGGCGGTTCTTCAATTGACGGCAGAACCGAAGATTGATGGACTGTCCCTGTCTTTGCGTTATGAAAACGGCAGGCTTGTCAGTGCGGCAACGCGCGGCGACGGTGTGGTCGGTGAAGATGTCACCGAAAATGCCCGGACAATTGCCGATATTCCGACCGTCCTGGGAGGCGCTGACATTCCGGAAATCGCCGAGGTTCGGGGCGAAGTCTACATGACCCTGGACGCGTTTCGTACGCTTAACGAGCGGATGGAGGCCGAAGGTAAACCCACCTATGTCAATCCACGCAATACGGCTGCCGGTTCGTTACGGCAACTGGATAGCGCCATGACGGCCAGCCGTCCGTTAAAGTTCTTTGCCTATGCCTGGGGCGAAATGAGCGAAGTTCCATCCGACACTCAAATGGGCATGGTGGAGAAGTTTTCCGAATGGGGGTTTCAGACCAATCCACTGATGCGTGTTTTCGATGAGATCGATCCGCTAATCGATCATTATCACGCAATCGAGGAAGAGCGGGCAAGTCTTGGCTATGATATTGATGGTGTCGTCTACAAGGTCAATGATCTTGCGTTGCAACGACGTCTTGGATTTGTTTCCCGCTCACCGCGCTGGGCGATCGCCCACAAGTTTCCGGCGGAAAAGGCCTGGACCGTTCTGACCGCCATCGACATTCAGGTTGGGCGAACCGGGGCGCTGACACCGGTTGCGAGGCTCAAACCGGTGACTGTCGGTGGCGTGGTGGTCACCAATGCCACGCTGCATAATGAAGATTATATCAAGGGTATCGGTAACGATGGTGAGCCGATCCGCGACGGCAAGGATCTGAGGGCAGGAGATACGGTCCAGATCCAGCGGGCGGGGGATGTCATTCCGCAGATTGTAGATGTCGATCTCGACAAGCGGCCTGCGGATGCCGAAGAATTCGACTTTCCGACAATTTGCCCGGCCTGCGGCAGCCACGCCGTCAGGGAGATTAATGCCAGTACCGGCAAGCTGGATTCGGTGCGCCGCTGTACCGGCGGTCTTATCTGCCCGGCCCAGGCAGTCGAACGGCTGAAGCATTTTGTGTCCCGAAATGCCTTTGACATTGAAGGGCTGGGTACCAAGCAGGTGGAGGCGTTTTATCAGGACGGACTGATTGCAAATGCTGCCGATATCTTCACCTTGGCCGAGCGCGATGAAAGATCGCTGAAAAAGCTGAAGGATCGGGAAGGGTGGGGGCCGCAAAGCGCGCAGAAACTGTTTGACGCGATTGAGGCGAAGCGTTCTGTCGATCTGAACCGTTTCATTTATGCGCTTGGGATCCGGCATGTCGGCGAACAGACCGCAAAGGATCTGGCGCGCGGTTATGGCGATATCGAGCAATTTACGAACGCGATTACGGGCCTCAATGGCGAGGAAAGCGAGGCCTGGAGAGAGCTGGTTGCAATTGACGGTATCGGCAATACGGCTGCCTCGGCATTACAGGAATTCATAACCGAGGAGAAAAACAAGACCGTATATGATGCGCTTCTGGGTGAGATAACGACCATTGCGCCGCAGGCTGCATCGACTGATAGTCCTGTTGCCGGAAAGACAGTTGTCTTCACCGGCTCGCTTGAACGGTTTTCGCGCGATGAAGCCAAGGCGATGGCAGAGCGGCTCGGCGCGAAGGTCGCCGGTTCGGTCTCTGCCAAGACCGATCTGGTGGTAGCCGGGCCTGGTGCGGGTTCCAAGCTGAAAAAGGCACAGGATCTTGACATCGACGTCATTGACGAAGATGGCTGGTTTGAACTTGTCGGCGATTTTCAATAAATGACCAAGACAGCAAAAACATCGGATTTCTGGGAAGGGATCCGCGAAACTCTGCCATTGATGGGGGCAGTGATCCCGTTCTCATTGGTGTTTGGCGCGACAGCCGTTCAGGCTGGATACACGATCTTCGAAACAATATTTGCCAGCGCCACGATCTTTGCCGGTGCAAGCCAGTTTGTGTTCATCGAGGTCAACGGGCTGCAGGTGCCCGGCTGGTCGGTGATCCTTTCAGTGTTTGCGGTCAATTTCCGGCACATTCTGTATTCGGCCTCCCTTGGCCGGTATATGCAGAAATTTTCGCCGCCAAAAAAGTTGCTGGCCTTCTTCTTCATGACGGATTTTCATTGGGCCAATGGCGAAACCCGAATACATACGAAAGGGGCGGAACGATTTACGCCGACCTGGTATGCGGGATTTACGGTGCCGCTCTATGTGATGTGGGTCGCCGGAACCGCGGTGGGTGCGGTAACCGGCCAGATGATCACCAATCCGGAGGCGTTCGGGTTTGATTTTCTCCTGCCGATTTATTTCCTGACAATCCTGATCGGATTTCGCCGGCGCCCGAATTTCCTGTTCGTCGTCTGTGTCAGCGGAACGGTCTCCTATCTCGCATTGGTGATCTTGGGAGAGCCCTGGCATATCTCGCTTGGTGCGATCACCGGTGTCCTCGCGGCGGCGCTGTTACCTTTGAAAGATCGCTCTGATTCGGTTCTTACACATGGGCAGGGTGAAGATGTTTGAGTTAGCAGCCCGTGCAGACGTCCTTTGGCTGCTCACTGCAGCAGCTTTTGTGACCTTCCTGACCAGGATCGGCGGTGACCTGATCCTGTCGCGCTTCAACTATATTCATCCCCGCGTGGAAGCGGCACTTGAGGCAGTGCCTGCCGCCGTTCTTACGGCAATTGTGGTGCCGCCGGCACTTTCTGCGGGGCCGCCGGAAATCATGGCGATCATCGCTGCCGGGTTTGCAGCACTTCGATTTAGTGCTTTCACGGTTCTGGTAATCGGGATCGGGGTGCTTCTGGCAGCCCGAAATCTTGGATTGTAGAATTAGATCCTGGCTAAATCTGCCGGGTGGCCTGTTCGAGCCATTCAGTATCTGCCGGATCAAGCCACGGCGTAAGCATTTCGCGGACTTGGGCATGATAGTCGTTGAGCCATGTCTGTTCCTCGTTTACCAGCAGGTCCGGATTAACCAGGCGCAAATCAATCGGAACCCAGGTCAGGTTTCCAAAGCTGTGAACCGGTACATTGCCCTCGGCGAGCTCTTGGGCGGGTTCGACATAGATCAGGTTCTCGATGCGAATCCCGTATTTTCCTTCCCGGTACATGCCCGGTTCGTTCGAAATGATCATGCCCGGCTTCAAAGGGGTCATTGACCGTCTTGAAATTGACTGCGGCCCTTCATGAACCGACAGGAAAGATCCCACGCCGTGTCCTGTCCCATGGGCATAATCAAGTCCCTGCTTCCAAAGGGCATTCCGGGCCAGTACATCCAGATCAACACCTCTTGTGCCGGCGGGGAAACGCGCGGTAGAGATGGCAATTTGACCCTTCAACACAAGTGTGAAATCGGTGATTGCCTGCTTTGGCGGAGTACCAATTGCTACCGTGCGGGTAATGTCCGTTGTACCGTCACGATATTGGCCGCCTGAATCGACCAGATATAACGAATTATCCAGCAGCATGGCATTCGTTTGCCTGGTGACGCGGTAGTGGACGATGGCGCCATTGGGGCCGGATCCGGAAATCGTGTCAAAGCTGATCTCCATCAGTTCGCTGTTCATTCTGCGTGCAGTTTCGGACCGCAAATTTTCCAGCTGAGTCGCAGCGGAGATCTCGTCAATCGTGCCGGGGGTTTGACGATCAAGCCAGGCTAGGAATTGCGTAACCGCAACCCCATCGCGCAGATGTGCGCTCTTTGCTCCCTCAAGCTCCACCTCATTCTTGATTGCCCGGGGCAATGCAACCAGATCAGAACCGGTAACGATTTCACCGCCTGCTTCGGTAATGACATCGCCGAGATGGGCTGGAACGCTCGAACTGGAGCAATAGACTTTGTTTCCCTTACTCTTATCAGCTAGTACGGGCTGAAGGTCATCGGGAGCACGAACTTCGCATAAATCGGCAAGATAAGCCGTTGTCGGCTCATCCAGTTTTTCCGGGTGGATAAACAATACCGCCTTGCCATCGACTGGTATCAGGGCAAATGCGATGGTTATCGGCGTGTGGATGATGTCGGATCCACGAATGTTGAAGAGCCAGGCGATCGATGCGAGGTCGCTTATCAAGATCATATCGGCTTCGGATTCGCCGATTTTCTGGCGCAAATCTGCCAGTTTTTGAGATGCTTCAACGCCGGCATAATCCATGGGCTGAATACTGATGGGTGTGATCGGTTCAGCCGGGCGATCCTGCCAGATGCGATCAATCAGATTTTCCGTACTGACCAGCTTTGCATCAATCTTTTCGGCAGCATTTTCATAGGTTTTCTTCTGGCTGATGGTGAAAAGCCAGGGATCGAAGCCGACCCGGGTATCTGCACCCAAATTCTTCTCAATCCATTTTGACGGTGGTGTCGCGACAAGGTCCTCGATATCGAAGATCGATGTGTCGGTCTGGGAATTTGCCTGGATCGTATAGCGGCCATCGACAAACAAAACCGCCCTGTCGGCAGAGACGACCGCGAATCCTGCAGATCCGTCAAAGCTGGATATCCAGGCGAGGCGCTCCTCGTTTGGCGGTAGATATTCATTCTGGTGGGTATCGGAGTGCGGGATCAGGAAGACGTCGATCTCTGCGCGCAACATTTCCTTGCGCAACAGAGCAATGCGTTCTGCCACTGTTTCGCTCTTCGTACTTGCCTCAAAATTCTGGAACATGACGTGCGGATCTTCTCTGAAAGTTGCTATGGGTGCAGAATGGTCAGCCTGCTCAAAAAGTGACCGATCCATGCGCCAGGCGCAAGGCTAGCATGCATATATAGACCTTGTTTATATGTGCAGTGCAACATAGATTTTTAGCGGGAGAGAACGGACGAATTAAGCATCAAAGGAGATGACAATGTCCTTTTTCGGTGACTTTGGAAGAGTGACCCGCAGAGGTTTTGAACGAATGGTGGTCGCACGCCAGGCAGAGGCTCAGCGTTATGTAAATAATGTTTTGCTTACCATGGATGATGAGACACTGGCTCGGGCAGGATTTTCCCGCGAGAAACTGTTACAGAAAGAACGGGCAATCAACCCATTCTGATCCGACTCATTAAGTCGACGAGACTTAGGGAAAGCGGGGTAAATTACCCCGCTTTCGGATTCCAGGACCTCTCCATTATCAGGACAATCCACCCGTCGCGGGTATGGATGTGAACGTGGCGCAGCCCCTCGGCTCCATAACGAGCAATTATTTTTGATCGCTGATGTGGCAGCAGGCCGGAGAGAATCACCGTCGCGTTACGGTCCAGATTTTGGCAGAGCGGGGTAGCCATATCGTGAAGCGGGCCAGCCAGAATATTAGCCACGATCAGATCAAACGGGCCATTTTCTCGAAATACCCGATTTGAAAACCCGGCAGCCGTGACGAGCTGAACCCTTCCACTTACACTATTTAGCCTAACATTTTGTTTTGCAACACGAATTGCCACCGGATCGATGTCGGTCGCGAGAATGTTCATCGGCGCGGATTTGGCCAAAGCGATTGCAAGAACCCCACTTCCTGTACCCAGATCAAGCGCGTTCTTGTAGCTGCGCCGTTTGAGACATCTCTCCAGCATTTCGAGACAGCCGGCAGTCGTGCCGTGATGACCCGTGCCAAATGCCTGGCCGGCGTCGATCAGAATTGAATGCTCATGTGAATATGCAGCGTCGGGCGTGTGGTTGCCATGAACGATGTAGCGACCGGCGCGGACCGGTTTCAGATCCTTCAGCGTTTCGCTGACCCAATCCTTGTCTTCAAGAACTTGCTGCTCCAGTGAAGAGGTGATCCCTTCGCTACGAATGATGTCATTGATCTGGTCCGAAACCGACTCGGTTTCGGTTGAAGGCACATATACCGAAACGCTCCATGTCTGGGTTGCTTCGTCGGTTTCAAATGCAGAAACCGGATAACCTTCGGTCTCAAAGCAGGTTTCGATAGCGTCGGAGATGCGGCGGGCCTGGTCAGCATCGGCAGTGAAGAATAGTCTCGTTTGCTGCATCAGGTTTCCAGGTGTGTTTCAATTCTACCGGTTCGGACAGGGTAACTGCAGTCGCAATTGAATGCTGCAATGCAATAGGCGCTGAACCTCTAAAGTTCAACGCCTATCACAACTCGCATGTTTTTGTGACCGATTAGAGTGCGTCGTCGCCGGTTTCGCCAGTCCGGATGCGCAAGGCCGAATCGACCGGTGACACGAAGATCTTTCCGTCGCCGATCTTGTTCTGGCTGGCTGACTCACGAATGCTGTCAACCGCCCGATCGACGACAGAGTCCTCAACCACCGCAGTCAGCTGCAGTTTCGGTACGTAATGGATCTGATATTCGGCACCGCGATAGATTTCGGTCTGTCCTTTTTGACGTCCGTAGCCCTTAACCTCGGTTACAGTCAGACCCTGAACACCAAGTGATCCCAGAGCCTCGCGGACCGCATCAAGTTTGAATGGCTGTATGATGGCCGTGATCAACTTCATCGTTCAATCTCCAATTCAGAGTCTGTAGCCGGATTCGCCATGATGGGCGTAGTCGAGACCCTCGGTTTCATCGTCGCTGGAAGCGCGCAGCCCGATCGTGGCCTTGGTGACATAGACGATAACAAGGGTGGCAATGATTGACCATACCAGTGCGGCGACCGCTCCGGTTGCCTGGACGCCTAGCTGTGACATTGCTGTCATTCCTTCCGCCAGGCCTGCACCACCGAGGGCAGGGGCGGCAAGGAATGCCACCAGAAGCGTGCCAGTCGCGCCGCCGACCCCGTGTACTGCCAGTACGTCGAGGGAATCATCGACTGCGAAACGATGCTTGATAATGTCAACTGCGATGTAGCAAATCACTCCGCCGAACAAGCCCAGAAGGATGCCGCCAATCGGGCCGACAGAGCCTGATGCGGGCGTGATGGTCGCCAGTCCGGCGATCGTGCCGGTGACGAGACCAACCAGGCTGGGCTTGCCGAATTTCAACTTTTCGATGACCAGCCAGACGAGAGAGGCAGTTGCCGCGGACAGATGGGTCACCAGCATCGCCATGCCGGCACTCTGGTCGGCCGCAAGCGCGGAGCCTGCATTAAATCCGAACCAGCCTACCCAGAGGAGACAGGCACCGACCATCACCATCCAGGGTGCGTGAGGCGGGTTGACGTTCTTCGGAAATCCGGCCCGCGGACCGAGCACGACAGCAATCACACAGGCAGAAACACCTGCCGTAATGTGGACCACGATACCGCCGGCAAAGTCGATGACGCCCATTTCGGCGAGCCAGCCGCCGCCCCAGACCCAATGCACAACCGGGGCATAAACGATCAACAGCCACAGGCCTGCGATCATCAGAACAGAACCGAATTTGATCCGCTCGACAAAGGAGCCGACCATTAGTGCGGGGGTGATAATGGCGAATGTCATCTGGAACATCACAAACAGGGTTTCAGGAATTGTCCCTGAAAGTGAGTCCCTGTTGACGGATGCCAGGAAGGTATTGGAAAGCCCACCGATCCAGGCATTGCCGGGCGCAAAGGCCAGTGAATATCCGATCACGAACCACAAAATCGAGACAAGGCAGGCGATGGCAATGCAGTGCATCAGAACCGACAATACGTTCTTTGCCTGAACCAGCCCGGCGTAGAATAACCCAAGGCCCGGCAATGTCATCAACAGTACCAACGCAGTAGCGGTCAGTATCCAACTCGTATCTGCAGCGCTCATTTGAAGTCTCCCAAAACTGCACCCACCAAAACCTGACCGGCAGAAAGGGGTCAGGTTATTTGATGCGCTAAAAGCTTAATTATCGGGCAATTGCAAGTGAACGAGGCAGCGCAACTGTTGAAAAATCGTTGCTGGCACAGAATTTAGTCTAGTTGCATAAAATTTAATCAGCAAATTGCCTGGTTTTTGGAACCCTGATTGAGGTTTTGCCTTCCAACGGGACCACGATTATTGTTTCGCCGAAACGAGGAGTGAGGCTGGTCGATGGAGTTTATTTCTGCCGAGAAACTGGAATCCCTAGGTGATTGGGAAACGCTCACCCGTTGGATTTTCGATTCCCATGATACCGCCAAACCTCTGTTGAAAGACCTGCTTATGCAACAAGACGGCAGGGGCTGGTTTACCCGCACTGCCTGGTCGGCTGATGGGGATCTGGGACTGAAATCGGTTACGGTTTTTCCTGAGAACACCGAGCTTGATCCGCCGCGCCCCAGTATCAATGGCGCTTTTTTGCTGTTTGACGGGAAAACAGGGGAAACCAGTGCAGTTCTTGATGGCGCTGCGCTCACGGTATGGAAGACCATTGGCGATTCCCTGCTCGGCGCGCGGCTGCTCGCTCGGCATTCTTCAAAAACCCTTCTTGTCGTCGGTTCGGGAACAATTGCTTCCCGTATTGCACCGGCTTATCTGTCAATTTTTCCTGCAATTGAACATGTGATGATCTGGAACCGAACCGCAGCCCGCGCAGAAGCGCTTGCTGAAAATTTGGCGGACCAGCTATCGGTGAAAGTGGAAGCAGTTTCTGATCTGCAGCGGGCGGTCGCCCAAGCCGATATTATCAGCTGTTCAACCATGACCGTCGAGCCGATTCTAAGGGGTGAATGGGTGAAACCAGGTACGCATGTCGATTTGATCGGAGCATTTCGCGTTGATATGCGCGAAGCCGACGATGCACTGCTTCAAAAGGGGAGTCTTTATGTCGATATGCGGGAATCGACCATTGGCGAAATCGGCGAGTTGATTATTCCCATGGAGACGGGCGTGATTTCGGAATCCGATGTTCTGGCCGATTTTTATGACCTGGCGGGTGATGAAATTAAGGGCTTTCGCGAGAATAAGGACGAAATAACAATCTTCAAGAATGGCGGCGGTGCGCATCTCGATCTGATGACCGCAAAGTATTTTTTCGCGCGGTCGCAAAATGTCTCCTGATTCCGGTTCAGCAAGTTCTGAAGCTGAGGCATCGCAACAGCAGCGACAAAGAAACGAAGTGCACGGAATATTGTGGTGCTTCGTTTTCCTTGTGCTGGATGCGTTGCAGGCTGTGTTCTTCGGAAGCTATCTGCAAAGGATGGATGCGTTTTTCACGGGTGCCCTGGTGTTCGGCGTTCCGACGGTTCTTATTCTGCTATGGCTGTGTCTTAGGGAGCGGGAGCAATTGCGACTGGCATTGGCAAATCCAGCATCGCTCATCGGGCTTAATGTTACTGCCGCAGGGGCCTGGCTGACCTATCTGATCGCGTTGCAGCTGGTCGAGCCCGCCATCGCTTTCACCCTGTTTTCCGGCATCCTTCCGATTGCTGCGGTTGCCTCACGGCGGTTTGGCTTCACGGAAGCGCTACCGGTGAGAAACCGGCTGGAGGCAGTGGGGCATATCATATTGGTGCTTGGAATGCTGGTTCTAGCGGTCGGTACCCTTGCAGGCTATTCAGGATTTGTCCGGGGTGGTTTCCTTGCCGGGGCCGCAGGTCTATTCCTGGCGATTGTGTCTGGCGTGTTTATTACCGGGATGCTGCTTTACGGCGGCAGGCTGGATAATGGCGGAGTAAGGCCGCTGGCGCAATTCGGGCTTCGATTCCCGCTTTATGTCGTGCTTGCGCTTATTGGCTACTGGATGGGTATCGATGCGAAAGATCCGATCACCTCGCAGGATATCCTGATCCTGCTGACGATCGGGTCGCTCTTGTTGGCGTTTCCGATCTATGCCGTACAAAAGGCGGTATCGCTGACATCGACGCTGACGATTACAGCGATTGCTGCTGCCGGACCTCTGGTCGTGTTTGTCTTGCAGATGGTGGAGGGCAGGGTGGATTATTCAGCGGCGACCGCTTTCGGACTTGCCATCTACTTTACTGGGGCAATCGCGGCTGCGCTTGGCGGGGTGAAAGGCTCGGTCAGCCGCAGCGTGGCAACCTGATCCGGTCAGCGAACGTTACGGACCATTTCGACAACCCATTGATCCGGCAGGCCGTCATCGATTTCCTTTTGCGACTCGTGAAACCATTCCTGCATGGCCGGAAGTTCCATGATCCGGGCCGCATATTGGCTCACTTCGTCAGAAAGCGGGATCTCGTAAGTCAGAAACCTGGAAACAACCGGTGCATACATGCAGTCGGCGATTGAAAAGCGACCGAACAGGAAATCACCCTGGGATCCGTACTGAGAAAGTGCATGTTCCCAAGCTGTTTGAATGCGCTCAATTTGTTCCAGCACCGTGTCGTCCAGATCAGGTTGTGGCAGGACCCGGGCAAAATCCATTGGCAGGGCTTCCCTCAATGCCAGGAAACCTGCATGCATTTCTGCAGAATATGATCGGGCGAGTGCTCTTGCCTCGGTGTCATCGGGCCACAGACCGGCCTCGGGATGACGTTCAGCGATTGTTTCGCAGATCGCCAGGCTGTCGAAGACCTTCGATTCCTTGTCGCCATCAGAGATGAGCAGCAGGGGAACTCTTGCTGAGGGAGACAATTTCCTGATCCGGGAGGCTGAATCAGGTTGTCTGAGGCGGATGAGAACTTCTTCGAAGGGTATTCCGGTAGTTTTGAGCGCCAGCCAGGCCCGAAGGCTCCAACTAGACCAGTTTCTTGTTCCGAATATCAGTGTGTAGCTCAACCAAACTCTCCATTACGCATGAATCACCAAATTTTCATCATGATGAAATTCGAAGTGGGAATCCACTGGCTCGGACCGGATACAATTTACCTTGGTTAGCTGATGGAATTTTCAGGCTTAGTACTGCGCTGCGACACGGACCACATTGTTTGTATGCTCACCGGAAATCGTAACCAGGCAACTTGCATCAATGTTTGGCCATGCCTGCTTTTCGCATTCGGCAGGTGTCAGTGTCTGTTTTTCAATTGAAATGTCGCTGCCCTGTGCGGTTGTGCTGAATGTTGCGCCCGCTGCCATTACGATCAGTGCCGAGGTTACCGCTGCTGCAAGTGTGGTGTTCATGACTTTCGCTCCCTAAGTCGGGGCGCGTCCTCGCCGCCCCTCTCGTACTTTAGTAGAAGCGTTCGATCGGAAATGCTGTGCTAAGAGTCACACTTCGATTCAACACGAAATCTTGAAATCCTCGATTTTTGCCTAATTAGAGTTCGATCAGCTCAATTGTTGCAAGGTATGAAGGAGGGGCTGAAGGGGAGGATTTAGGGAATCGACGCTTGCAACATCTAGAAATCGCTGCCAAATATAGCGCGCCACGCGAGTCCCAACTCGCACGGCATAGGCCTGCATCTTTTTCTCCATCAACTTAGAGACTTGGTGTGGTGCCAATTATAAGGGCGACCAATGCCCAAAACAGGAGGAAACATGTCTGATAAAGTTAACCGCAGAAAATTTCTGCGCGGATCTGCAGTGGCTGGTGCTGCTGGAGCTGCTGCGCTGGCAACACCAGCGATTGCAGCCAATCATACTACAACCTTGAAAATGCAGGCTGCCTGGGGTGGCGGTATTTTCCTTGAAAATGCTCAGTCTTACGTTGACCGTGTTCATGCAATGTCGGGGGATGCGCTTAAAATCGACCTCCTGTCGGTGGACTCCGTCGTAAAGACCTCGCAAATGCAGGATGCGGTACATCGTGGCGTTCTGGATGCCGCGCACTACGTCCCGGCCTATTGGTATTCGAAGGCGAAGACTGCATCACTGTTCGGTACCGGCCCATGCTTTGGCTGGTCGAGCCAGGAAGTCCTGGGCTGGATCAACTATGGTGGCGGTCAGGAGTTGTTTGACGAGTTGATGGATACGCTCGGACTGAACGTCGTATCGTTCTTCAACTCACCAATGCCTGCACAGCCCTTGGGTTGGTTCAAGGAGCAGATCACAGATGCTTCCCAGATGAACGGCCTGAAATACCGTACAGTTGGTCTCGCAGCCGATGTTCTCCTCGAAATGGGAATGTCCGTTGTTCAACTCCCTGGCGGTGAAATTCAGCCCGCCATGAAGTCCGGCCTGATCGACGCGGCGGAATTCAACAACCCGACTTCCGACCGTGACTTCGGTATGCAAGATGTTTCGAAGCACTACCATCTGGCTTCTTTCCACCAGAGCCAGGAATTCTTCGAAGTCACCTTCAACAAGGACAAGTACAACTCGCTTCCAGCAGAACTTCAGGCGATCCTGAAATATGCGTCCGAAGCTGAAAACTCCAACTTCTACTGGCACAACACAAAGCGTTATGCGGACGATCTGACGACCCTTGCTGCCGAGCAGGGCGTGAATGTCTACCGCACACCGGATAGTGTGATGCAGGATCAGTTGACTGCTTGGGATGTCGTTGTTGATCGTATTTCTGCAGAAGATCCTTTCTTCGCGAAAGTCATCGACAGCCAGAAGTCATACGCGAAAAACGTGATGAATTATCTGAACCTGAACCAGCCAGACTACAAACTGGCTTACAAGCACTACTTCGGATAATCCAGAATTGCTGTAAGAATTGCCGGGGGCCATGTGGCCCCCGGTTTTCGATTGCCAAACGGAGGGGCAATAGTGACAAAGGTTGTTCACGCAATTGAGGGGCTGAGCCAATGGGTGGGGAGAGCCTTTGGCTGGTGTATCCTGATCCTGACCTTGTCGGTCTCCTACGAAGTTTTTATGCGCTACGTACTGAATGCACCCACTGTTTGGGCATTCGACATGATGGTGCAGATGTATGGTGCCTTGTTTCTGATGGCCGGCCCCTATGCCCTGGCACAAGACACCCATGTACGCGGTGACGTTCTATATCGGCTGTTTCCGATCCGCTGGCAGGCAAGAGTGGATTTCCTGCTATACCTGCTGTTTTTCTTCCCCGGGATCCTGGCACTGTTCTGGTATGGCTGGGAAATCGCCGCGGATAGCTGGCGCTATGAAGAAGTCAGCTGGAACAGCCCGGCCCGCATTCAAATCTATTTCTTCAAAACGCTTATTCCGCTGGCTGGCGCCTTGCTGCTGCTTCAGGGGTTTGCCGAAATCTTGCGCTGCTGGAACGCCATGCGCACCGGTGTCTGGATGGAACGGCTCGACGATGTTCGCGAGACCGAAGACATGTTGATGCATATGGATGAAGCCTCCATTCCCAAGATCAAGCCGAGTTCAGAATAATCAGCATCGGTTTCCGCGCGAAAGAGAACTACGAAAATGACAAATCCTGAAGTCGCCATCCTGATGCTGTGCATGTTTATCTTGCTCGTTCTGTTGGGATTCCCGATTGCCTTCACGCTGATCGCCATGGGCGTCGGGTTCGGCTATTACGCCTACTATCAAGGTGCGCCGGATTCATTCGCCGACATCTTCAACAACAACATTTTCTACCTGTTGAACCAAAACACCTATTCGGTGATGGAAAACGATACGCTGGTTGCGATTCCGTTATTCCTGTTCATGGGCTATGTGGTTGAACGCGCCAATATCGTGGACCGGCTGTTTTTCTCACTCTACATGGCAGCAAGAAATCTGCCGGGATCGCTGGCGATTGCTGCGCTCATTACCTGTGCCGTTTTCTCAACTGCATCGGGTATTGTCGGTGCTGTTGTGACGCTGATGGGCTTGCTGGCCTTTCCTGCAATGGCGAATGCCAAATACAATAAGAGCTTTGCATCGGGCGTGATTTGTTCGGGCGGTACGCTGGGGATCCTGATCCCGCCCTCGATCATGCTGATTGTCTATGCGGCTGTCGGTAATCTGTCACCCTTGCGCCTCTATGCAGCGGCGGTATTTCCCGGTCTGCTATTGGCCGGTTTTTATATTCTCTATGTCATCGTGAGGGTATGGATCAATCCGACCCTGGCGCCAAAGCCTCAACTGGAGGACGCTCCTCCCCGCAGCAAGATCTACCTGGACCTGCTGGTCTCGTTCGTTCCGCTGACGGTTCTGATCATGCTGGTGCTTGGCTCGATCCTGGGCGGCCTCGCAACGCCTGCTGAAGCGGCGGCAATGGGTGCGTTAGGCGGTATGGTCCTCGCAGTGATCTACCGGTCAATGACCTGGGGGAAACTCAAGGAAAGTGTGTTCCTGACGGCAAAGGCTACCGCAATGGTCTGCTGGCTGTTTGTCGGTTCGTGGACGTTTGCTTCCGTATTTTCCTATCTCGGTGGACACGACATTATCGCCGAATGGGTTATCGGGATGGAATTGACCACCATCCAGTTCCTGATCATGGCGCAGCTGATCATCTTTATCCTGGGCTGGCCACTGGAATGGTCGGAAATTCTGATCATCTTCGTGCCGATCTTCCTGCCATTGCTGGAGCCATTCGGGGTCAATCCGTATTTCTTCGCAATGCTGGTAGCGCTTAACCTGCAGACGTCATTCCTGACGCCGCCAATGGCGATGTCAGCCTATTATCTGAAGGGCGTCCTGAAGAAGCAGATCGAACTGATGGATATCTTCAAGGGAATTATGCCCTATCTGGCAATCGTGATCTTCACGATGGCGCTGATGTACGTTTTCCCGGGTATTGCCCTGTGGTTCCCCGACTATCTGTTTGGTGAATACGTTCCGTGAGAATCGAACCCTTTACACTGACGGCAGTTGAGGCGGCGGCAGCTATTGTTGCCGGTCGACTCAGCTCGGTAGATTTGGTCAAGTCCTGTCTGGCCCGGATCAAGGAAACCGACGAAGCGATCGAGGCATGGGCTTATCTGGATGAAGAGGCCGCGCTGGCGCAGGCAGGCGAATGCGACCGGCTTCGAAAGGCCGGCTATGCGACCGGCCCGCTGCACGGTGTTCCTGTCGGTTTGAAGGATATTATCGACACGCGGGACATGCCGACCGAACGCGGCACGCCGGTTTTTGCCGGTCGCCAACCTGACAAGGATGCGCGGATCGTTGAATTGTTGCGCAATGCCGGTGCGGTTATCATGGGAAAAACCGTCACGACGGAATTAGCCTTCATGCATCCGTCAAAGACCCGAAATCCGCATAACCGGGAATTCAGTCCGGGAGGTTCATCGAGCGGGTCGGCGGCAGCGGTCGGGGCCAGCCATGTGCCGCTGGCGATCGGTACCCAGACCAATGGTTCGATGATCCGGCCGGCCTCTTATTGTGGTGTCTATGGTTTCAAACCGACGCGCGGGCTGATTTCGCGTAGCGGTGTCCTGCAGACTTCGGTTTCGCTGGACCAGATCGGGACCTTCGGCCGAACGCTGGAAGATGCCGCACTGCTTGCGGATGTCATCAGCGGGTATGACCAGGACGACCCGGCAAGTTTTGCCAGAGCTCGGCCATCCGCCGCAGATGGTGTTTCGCAGGAAGTTCCGGTGGCGCCGGACTTTTCGTGGCTGGATCTTCCCTATTTCGACCGACTTGCCGACGATGCAAGGGAAGGCCTGGAAGAGGTCGTTTCGCTGTTGGAAGCGCAGGTCAAGCGGGAGACGGCTGCAAATACGCTATCCGATCTGGTCAGGGTTCAGGCTTGTATCCATGAATATGAGATATGCCAGCATCAGGCAGAGGTGTTTGACAAATCCTGGGATCTGATCAGCGATACGTTGAAACCGATCATCGAACGCGGTCAGAAGATAAGCGCCGAGGAATATGAAGATTCCCTGGAAGTGAAGAAATCAGCGGAATCCTTCTTTGACGAATTCTTCACAGAGTTCGATGCGATCATTGCGCCTGCCGCGCCAGGCGAAGCGCCGCGGTTTGGAACGAGTACGGGCGATCCGATATTCAGTACAATCTGGACGCTGGCCGGGTTGCCTTGTGTAACACTACCATTGCTTGTGGGTGCAAATGATCTTCCGATTGGTGTACAGCTAATCGGTCCGAGGGAAAGAGATGACCGGCTGATGCGAACTGCGAATTGGCTGCAAAAGCATTTGGCCGCAGCGGCGGCCTGACTAGGAGACGATTGTTATGTCGTATACAGTACAGTTGGTCGTGGGCCTGATCGGAACAGCGATGTTTGTCCTGTTTATCGGCGGTTTGTCCGAGAGTATCTCGACCGGATTTGCGGGTTTCACGGGCGGACTTCCCTTCATGATCATCGCCATCGTCGTCTGTTCCGCTGCGATCTATAATTTCTGGGAAGATTGTATTCGCAAGAGGCCTAACAACCGTGACTGACAAGCCTCGTTTATGGATTACCCGCCTTTTGTCTGATGCCACGATCGAGCGGGCAAATCGCGATTACGACACGGTGGTCAATTATGACGATACGCCGGGAAGTGCTGACGACCTGATAGCCGCAAGTGCGGAATTCGACGCGATCATTCCCTGCCATTCGGAGCATTTTTCTGCCGAGGTGGCGGCCCAACTGGATCCACGTTTGAAAATCATCGCAAATCACTCCGTTGGCGTCGACCATTGCGATCTTCCGGCGCTGAATGCGCGTGGAATCACCATCACCAATACGCCGGACGTCCTTTCCGATGCGACGGCTGAAATCGCCATGCTGCTGATGCTGGGTGCTGCGCGCCATGCCGTGGCTGGAGACCGGATCGTGCGGACTGGCGCATGGGATAACTGGTCGCCATCCTTCATGGTCGGCAAGCAGATGACTGGCGCCCGACTGGGCATTGTCGGCATGGGCCGCGTCGGCCAGGCGTTTGCCGCCAAGGCGCGCGGTTTCGACATGGACATCCATTACTACAACCGGTCGCGGCTTGCTGCCGAGCTGGAGCAGGGTGCAACCTATCACGATACAATCGAAAGCCTGTTGGGCGTGGCGGATTTCCTGTCACTGCATTGTCCGGCGACGCCCGAAACTACTGATCTGATGAATGATGCGCGGTTTGGAATGTTGCCTGACGGCGCGATTGTGGTGAATACGGCGCGGGGTGCGCTGATTGATGAAAGCGCGCTGATGAAGGCGCTCGACAGTGGCAAGGTCGCTGCCGTTGGTCTTGACTGTTTCAAGGTTGAACCAGGCGGCAATCCGGCTTTTGCGAAATATGAGAACATCTTCATGCTACCGCATGTCGGCAGTGCCACGAAGAAGACCCGAGATGCGATGGGGTTTCGGGCGCTTGACAATCTGGATGCGTTTTTCTCCGGCAAGATACCGGGGGACATGCTTTAGTCCGTTGCGTTTTTGAGTTCGTCCAAGCCTGGTGATGAGTTGACAGTGACCGTTTCCCCAATTGATCCATCAAATCGCGTCGGCGCCTTGCGGTCGTCGAAAATCCGCGAAGTGGCCGAGGAAGGCATGGGCCGCGACGACATCATCGCTCTGTGGTTCGGTGAAGGCTGCTGGAAGACGTCCGACAAAGCCGTTGAGACAGCCAGTGAGGCGCTTCGGGACGGTGTGCATTTCTACCAGTCGAATAACGGCATGCCGGTGCTGCGGCAGGCGATCAGCGACTATCTGGACCGGATTTACGGGTTGAAGATCGACCGGCCGCGCGTGACCGTCACGACTTCGGGCATGCAGGGGCTGGCGCTGGCAGCGCAGGTGCTGATCGATCCAGGCGACCGGGTGGTTTCAATCGAGCCGGCCTGGCCGAATCTCTCACAGGTATTCCGGATTTCCGGCGGGGAGGTTGAAATCCAGAGCCTGAAACCTGGGGAGGGCAGGTGGGTTCTAGATCTCGATGAGCTCCTTGCCAGGCTGACGGCTGACACACGCGCCGTGGTAATCAATTCGCCGAACAATCCGACCGGCTGGGCGCTTGATCTGGATGAGGCGCGGGTCATTCTTACCCATTGCCGCAAGCACGGCATCTGGATCATTGCCGACGATGTCTATTCGCGGCTTTATCGGGGCGCTGATTTTGCGCCGGGTATCCTGCAGCTCGCAGAGCCGGAGGACCGTGTGATCTCGGCCAATAGTTTCTCCAAGGCCTGGTCGATGACTGGATGGCGGCTTGGCTGGTTGGTCACCCCGCCGGAACTGGAACAGCCGCTGGCGACGCTGACCGAATACAACATCGCCTGTGCGCCGGGTTTCGTGCAGCTTGCCGGCGCAGAAATGCTACGAAATGGCGAGGATGAGGTTCATTTACTACGCAAGCGGCTGGCGGAAGCTTATGCGGTTACGGCGAAAAGGCTCACGGCGCTGAACCGCGTGACTTTCTACGAACCGCAGGGTGCCTTCTACTGCTTCTTTGCGGTTGATGGCATGACCGACTCGCTTGCCTTTGCAAAGAAGCTGGTGAAAGAGGCCGGTGTCGGCCTGGCGCCCGGCATCGCCTTCGGGCCGATGGGCGAGGGCTATCTGCGCCTCTGTTACGCCCAACCGGTGGACCGGTTGGAAGAGGCTTTCACCCGACTTCAGAAGGCGATGGGTTAGAGGGAGGTAAATGCGATCTGACTCCCCACAAAGGGGAGGGTTTAGACGTGCCTCGCTCTCCCATTTGTCCTGAACCGATACATCGTCGCCAGACCCTCCAGGCGGCGAACCACCTCAGGTGAGCGGATGGTGAGCGGTTCGACTTCCGCGCGGTAGCTGGTTTGATCTCGAAGCGGGCTTGAAGCGGTGCTGCTGCAGGACCGAGCGCAGGCGCATATCCGATCGTGGGGCCAAGGAATGGTTCAGCTCTCCAGATGCCTGGCGAGACGTTCAATAGCATTGTCCCATTGCGAGGTTGCGTGGGCAAGATAATCTCTTGCTCGGCTCAAAGCGTCGACTTCAAGCTGATATTTCGTCTCGCGTCCAATGCGACGGCGGCGAACAAGCCTGGCTTTTTCGAGAACCTGCATGTGCCGGCTGACGCCTTGTCGTGTAAGCGAAAAACCTTCGGCCAGCATTGATAGTGAGCAGTCGGACCCGTCTTGGAGCTTGGAGATGATCGCGAGCCGCGTGTCGTCCCCAAGGGCGGCAAAAACCGCGGCCATGTCGGTATCCGGTTCCAGACCCTTAAGTTGATAAATATCGGGCAAGGTTTTCCGCCTGAATATTCCACCCCTCCCGGTTGCCCCGCATCATCTCGATCCTGCGGGGATGAGGCAGTGCGGAGAAGCCCGATTCTGTAATGGTCAGGCGCGTTCCGCTCGGGATTGCTTCTAGTTGAAATTCAACCCGCAGGGCCGGTTGATCGTCACTTTGCTTCGTACCATCTTCGGAATCGTACCAGCGAAAGGTAAACAGGCGCTCCGGCTCCATACGTTCGACATAGACAACCCACGGGGTACCTTCATGACCAGGAAAGGTCATCTGACCCGTTGATTTTCCGCCAACCTGAAACTCCTGATCGAGATTGACACGAAACCAATGACCAAACTCCTCATGATCAGTAAGGGCTTTCCAAACCCGCGCGATTGGCGACTGCAGCTGGACTATTTTCACAATCTTGTCGTCGTCTGAATTTGTCAAAGCGCAACTCCTTTGTTGCCCTTCATGAGCTGAATTTTCCCAATATGCAACAATATTGTTGCATATTAAGAGTGGCTTTGAGGCAAGGGCTGCTTTGGACGAGCGGATGGCTGGCGGCTCGCCTTCTTCCCGGTAGTTGACCTGTGGCGGTTAGTCCGGTGCCTGCATACGCGCCATCGAACAGAATTTTGCCCGAGGCCGCTGTTGCCGTAATAGGCAACAGAGGCGTCCTTTTCAAAGCAGTTTTATCTATTGCCTTGCGCGCTCTTCAACCAATCGCGCAATTTCTGCTGCATCCGGTGCCGTTTCCCGTTCCAGGCCTGCTTTAACACCGGTCCAGTCTTTGAGTGTCTTGTTTTGGCTGACTTTCCAGGTTCCCTGCATGTCCTTGATCGATATTTCGAAGCCAACCAGCCCACGGAGTTGCCGCTGTACGAAATCCGAAGGTGCATCTGACACAGCCCAAGGCTCTGCGCGGTGGCTTTCATGTTGACTTGTAAGATCGTTCAAGTGCCGAAGAAGCCACTCGGGTTCTCGTGTGAATCGCAATTCACCGCGGACATGAACGACGACATAGTTCCAGGTGGGCACGACTTTGCCGTGTTCCTGCTTTGAAGCGTACCATGAAGGCGTCACATAGGTTTGAGGGCCTTGAAAGATTGTCAAGACTTCAAAAGGGTCTTGCGTCTCCCGAAACAATGGGTTGCTGGCAGCGATATGACCCTGAAGGTGGGATTTGTCGGATGTAGATTTAAGGACCAGTGGGACATGATCTGCCGTCAAGCATCCGGTTGCAGAGGCGACGACCGTGGCAAACGGATGCGCAACAATCAGTTCTTGCATGACATCCTGGCGTTCTTCGCGAAAGATCGGTGGCTGAAACATGGCTGACCCTTTATTGGAACTCAAATTCGCTGTGTTGATAACTGAAAGGCGTGATTGGTTCAAACGTAGCGAATTTATTCTTTGTCCGCGTCGCTACCATTCCAAAAATTGCATGGCATCCAAGGTAACGCCGGTGTGGATGCCGGACTTCGTGAAAAACAGATCATTCAAAATACTCCCCAATTTCGCGGCCCATCTCCCCATTGAGCTAGTGGCATGCGCGGAACCCAATCTCCCCCGGAGAATGCCGGCTCTTTGGTTTGGCCGTAGGCCAAGCCGTTAGAACGGCAAGAGGAGTGATTGCGTTCGGGCATCATGGTTCCCCTCTCTTGTTTTGCTAAGGTTTGGTGCAGCTGCGCGCCCCCAAACCTACCAGGGCATAATGCCCGTGTAGGGGCTTCGAGTTGTAACTCGATGTGCCATTTCCGCAAGCGTGATAATGTCGAATACCGGGAGTTTCAGGGCCTGCTGAATACTGGCTGCAAATGGTGGCAGATCAGTACATTCCAGAACCACAGAACGGATGCCCGGCGATTTGGCCTTTAGTTGCATGGTTGCATTCATCACTTCATTTTCAATCAGGGAAAGGTCCATTTCGTTCCGCTCGTTGCGAAGAATGACCTCTGCGAATTCTTCCGTATCTTCTAGGCCCATAACCGAGATTGGAACATTGTCGGCGCCGACATTAGCTAAATGCTCAGTCGACAACGCTTTGGAATCTGCGGTCAATACACCAACCGGAGCGTTCCCACCGGTCATTTGAAAGGCCAATGGAATTTGGATTAGGCTTGAAGAAAATACCGGAACCGATACGGCTTCGGAGAGCTCTCTTTGAAAGAGCGCAAGGAACCCGCAGCTTCCTGTAACGGCTCGGACGCCTTCAGATTCCAATCGCTTGGCAGCCGTTATAACGGGCTCAAGCATTTCGGATGTGGGGTTGTCCAGCAGCTTTGGGACAGTGACACCTGTCATTGTTTCATATAGCAGTGGAAAGGGAAGCGCGGATGGGTTTTTGATGTGGCCCGGCGGTTTGGGAAAATAGCTTTCGGTGCACAAAACACCAATTGTTGCGCCGCAAATGTTCTGTCCACCAGAGTATTTCACCGTCCGCTCCATTCTTAAAACCAATAGTGATGCTCTTAGCATGCGACGGTGCGAAGAGAACCGCAAATCGATATTTTTTGGACGATCGCTTTGTCCGCACGGCTGACATTTCAATAATTGCATGGCGTCCGGGATGACGCGCTTTTGGAGCTACCATCCCGCCTATACCGATACATCGTCGCGAGGTCCTGCAGCCCAACCCCTTCAAACCATCTCGACGAAACTATCCAGCACGCGTTTCTGGCCGGCCTTGTCGAAGTCGATGGTCAGCTTGTTGCCGTCGATGGCGGCGATGTTGCCATTGCCGAATTTCAGGTGGAACACCCGGTCGCCGACCGAGAAATTGCTGTCCGTCTCGTTGATCGAGGAGGCGACGAGCTGGCCCTCGATAGTGCGGCTTCTGGTTTGCGGGCCGGAGCGTGTGCCCCAATTGTTGCGGCGGGCATCGCCCCCCTCACGAGACTGGGCGCGTTTCCAGCCCGGCGAGGAATAGCCGGAGCGGTTGAACGGGTCGGAGGTATCGAACCGGCTGGCACCATAGGCGCCGCCTGCACCTGCCGCGCCGTAGCCGCCATAGGTCTGGCCGGTTTCCATGACCTCGACATGGTCGCCCGGCAGTTCATCGACAAATCGGGAAGGGACGGTTGATTGCCATAGCCCGTGGATGCGTCGGTTGGAAACAAACCAGATATAGCAGCGCTCGCGGGCGCGGGTGATGCCGACATAGGCGAGGCGGCGTTCCTCCTCGAGGCCGGACCGACCGCCTTCATCAAGCGAACGTTGATGGGGAAAGAGGCCT
>JANQQM010000194.1 GCA_028289365.1 Salaquimonas sp. | reverse complement strand
TCTGGCATGGCGTCGCGCGCATTAACCGCCAGGTTTACAATAACCTGTTCGAACTGGGACAGATCCGCCTTGACCGGCCACAGGTCCCGGCCATGCTTGACCTCAAGTTCCACCGTTTCGCCCAGCAATCTGCCCAGCAACATCCGCAGGTCCGAAAGCACGTCACCCAATTGGAGAATTTGCGGCCGCAATGTCTGACGCCGCGAAAAGGCCAGCAACTGACGCACCAGGCTCGCCGCGCGGTTGGCATTCTGCTTGATATTCATAATGTCCTGGAAGGAAGGATCAGAAGGCCGATGATTGGCCAGCAGCAAATCGGAAAAGCCAATGATCGCGGTCAGCACATTATTGAAATCATGGGCAACTCCACCGGCCAGCTGGCCGACCGCCTGCATTTTCTGCCCCTGCGCAAATTGCTGTTCAAGTGCCCGCTGTTCGGTCATGTCCAGCACATGGATCAGAACCTGGTTGTCTTCCTCGTCAGAATTGTTTTTGCCGCCATCATCGCCAACATTTACCGGGCTGACATAGATCCGCGCGCTCAGGTCTTCTTCGCCGGGCACCTGCACGTCGACCGGCGCGATCTTGGCCTGGCCTGCGATCGCAGCTTTCATTGCCGATTTTAGCGAATCCCTGCTTGACTCATCGGCCAGATCGGCAAACGAGACTGATTTGTTCCCGCCTTTGCTCTCCACGACATCGCCAAACATCCGTTGGAAGGGTGCATTGGTTCGGCGTATGCCGCCATCCTTGCCTATGGCTGCAATGGCCATCGGAGTGCTATTGAAAAACCGTGTGAAGTTTATCTCCGAATCCTGATCCCAGCTGCCTTCCTGTTCCATCCGGTTCAAAACGACGGTCCGTGTAGCCCCCGGTGCGCCGTCCACATCGGCAGCCACACGGTGAAAGAGCCTTACAGGTAGCGGCCGACCATCCGTTTTGGCCAGATCAAGTTCGATCACCGCGGTCTTCGATCCGTCATTTCCCGCCTTTACGGCATCCAGCAGCGCCATGCCTTCGCCGAGCACGATATCATTCAGGTTGAGAGAACCGGGAACGAATTGCGCCAGGTCAATCCCCAGCCAATCCGCGAGCGTCGCATTGATATAGACAACGGCACCACCAGCCTCACTTGACAAGAAGCCCGCAGGCGCATGATCCAGATAGTTGATAGCGTTCTGTAGCTCCAGGAAGGCATTCTCCTGCCGGCTGCGATCGTCGGTAATGTCGGAGATTTGCCATACGATCATCGGCTCATCCGAACCTTCTGTCTCCAATGGCCTGGCTCGCATCCGGAACCAACGGGCACCTTCGTCACCGGTTCTCAGACCATTCGCCAGTCGAAATTCCTCGACACTGGCGATGTTCTTCTTGGCATTATTCGACATCCGGTAGATCAGCTCGGAAGCTTCCGTCCGCCTGGAAAAGACTTTCTCTACGCTGGCGATCTCGGTTTCGTCTGTAGCTCCGGTCAAATCGGCATAGGCCTGGTTGGAATAGACAATCCTGCCGTCACGATCGATAACGACCAGACCGGCATCCATTCCGTCAACCAGCCGTTCCGCCAAGGTATTGACGCTTCGACGTGAAGTTACCTGCACAAATCCCAGGAAGATCAGAAAGACAAAGAAGACGCCACAGGCTGCCATCGCGCCCAGTATGGCGAGCATGAACGGTTCGCCCAGCCATTCATTGCCGAACAGGAACAAAGCCGCCGATAACGTCGCCAGCCCCAGCCCCAGCAGAAAAAGATTGGCCACCTTCGGGCCTTGAGCATTCCGGCTGGCCGCTGGCGATTTATCCTGATCTGGTTTTTCCGGCTTGTTCATTCAGCCCCGGATTCCTGAAATATTGTGACACCGGCAGAATCGGTGATTCTGCGATTCCCGCAGGAATGTTGAATCACATTCTCGCAGCCGCGAAAAGTCAAACAGGCTTATTTCGCCCATTACAGGGAATAATCAGGCAAAAAACATGTACATATTGCCCGCGGGCTGCGTCGCCAACAAATCTCGAGCCGGAACAAATAATTCCAATTGGACACTTTCTCGCCATCAATTTCTGCGTTTTGCACTCAATGATCGTGTTTTCCCCACGGCACTCTCGTTTCTGTGGAAAACAGTTAAACAAATCTCAATTTTAAAGTAATCTATTCAACAACAATCGAAACGCGCTTATCCAGTCGCATTGGTGCCGCGGTTGCGGGGAGATAAGAACATGGAAGGAATTGGGACAGCATTGGGCAACGGTTCCACAGCGTTGACGTTGATCTTGATCGTGGTGGGCCTGGCTGTTGCGCTGGTTCTGCTTTTCTGGATTTTCCGCAAGATTGCGGGGATCGGTGGTATTGGCTCCGGTAGGAACAAGCAACCGAGGCTTGCAGTATTGGACGCAGCCCATGTCGACGGAAAACGACGGCTCGTGCTGGTCCGCCGGGATGAGGTCGAACATCTAGTGCTGATTGGCGGCGCAAGTGACGTGCTGATTGAGGGCAATATTGACCCAGCAACGGTGCCTGTACGCCAAAAGGAGCATCGTTCGCGCCGCAGATCGCGCGAGGACAAGGTCGAAGCAACTGAAAGACAAGAAAATACCGATGTTGGATTGGGCGCGGCGGGCGTCGGTGCCGGGGCTGCAGCTATTGCCGCAAACCAGTATGCGGATCAGGCTGAGTCACAGCCTGTAGATGAGGCGGCCCCGTCGGTTGTTGAACAGGCGCTTTTCGAGCCAGAGAACGACGAAACTCTTCAGGAAACGATAACTGAGGAGTTTGCAACGCCTGCTGATACGTTCGTCGAACCGGATTTAGGACAGGCGCCGCCGCCGTCCAGCGTCCTGGAAGAAGAGCTTGAAAGCGCCCTGCAAACCGACGAGCAAGAGCCGGACCCGTTTTCAGAGCTTGAGAGCGAGCTCGCTACAGTTACGCCGGAATTGGAAAGCCTGGATGACACACCAGCGCCGGTCGAACCTGACCCGGTGACGATGGACCCGCCACTGTCTGAGGAAATGCCGGAAGATTTGCCAGATGATTTGGTAGAAACGGCGCAAGTCGAAATTACAGAATCAATAGCTGCGGAACTTTCGGTCGACGAACCGCTCGCACCAGAAGTTGAAGTCGATTCCGAACCGGAACAACAGTCCGACAAGGCCCAAAAACAGCCGCTCAGCAAGAATCAGAATGTCGAAGACGAGATGCAGCGACTGCTGGACGAATTGGCAAATTCATAGCGAAGTACCGCGTTAAAGAACGCGGCATTCACATCAGAACCAAACAAACATCAGGGCTGTCGAACGCTGAGCGAACGGCTAGTCGTCGCGATAAATCTTCTCGCGGCGTTCATGCCGTTCCTGCGCCTCGATCGACAAGGTCGCGATCGGCCTTGCATCAAGCCGCTTCAGACTGATCGGCTCACCGGTCTCCTCGCAATAGCCATAGGAACCATCTTCGATCCGGCGAAGCGCTTCATCAATCTTGCCGATCAGTTTTCTTTGTCTGTCCCGCGCTCTTAATTCTATGGAGCGGTCGGTTTCCGACGAGGCCCGGTCAGCCATGTCGGGAAGCTTGTCGGACTGATCCTGAAGCGTATCGAGCGTATCTCTCGATTCTTTCAGAATGTCCGATTTCCATTTCAACAACTTGTTCTTGAAATACTCACGCTGACGACCATTCATGAACGGCTCATCGTCAGACGGCATGTAATTCGCCTCTATCGCATCAGACATATTCAGGGCCATATCTCCGATTAAAACTGTGCGCCTTATAATGCTGGATTGTGAAAGTCACAAGACGGATTTTTCGTTCGTTGATAACTTGTTTGAAATCCACTTATTCAACGACTGCAATTTTAATGAATTGATCGGAAAAATCTGAAGAAATTTGGCCAAGTCAATGATTCAAATATGATTCTCGATTCGGGACAATTTTCGGAAAACGGTTTGGAATCGCGTCATAACTGTAATGTTGAACCTATCCTGGCATGAATCGCTCCGAAAAATTGTCCAAAAGTTTCAGCCGCCAATATTCCAGCTGTGCTGCGACGCGGCCTGCGGCACCACCAGCCCATTTTGGTCTAAATAGAGAAAACAGCCTGTAACGATCGTCACCAGCCGAAATGGCCGAAGCGATCAGGTTTCCAGCCATTGCTGTTGTATTGAGCCCATGGCCGCCAAAACCGGTCGCAACCCACAAATTCTTATCAACCTGCCCGACAATCGGCATCTTGTACACCGGATATGCCATAAGGCCTGACCAGGCATGCGTAACCACGAGATCATCCAATTGCGGATAGACTTCGTGAATGTCTGCCAAAAGCAGTTCGGCCAGTTTTGCAGGTTGTGATCGGCGCGTGGTTATCCTGCCGCCCCAGATCAATGTCGGATCATCCTTGTCACCAACAAGTCGGTAATAATCATTCGCCCTGCGAAAATCAGATAGGCAACCGCCAATCCGTATCGCATCCCCCAACCTGCCATTCGGGCTTTTCGCTGCAATCACATAGGTGGCTACCGGCACGAGCGCTCGATTCAATTCGCGCAACGGACCACCATAGACGCTGGTCGCAACCAAGACATGGTGTGCGGACACGACATGCCCCCCAACACTTACCTTCCATTTGCTGCCGTCACGTTCAATCGAAACTGCCGGGCTGTTCTCGTGGATCGCAGCTCCGTTTTGTTTGGCATTGGCCGCGAGCAAATCGGCATATTCCAGCGGTTGAATATGGAAACAACTCATATCCATCACGCCGGCATGATATTTCTCGCTGACAACATAGTCTTCCAACTCGTCGCCCGGGATAAAATTCTGCATTGCATTATAATCGCGCACCATCCTTTCGACCTTGCGTTCGAGCGAGTTAGCGCCCTTGTGACGAATCATGCTCAGCCACCCGTCGCCGCCGATTATGTGGTTGGCCTTCGCTTTCCGAATGGTACTTCTCACATAGGCCACACCTTCATTGCTCAACCGGTAAAGCTGCTGGGCATGGTCCAGACCCAACCTCCTCTCGATATCGAAAATGCCCCGCGCAAATCCTGGCGCCACAAATCCGCCATTGCGGCCGGAGGCTGCCCAGGCAACCCGGTTGGATTCGACCAGCACCGTTTCCTTTCCTGCGCGGGAGAGTTCGGCTGCCGCTGTCAATCCGGCAAGCCCGCCACCGATAATACAGATTTCGCAATCACGGCTCTGCTCCAGCGGTGAATGATAGCTGAGCGTCGGTCCGGTTTCGGCATAGTAGGATTTGATATGCCCTACCGCCCCTGCTCTTCTTGTGCGATGGTCGGTCATTACATCTTGCCTGGAATACTCAATTGTCATGCAAACACCGCAGCTTCACACCAAAAGGGAATAAGAAGTCTTCCATATTTATGTCCGCTGTGCGGATATGGAATTGTCCGTTGTCCTCGATAATCGAACAGTCTATGCATCAATAAATCAAAAATGGAGTGTCAATGCGTCTTTATATTCTGCGCCACGCAAAATCTTCCTGGGCCGAAACCGGTGCAAAGGACTTCGACCGGGGACTAAATGAACGTGGCTCTTCGGATTTGAGGAAAATCGCAGCTGAGTTGCGCGAACGCGAATATCTGCCACCGCAGGTCTATTGTTCTCCGGCATTGCGAACCCGTCTGACCATGCACGGCATCATACTAGCCTATGACAATGCACCAAAGATCGACTATGTCGACAAGCTCTACTCGGGCGACACACTGAGCTATGTTGATTGCATCCGCCGTCATCCCGAAAGACAGGATCTCATGATCGTTGGCCACAATCCCATGTGCGCAGAGATTGCGCTCCAGTTGATCGGCGACGGCGAACCCAATCATCTACAGGGCGTATCGAACAAATTCCCTACAGGTGCACTCGCAGTAATTGACTTTGATATCGAGGACTGGAACGCGATTGCCACCAAGAGCGGTTATATCGCCGATTTCATGCTGCCGCGGGAACTGTGACGCCGCTGTGCGCACGCCATTTTTGAAATATCCTCCCGATAACCCCATATCCGCGTCAGCTTCATCCCCGCGGAAACCTTAATGGCGCCGAACAGACCCATCACGACAATTAGAGACGATGCAAAGATCACGCTGGACAATCTGGTGGATCTGACCGGCAATCTTGTCTCTCCGACCCTGAGATTTGGCGTTACCGGCCTGTCGCGATCCGGCAAGACAGTTTTCATAACCGCGCTTGTGCACAATTTCATTCACGGTGGACGATTGCCACTGTTCGAGCCCTGGCAATCAGGTCGCATCGCTTCGGCCGGACTTAAACCTCAACCGTCGATGGATGTTCCCCGTTTTCAATATGAGGAACATGTCAGAACCCTGGTTGAATCTCGCAATTGGCCTGAATCCACCAGAGCAATTTCGGAGTTGCGGCTTACCATAAACTATGAATCCGCCAGCGCCTGGGGTCGTACGTTCGGCCCCGGAACGCTAAATATCGACATTGTGGACTATCCCGGAGAATGGCTGCTCGACCTGCCCCTGCTTGGAATGAAATTTGAGGAGTGGAGCAAGAAGGCGCTGGATTTGGCCAACGACGGCAAACGCTCCAAACTCTCAGCGAAATGGCTCGCAAAACTGAAGAAAGTTGCACCGGATGCGCCAGCCGATGAAACAGTCGCAATCGACCTGGCATCCCTTTTCACCGACTACCTCCGCGCCTGCCGGGAGGATGAGACTGCTTTCTCCACGCTTCCGCCTGGACGATTTTTGATGCCGGGGGACCTCGAAGGTTCGCCGGCCATCACATTTTGCCCGCTGCCGCCAATCGAAGAGCCGGTTGCCGGAGACGACAGCTTGTACAAGATGATGGAAGAACGTTTCGAGGCCTACAAACACTATGTGGTAATGCCGTTTTTCCGGGAGCATTTTGCCCGCATTGATCGCCAGATTGTTCTGGTGGATGCCTTGCAGGCAATCAATGCCGGGCCCGAAGCACTGGCCGATCTCGAAATGGCATTGGCGGAAATCCTGACCTGTTTCAGACCGGGCCGACCAGGTTGGCTAGCGCCTCTCTTTGGCCGGCGGATTGGCCGTATCTTGTTTGCCGCCACAAAAGCCGACCATCTGCACCACAAAAACCATGACAGGCTGGAGGCGGTGTTGAGGAAGCTCGTTTCATCCGCTGTTGAGCGTGCCGAGTTTTCCGGCGCTGAAGTGGAAGTCCTGGCGCTGGCAGCCATTCGCGCGACCCGTGAGGCAATTCTGCGCCAGGATGGCGAGGAACTGCCGGTGATAACCGGAACACCGCTTCCAGGAGAACGCATCGGCAGGGAAAAATTCGACGGCGAAATGCAAACCGCAATTTTTCCTGGCGACTTGCCGCGCGACCCGGCCATATTGTTTGATCGTGATGTCCCGGAGAAGGATCGTCCGGAACTGCGATTCATCAGGTTCAGGCCGCCCGAACTGGAAACCTCACCGGAAGGCGAGACACTGTCGCTGCCGCATATCAGGCTGGACCGTGCACTGAATTTCCTGTTCGCAGACAAGCTGGCATGACGGGATTGTTTGGCTCATGACTGATAAACCCAGAAAACCCCGCGCTGTGAAAATTGAAAATCCGTCTGCAGGCTCCAGAACGGTCAAGAAAGACCGGCCGGCAGATTCGCGGCGCAAACCTAGGTCAATGAAGGATCTCTCAAAACTGGAGATGCTGCCGGACGAGCTTGCCAACGATGAGCCCCGGGATGACGTTGTCCCGATCGCTCCCAAACCCCGCAAATCATTTTCGTTCCTGAAGATATTGTTGATCGCTGCCGGCGGTTTGATTTCGCTTTTCGCAGGAATGGCGATCGACAATCTCATCCGCCAGTTGTTTGCGCGCAGCGACATGTTGGGCTGGCTTGGCGTCGGACTGGCAGGACTTCTTGCAATTGCGGTGCTGGCAATCATCCTGCGAGAAATCTGGTGCATTGCCCGGCTATCGAAAATCTCCAGCCTGCGTAAGCGTGCCCACAAAGCGGTCGACAAGAATGACAGCTCCGAAGCCTCCAGCGTTGTTCGTGCTCTGGTTTCGCTCTACTCGAAACGCCCCGAGACAGCGCATGGTCGTAGCCAGCTATCTGCACATTCCGGCGAAGTCATCGACGGTTCCGACCTGATAAAATTGGCCGAACGCGATCTGCTAGCCCCGCTGGATAGCGCCGCACGAACCATGGTGATGGATTCGGCAAAAAGAGTGTCGGTCGTTACCGCAGTCAGCCCAAGGGCGCTGGTGGATATTGCCTATGTACTGATTGAAAACTTGCGCCTCATTCGCAGGCTTTCCCAGCTTTACGGAGGACGACCGGGAACAATCGGGTTTTGGCGCCTTGCAGGAAATGTCGTCTCCCATCTTGCAGCAACCGGAATTGTCGCTTCGGGAGACAGTCTGATACAACAATTTATCGGGCATGGAATTGCCGCTAAAGTGTCAGCCAAGCTCGGAGAAGGTGTGGTGAATGGGCTACTGACGGCCCGAATTGGCATCGCCGCAATGGATGTTTGCCGACCGCTTCCCTTTATTTACGAAAAGCGCCCTGCTATCGCCGGATTTCTGGGAGAGCTTACAAAATTCGGCAATGCGGATTCCGATAAGGAAACCAATTCGGATCAAGATACAAAAGTCACGAAAAATTCCGTCAAATCGGTACCGGAGAATAATTGATTAACTAATTTCGGTAACTATGATGGGAGTTTCGAACCATGGTGCTAGTTATGCGTAATTTCCTGCTTTCTGTCCTTTCTACCGGCGCTGTTCTGCTGGCCCTCACATTCACCGCACACGCATCAGAGAAGCAGTTCTATGATGACATTCAGGGTCGCTGGAGCGGTCCGGGTTCGATTGTTGCCGGCAAATACAAAGGCACGAAATTCACCTGCACCTTTAATGGTTTGACTCCGGAGAAATTGACCGGAATGTCGATCGATGGCAATTGCCGCGTCGGCCTGTTCTCGCAAATCATGAATGCAAGCTTTACGCGTTCGGAATCTGGTTACGAAGGAAAGTTCCTTGATGGCGCTGCCGGTGAAGGAATGGACATCGTGGGCGGCCGCTATACCCGCTCAAAACTTGTAGTCGACATCAAGCGCAAAGACCTGCTCGGTGTAATGGTGGCGAGATTGAATGAAGACGACAAGTTGAACGTCTCAATTTCCGTCAGAGTAAGAGATCGCCTGATCCCCGTCATTGGAATGGTACTGACCCGCAAGGGTCCGCCAATCGACCAGACGGTCACCAGCTCGATAGACTGATCTTAACGCGCCTAGGCGCGATTCCCGGAGATTTCGATCCACTCGCCTGGCGCTGCGATTTGCTTCACGCCTGAACGATCCTGCTTTTTGAGCAGCTCGGAGACAGATTGACCCTCAATTTTCAGATCAGGTGCCAGATCCGCCATCGGCACAAGCGCGAATGCACGTTCGTGCAATCTGGAATGCGGGATTGTCAGACCATCGATATCGATTGCAACATCTTCCATCGCCAGAATGTCGAGATCAATCGTGCGCGGTCCCCAGCGCACATCGCGGGTGCGATCCAGACGAGCCTCTGTTTCAAGACAGGCCTCAAGCAACCCCTCTGGTTCAAGGGAAGTCGATATCTCGATACAGGCATTCTTGAATTCTGCCTGCTCCTTCAATCCCCATGGCTCGGTCGCATAGAGACCGGATACGCCTTCGAGTCTGATCTCGTCATTGGATACAAGAATATCGATTGCCTGCACCATTTGGGACGGAACATCTCCAATGTTCCCACCCAATCCGATCCAGGCCTTTCGCCAAATCTTGTTCACGCGTCAGCTTCAGGATAGCGCACGGTCACCGAGACATAATCCAGCACACCAGGAACCGGAGCATTGGGCTTTCGGATCGTGATCTCGGCCTGCTTCACCATCGGAAACTCCCGGCAAATCTCCCTGGCAACTTCTAATGCCAATGCCTCGATCAGGTAACGCCGTTTCCCCAAGACAATTCTCTCGATCAGCCTGAAAACTGCGCCATAGTCAGCGGTTCCATCCAGATCATCCGTTTCCAGCGAAGTGCCACCGTCCACCTCAAGCTCGGCATCAACGAAGAACCGCTGTCCCAACGTTTCCTCTTCGCTGTAGATGCCGTGCCTTGCAAAGAACGCACAGTTTTTCAATGTGATGCAATAGGAGGTCAACTGGTCGTCTCCAAATCAACAGTTTCCAAACCGGCATCTGCGGAAATCACCGCATCGGCAATGGCCAGCGCATCCCGATTTGAAGCAACATCATGAACCCTGAACAGCGCCGCACCTTTCATTCGCGCGACGACAGTTGTCGCTGCAGTACCAATATCACGATTATCCGCCTCACGGCCGGTATAATGACCGACAAACCGCTTCCGAGATGTTCCGGCAAGCAATGGAAATCCGAGCGCATGTAATTCTTCAAATCGCGCCAATAACTCCATGTTTTCTTCCGGATCCTTCGCAAATCCAAATCCCGGATCCAGAATAACCCGGTCTCGCTCAATGCCGTGAAGTTCAATCAAATCGATCGTCTTCGAAAAATAGTTGAATTGATCGGCAATAACATCCCTGTCTCGATCTCGATCCCGCCCGTTATGCATGGCGATCAGACCACATTTGTGTTGCGCAACTACCTCACCGAGGCTTTCATCTTTCTGCAATGCCCAGATATCATTGATGATGTCGGCACCCGCATCCAATGCCACTCGCGCCGTTTCTGAACGCCAGGTATCCACCGAGATCAACGCCTTACTTTTTCCGGCAAGTGATTGTAAAACCGGTAAAATTCTTGCCTGCTCCACCTCTGCAGAAACAGCTTCTGCGCCGGGTCTGGTGGATTCTCCCCCGATATCGATTATGGCCGCACCGGCCTCAATCATGGAAAAAGCGTGTTCCACTGCCTTTTTTTCATCAAGATATTGTCCACCATCTGAGAACGAATCCGGCGTCACATTCACGATGCCGACCAACAGACCTTTGGGCCCTAATTCAATTTCTTTGTTGTTCGCCATCCGCAGGGTAACCGGATTGAAAGGAGCAGATGTTGTTATTGCAGAATGTGTCATGAAAACTTTCGATTTCGATGGCATGTTGGACTGTCTTGATATAGCCGTAGGATAAATGCCGTCATCCGCTCTATCCAACAACACGGAAACAGGGTCAAGAGGCATGCTTCAGCCAATGCCTGGCACAATTGTAAACCAATAAGTGGAATATTCCCGTATTGAGGAAATCAACCGAAACCCCGCTCATCCCGCAGATTGCGGCTCAGCCAGTCTCTGAGGCCAAATGAAATACAAACTGATATTGCCGTTAGCATTTTTGTTTGTACTTGCCGCATGCGTTTCGGTTGGTAACCGCACGCAATTGAGTGTGGGCTATTATTCCATCGAGGGAGATAGTTTTGATGAGCTCGATCAGCAGATTGCACTGCATGGTCCTACGGTTTCCGGTGTAGGCAAGGCGCTGGCCGCTACCAACGTCCGCATGATTCCCGACTTTCGGTTCAAGTCCAATGGCAGCAATTGCCGGGTCGAATATGCCCGTGTTGCGGTCAAGGCCCATGTAACCCTGCCAAAATTGGTCGGCCAAAAGAAATTGCGCGAGGATCTGGCCAAAGCCTGGGACAACCTCGAGCAATATGCACGGCTGCACGAAGCAGTTCACGTACAGATCGCTGACGACTATGCCACCAAGGCAGAAGAATCGGTGAAGAACCTGCCGCCACAGCCCAGCTGCGACACGCTGCGCTCCCAATCCATTCTGGTTTTCCGCCGGCTAATGGCAGAACACGAACGCGATCAACTGCAATTCGATGAGGAAGAGCGTGAGCGCATAGCCCAGATGGTCGGTGTCACAAGACGATTTGACTAATCAATCGTCTATGCTTGTCGGGCGGGGATACGCACCACAAGACCATCCATTTCATCGGTAACCTTGATCTGGCAGGACAGTCTGGAATTCGGTTTGGCCTCCCAGGCAAAATCCAGCATGTCCTCTTCCATAATATCCGGACCACCGGTCACCGGCTGCCATTCGGGCTCGACATATACATGGCAGGTCGCACAAGCGCATGCTCCACCGCACTCCGCCTCAATTCCGGGCACCGAGTTCTTGATCGCATTTTCCATGACCGTCGTACCGGTCGCGGCTTCGACAGCAAATTCCTTGTCGTCGTGCGTGATATAGGTGATTTTCGCCATGAACAGATGGGTCCGGAATAAGGGAGCTGAAAAATTGCATTCCGATTTAACGGACTTGCCCGCCAAGTCAAGCGCAGCTGTTGGCCGCCTCACCATTCATTTATGTCTCCACCATAAAAATCTTCGGGTAGAAACGAAATGAAAGCCGGAGGTGTCAGTTCTTGCGCAACATCCGGATATAGTCGCACACGCGCTGCGCTTCTTCTTCCAGCTTGGCGATATCGTCAAATCCGGGAACTTCAGCTTCGTTCGCCAATTCTGCCAGATCCCAGGCACCTATCCCGCGGGCGCCACCCTTGAGCGAATGGGCGGCACGCTTTCGGTTCTCCTGATTTTGGCTATCTTTCCACAACGCGATGTTTTCTTGTGCATGGCGAAGAAAAATTTCCAGAACTTCATTTTCCAGTGTGAGATCGCCCATCGTCTGAGCGGAAAGATGTACCAGATCGATTGGCTTGCTATGGGGGTCGGCATCAGCCTTCGTGCTTGTATTGGCCTTATGCGCTTTGGTCATGAACGCATCCTTTGTGGTTACCCTGAGGCCAATTCTGAACGAATACTGCAAATAATCTGTTAATAATTCAACAAACTCACGAGAGGCTTTTTGCCAATTTTCGACCGTTTTCGGTGATCCTGCACACCAACCAATCCGGTTTTGTCGGGTTATCAAACCAGCGCTCGGCCCATCCATGTTCTATACACGACCGGATCGTATTGCGGGCAATCGTCTGGCCGTTTTCATCAAACAGGGAGAGCTTCCCTCCCGGCTGGTCTAAACCGGTTTTTAAATATCGTAGCTGCGCAGGCGTCGGTTTGACGCTGGAATTCTCTTGCTCTTCTGTCGAATTTGAGGCTTTGGCATCTGCCAATGCCTGACGGTTCTGCATAATACATCCCCTGTATCAGCTTGTTTTAATACAGCTTTTCGGTCCCTCGTAAATCTGCAAACCACCCGCCAAATGGATTGCAGATCCTGCACCGTTAATCTTAACCTTATTTTAACTTTTGGCGCCAGCGAAACACGCCTCGCTTGTCCACAATCCACAACTGTGCCATTACGGTACGATAACAATAAGGGTATGGCTTGTTTGACGGCGTCGAAACTGTCAAATCGGCTTGACAAACGGCAGGCATTACGTGTTCGAAAAATTTGGTTCTTCGGTTCCAGCAAGCAAGGCAAATGCACAGAAGGTTCGCCTTTTGTCTGCCATGTTGCGTCGGTAATGCTACCGGTTGAGTTTTGTGTATTTTCCGGCATTGTTTCCGGAGAAGTAGAGTACGGGGAATAGCAATGGCGTCTGAACCCAAAAAAACCGATACGACAGAGGCAGCACTCGAGGCGGTCGAGAAAGCGCTCATCGAGGATTTTGATCTTGATGAAGCCGATCCCGCTGATGAAATTTCAAGCGAGCCCGACACAGCGAAAGCAAAGACAGATCAGGCAAAAACCGAGGCCGAAGATGTCGATTTCGAACTTGATTTCGACGAGTTGGAGAATTCGCTTGCCGACGCTGCAAATGATCTGCGCCTTGAGAGCACTGCCCAGGCATCTGAGGCTGCCCAGCCGGAACAACCGGCAGCAGCTGCACCGCGGCCACGCATGCCGAGCGCGCCATCCTCGTCCCCGTCGGCACCACCATCCGGCTCACCGATCCGTGCCGCAAATGACGAGAACACAAACCGCCTGGCGAGTGTCCTTGCTTCCATGGACAAGCGTCCGCCGAGTTCAACAATCTGGATTGCAGCAACACTTTCTGTCGCTTGGGTAGCGATAGCGTTATCCTATTTCTTGATTGGCCGCCAGGAAGGTGGCGAGTTTGCCAGCTCGACTTTCGTGGAGTTGATGTCGAAGCCATCGTTCATGCTGTTGTTGGTAATGACCGTCATCCCGGTGCTTCTGATTTGGGCATTCGCGATCATGGTCCGCCGCGCGCAGGAACTGCGGACGGCCGCCAGTGGCATGACCGAAGCTGCGATCAGACTGCTGCAGCCTGAACAGGTCGCAAGCGATTCCGTCGCCGCGATCGGCAGCGCGGTGCGTCGTGAAGTGGCAGCCATTGGCGACGGCATGGAACTGGCGCTCGCTCGCGCCAGCGAACTTGAACAGCTCGTGCAAAGTGAAGTGAACAGCCTAGAGCGTTCCTATTCTGATTCCGAAATCAGATTGCGCGGATTGGTAACGGAACTGTCGAGCGAACGCGGCGAAATTCTCAACCATGCAGAAAAGCTGCGGGAATCGCTGACCTATACCCATTCCGGACTGACTGCAGAACTTGATCAGGTTTCCGGCCGCATCCAGAATTCCATCGACGAGGCCACCGAGCGCATGAGCAATGCGCTCAACGATCGTCACGAGACCATTACCGCCTCATTGAACGAGGTCGGCGACAATCTCTCGCTCATGCTTTCCAGCACGGGTGTTGAGCTCGAATCCAAGCTCGTGACAGCGACCGACACGATCAAGAGTACGGTTGACGAGACCGCAAATGAGATCGGCAACCACGTCTCCATGGTCGGCAAGGCGGTTGCCAGCCTACTCGACACGCGTTCGGCCAATATTCGTGAGCTGACCGACCAGACCGCACGCCAGATCGAAGATACCTTCGGCATGCGCGCCTCCGAGTTTGCGAGCCGCATCAGCGAGGCTGGTGAGACCCTGCATTTGGGACTGGATACAAGGCTCGATAATATTCAGAATCTTCTGGGCAAACGCGGCGGTGAATTCATCACCTCGCTCGACATGAAGACAGAAGCTCTGAACAGCGTGTTCGAGCGCCAATCGGTGGCAATGGGTGACGTTATCTCCAAGCGTCTGGCAGGTTTTGGCCAGGCACTGACCACACATGTCGATTCAGCGGTGGAAACACTCAATACGCATCGTGAGGACCTTGAGAACACGACCAGCCGGGTCGAAAGCACCATTACCGATTATCTGGACAAGTTTGACGTCTCGCTGAAGGAGCGCGTGGTCGATATCAGCAAATCCTTCAACGAAGGCAAGGATGTGCTTGCAACCACCTTTGATGCAGGTCTCAACAGCGTCTCGGCAAAGGCGCTCGAAGCGAGACTTTCGCTTGAGGAAATTCAAACCGCACTTTCGGACGCGCTGGACGAGCGCATCAGCGCAATTACCGAAAACCTGGATACCGGACATCAGCGCTTTGCTTCCGAATTCGACCGGATGAGCATGCGCAGTGCCAATCTGGTAACTGAAATCGAGACTTCATCGAACCAGTTGGGCGATGTCATCGCCAAGGCAAGCGACGGGCTGGAAATCACGCTGAAACAGCGCACCGACGAAATGGCGGGCGCGCTAGATGTCCGTACCAAGAACATCAAGGACGCCATGGCAGAGCGTGCTGGCCTCCTGCAATCCAACCTGGATTCCGGCCAGGCCATGCTAATTGCTGAGCTGGAAAAGATGGAGGAGCGTAGCCAGCTTCTTCTCACCGAGATAGAAAAGCGTTCTCAGGTGATCGGTGCGGCCGTCAATGAGGAAGGCTCGAAACTGGCAAATACGCTGGATCTGCGCACCGGCGCCATCCAGCGCGCAATGGCGGAAGGTCATACCTTCCTGGCTGACGAACTTGAAAAAATGGATATGCGCAGCCAGGCGCTTGCTGAGGAAATCGGCAAACGTACCAGTGTCATCGGTTCAGTTGTGAACGAAGAAGGCACGAAGCTTTCTTCAACCCTTGAAGCGCGTACGGCAGCCATCCAGGATGCGCTTGCCCAGGGTCATCAGCGTCTGATTTCCGAGCTCGACAACATGGAAAACCGGTCCACTGGTCTGGTCGCAGAGATCGACAAGCGCACCGAAATCATGGGTAGCGTGGTTGGCGATGAAGGAAGAAAGCTCGCGAGCTCGCTGGAGCAACGTACCGAGGCAATCCAGCAGGCATTGGCCGAAGGTCACCAGCGCCTGGTCAGCGAGCTGGACAAGATGGATAACCGCTCAAGCGGTCTGGTTTCCGAAATCGACAAGCGCACGCAAAGAATGGGCGAAGTTGTCATCAAGGCCGGCGGCGGAATTGCCTCGCTTATTGATGAGCGCACATCCAGCATCCAGAAGGCCATGGCGGAAGGCCGCAGCCAGTTCCTCTCGGAACTCGATCGGATGGACAGCCGCGGCAGTGGTATCGTCTCTGAAATCGACAAACGCGCCAAACGCATGAGCGAAATCGTCAATGCGCTTGGCAGCGACATGAACAACATGCTGCAGGAGCGCACAACTGACATCCAGCGCAGCCTCATTGATGGTCAACAGAACCTGCTGAGCGAGTTCGACAAGATGAACGACCACAGCGCCGGCTTGATCTCGGAGATCGACAAGCGCACTGACGCCGTTCAGCACATTGTCAGCCAGGCCGCTGAACAATTCGCCGGAACCTTTGCAAAGGGTGCCGACGAACTGAATCGCCGCCTGCTTAATGGTCAGGGCATCGTTTCCCAGCAGTTTGAAGATGGCGCCCGCCAGATTGTCGAGAGCATTGAATCCAAGCAACGCAGCCTGGCCAACCAGGTAAGCCAGACAATCGAGCTGACGAGCAAGCATATCGATCAGAAAGCCGATTCACTCAATACCCTGCTGACTGCCCGGGCACAGGACATCAACAAGATGCTCGGCCAGGAGCTGCTCGATACGCAGCGTAGTCTCGAAACGACAACCCGCGAATTCTCGGATTCGCTTGCCAATCGCACGAAACAGCTCGCCGGCATGATGGAAGAAAATGTCGGACTGGTTACGCAGATTGAAAATCGCACCAGCGCAATCCAGCAAATGGTTGCTCAGGCAAATGACAAATTTGCAAGCGCGTTTGAGGTCGGCGCAAATGACCTGCAGGCCAGGCTTGAAAGCGGCCAGGGCATGATCGCTGAAGAGTTCGGCACCGGTGCACGCATGATTTCCGAGAGCATCGAGGACAAGCAGCGCAGCCTCGCCAACCAGATCAGCGAGACAATCGAGCTGACCGGCAAGCATATCGATCTGAAAGCAGAATCGCTCAACACGCTGCTGACCGACAGGGCCCAGGACATCAACAAGACACTTGGAAACGAGCTGTTGCAAACCCAGCGCAGCCTGGAAGAAAAGACCCGGGACTTCAGCGCCGCCCTTGCAGATCGTGCCCAGGAGCTTTCCGGCATTCTCGAAGACAAGGCTGCACCGATCATCGCCGGCATCCGTACAGAAGGCGAAGAACTGGTTACGCAGGTCGAAAGTGTGGCAACCACCCTCGCCTCGGATATCTCGTCGCTATTGTCGGTGCTTGGACAATCCGCACGCGGTCTGGAAAGCGCGGTGGAAATTACCGGCGACTCCGTCAAACGGATCGAGCATAATATTGTCGACGGCACGCTCCGCCTGCAGGAATCGGTTGAGAAAGCCAATATCCAGGCCGAAAACACGCGCCAGACTGCGGCCAATACGGCTGACAGCCTGAACGAGTCTGTCGAATATCTGTCCAAGAATGTTTCCGGTTCGGCCTTCCGTTTCGACAAGCATTCAACGCAGCTGTTTGAAGCAGCAGAGAACGTGACAGCAGCCCAGAAACAACTGGCTGCAGTTCTTGATGCAAAACAGGAGCCGATCGAGAAGCTTGCGCACGAATTGGCAACAAGGTCATCTTCAATCGAGAGCTCGATGACGCATTTCAGCGAAGTGCTTTCGTCCTTGATCAAGAACATGATGAAGGAGGCCAATACGGCCGGTTCCAGGATTAATGCTGAACTGGAGGAAGCATTTGATCGTGCAATCGAGCGGCTTAACGAGACTGTTGGCGCCATGCGCGGCGCTTCAGAAGCAATCAACCGCGAACTGGAAGCGACCCGCGAACAGGTACGCCGAGGCGTGTTGGAACTGCCTGAAGAGACGCGTGAGAGCGCCGACGCCATGCGCCGCGTCGTATCGGACCAGATTGCGGCACTCAAGGATCTCTCCGATATCGTTGCGAAATCGGGCAAGTCTTTTGACACGTCAGTATCCGCCCTGCCCCAGCCAAAACTGGCCGCAGCCGGTGCGATTGGAAGCAGCGCCACACAGGCGCCTGAATATGGCTTGACCCAAACGCCCCCACCTTCAGCGCCTGCGCCATCGGCACCGGCAACGACCCGGGGCAGCCCGAAGGGCTCGATCGGCGATCGCCTGGCTGATCCGACACCGCGCAGCGGCAATCGGCAACCGGCAGGCGGCGGCCGACAGCGCTCGGCAGATCCTACCGGATTGCATAGCGCGCCTGCTACTGCACCGACGCCCCCGCAACGGCCCGCCCAGCCAATGCCTGATACAGCCCAGGGCGGTTGGGTCAGTGACCTGTTGCGGCGCGCCTCTGCCGACACGGAAGACACGACGCCAGCAAAGGGTTCCGGCCGCGGCAAATCGCCGGCAGGTGCCGACAAGCAGGCCGGCGTGACCAGCCGTACGCCACTCCATGTCGTCGAAAGCCTGAATTCGCTTTCAATGGATATCGCGCGCGCGATTGACCACGACACTTTCATTGATCTTTGGGATCGGTATCAGCGCGGTGAACGCAATATTTTCACCCGCAGGCTCTACACGCTGCAAGGCGAGCAGACCTTCGACGAGATCAAGTCAAAATATGAGCGCGAGCCGGAATTCAGGCGCGCCGTGGATCGCTACATTGCTGATTTCGAGAAGCTGCTGAAAGACGTGTCCAGCGGCGACCGCGACAACATGATGACACAGACCTACATGACGTCGGATACTGGCAAGGTGTACACCATGCTTGCGCACGCAGCCGGCAAGTTCGGCAAGGAAAACTGACGTCAGATATCTGATAACGAAAACAAAAAAACCCGGCTAGAACCTAGCCGGGTTTTTGGTTTTAAGCTTCAGAAGTTGCTTACTCTTCGTCTTCCTCATCCATCTTGACCAGCTCTTCCTTGCTGACCTTCTTGTCCTTTACATCCGCCTTCGACATGATGAAATCAACCACCTTGTCCTCATAGATCGGCGCTCTTAAGCCCGCTACCGCATCCTGGTGTTGGCGGAAATATTCAAACACCTGCTGTTCCTGGCCCGGATATTGACGGACCTGGTCGTAGATCGCGCGCTGCAATTCTTCTTCTGTGACCTGCACTTCGGCCGTTTCACCGATATTGGCAAGCACCAGACCAAGTCTTACGCGCCGTTCCGCCAGGCTCTTATATTCTTCACGAGCCTTTTCTTCGGTCGTGTCCTCATCCTTGAAGGTCTTGCCAGAACGTTCCAGTTCACCGGTGACCTGACCCCAGATATTTTCAAACTCCTGCTCGACCATCTTTTGCGGAAGTTCGATATCAGTGGCCTTGTCCAGTTGATCGAGCACCTGCCGCTTTACCCGCGCCCGTGTATAGGACCCGTACTGGCTTTCCATCTGGCTACGCACGGTTTCCGTCAACTTTTCGGCACTTTCTAGGCCAAGCTGCTTGGCCAGCTCGTCATTGATTTCCAGTTTGCCCGGTTTTTCAACCAGTTTGACCGTCACATCAAATTCGGCCTTCTTGCCTGCCAGATGGGCAGCTTGATAGTCCTCTGGAAACTCTACCTTGACGACAGTCTCATCGCCGGCCTTCTTGCCGATCAGCTGATCTTCAAAACCGGGAATGAAACGTCCCGAACCGATTACCAGCTGTGAGTCGGTATCCGTACCGCCATCAAACAATTCGCCGTCAACCTTGCCGGAATAATCGATTGTCACACGATCCTTTTTAGCGGCTTTGCCCTTCTTTTCTTCATAGGCGCGTGCGCTTTCCGCAACCTGTTCGACCTGCTCTTTAACTTCCTTGTCGCTTAGTTCGGCGACCGGGCGTTCGATTTTTAGCTTGGAAAGATCGGGAGCATTGATTTCGGGCAGCACCTCATAGGCAACCGAAAACTCAAAATCGGCCGCACCGGACAAGACCGCCTCGGCTTCCTTCTCGTCCTCTGTCATGGTGATTTCAGGCTGCTGAGCCGCTTTTTCCTCGCGCTCCACCAGAATTTCGCCGGTCTGTTTGTTGACCAGGTCATTCACGATTTCCGCCATGGCCTGTTTGCCGTAGACCTTCTTCAGATGGCTGATCGGCACCTTGCCCTGCCTGAAACCGTTGAGACGCACCTGACTTTTCAGTTCTTCAAGCCGGCTCTGCAGCCGCTTCGCCAGATCCGCCTTCGGAACGGTTACTTTCAATTCGCGCTTTAAGCCTTCGCGCGTTGTTTCAACTACATCCATTTTCCTGTTGTCTTCCTCTGCTTTGTCCATTAACCGCCTGGCAGCCCAACAAATTTCGGGTCAGCGCCAATATCCGGTAGGAACTTGGATCCGGAGGGATTGGTGCGGGTAGAGAGACTTGAACTCCCACGCCTTGCGGCACCAGAACCTAAATCTGGCGTGTCTACCAATTTCACCATACCCGCTTCGCTCCACTGCCGAAATCCGATCGTAAAGCGTTTCGCGCGCTCTATAGCACCGTCATTGCGCCCTTAAAAGCGAAAAACGGCTTTCTGCGCCTTCTTTCTGTCTGGCACCATGTGGTAGTAACCAAAGCCTGCCTGATGCCATGGTTCTTATGGTCACATGGACCCGATAATTACCGAGAATTATGGTGATAGTTGTTCAAATATCTGTCATGTAGCTACCAAATAGCAGATGGGTGACAATGGATCGTCAGGAAAAAGACAACGGTAAAGGATCCGGCAAACGCGTATTTTCGATGCGCTTTGTGCTTGCTTCCACCTTTGGCGCGCTGGTCGCGCTGTCCGTCGGTATCGTGCTGTTCATGTCGGTCGAATCGAATTTGAACAACACATTTTCGCTCCTAAACGAACGCGCCGAATCCCTGATTTCCGGAATGGAAAACGAAATCCGGCAGGAAACTGGCCGCACCGAACTGTCCGTACAGACATTCGCTTCCCTATATGCCAATGGCACCCTCAAAAACCTGGAACAGGCTGACGTCGATCCGGTTTTCCGTACCATCCTTACGACAGAACCGGCAGTGGAAGCATTGTTCCTGTACAAGAAGGACGGCACCCTGCTCTATTTGCGTCGGGATCCCGAAGACAAGATAGAACCTTTCAGTCCGAATTGGTTTTCGAGTGAGGCCAAGGCATCGCTAGTTAATCAGCTGACAGGCGATTTCAATGAACCAAAATGGGGACAGCCAATAAAAATTGGCCCGGTCCTGTTTAATTTCGTGTTCTTGCCATTGGATCGCGACGGTCAGAACCATGGATACATCGTCGCCGCCGTCGGTCGCCATGTCATCAATCGGATCATCGCACAGATTGGCCGCTCCAATTTCACAACCGCCTTTGTTCTGGACGCAAACAACAATGTCATCGCTTATTCAGCCGATCCGGAGCTCATGCGCGGCAGGTCCGATTATCCTTTGGCTGATTTTCCTGACAAGACACTTGTGGACTACCTGAATGCGGAAACTACCGATCAATTTGTCAAAGCCTCAAGAAGCGGCATCACGGTCAAGGAGACCGGCGGTCGGCAAGGCTATGTATACATCACGAAAACTCTGGCCGGAGCAAGCGGAAACCCCTACACCCTCGGCGCCTATTTCAAGAAATCCGATATTGGCGCAGAAGTGTTTCGGGCGATTAGGACATTTTTCGCCGGAGTTCTGGCACTGTTGGTAGCAGTTTTAGTGGCTTTTCTGCTAGGCCGCCGCATTTCCTTGCCGATGGCCGCGATCGCAAAGACGGCCAGGCAGCTTTCGGCATTCGATATTGACGGGCTGAAGCCCCTGCCCGGCTCGCGGATACGCGAAATCAATGATCAGGCTGAAGCACTGAATAATGTGCGCCGGGCCATGCGCGAATTCGCGCGATACGTACCTCGTCCGCTGGTTGCGCGCCTCATTCGTTCCGGCGTGGACCGGATACCGACCGTCGAGCGCGAAATTACGATCATGTTTTCCGATATTGTTGGTTTCACCTCACTCTCCGAGCACATGAATGCAGCCGACACCGCCAGGATTTTGAATAATTTCTTTGAAATGCAGTGTCAGGAAATCGAAGCGAGCAAGGGAACGGTCGACAAGTTCATGGGCGACGGGTTGATGGCTTTTTGGGGCGCTCCTGACGCCGATACCGAACACCCAGTCCATGCGGTCACTACAGCAGTCAAAATTACCAACGCAGTCAAGGCATTCAACGAGGAAAGACGTAAGTCGGGATCACCCTCGCTTCGCATCCGCATCGGAATTCATACCGGCCGCGTCGTGGTCGGCAATATTGGCGGCGGCAGCCGTCAGAACTACACGATAGTAGGTGACGCAGTGAACCTGGCCCAGCGGCTGGAGCAGATGGGCCGGGAATTCATGGATCCGGACGACGATGCCATCGTCTTGCTGTCTGGCGAAACGGCGAAGGATGCAGGCGACGCGTTTCAGGTCAAGCCCGCCGGGACCAGGATTCTTCGTGGCCGCGAAAAGCCGGTAATGGTCTACATATTGGATACTGGGGCAGCAGTGATGTCGGAAAAGGTCGTGGCGTTCCCCGGTTCCGGCAAGGTATCATGAATCAGGCGCCGGCCCGGCACTGATCTGCGAATCTTGATGTCTTCTACCTGCCGTCAGGAGTTCTCAGGCCAAACCACTTGTCCTTGACGATCTCATAATGCTCAATCGGGTCATAATCGACCACGGCCAATCTCAAAGTGTTGGCATCAAGGCGGCCGATCGCAGACAACACGGCATATCCCGCTACAATCTGGTTTCTCCTTGCATCCGTAAGCGTAAGCTGTGCATCAATCACGTCTTGCTGGCTTCGCAGGACATCAAGCGTCGTACGCTGTCCGACCTTGCGTTCCTCCACAGTTCCCTGAAGTGCCAGGTTCGAGGCACGCTCCTGTGCGATACCAGCCTGGACGGTAGCCCTGGCAGACTCCAGTTCGCTGTAGGCAGAGATAATTGCCGAGCGCACCTCATCAACGGTAAGATCGACTTCTATTCGCCGCTGACCCAGTGTCTCCTTGTTCCTGCGCACAGTCGCAGAAACTCTACCGCCCTGATAGATCGGCACTCTCAGACGCGCCGTAACGGTTGCATTGTCATTATCGGCCAGATCCGATCCGCGATTATAACCACGGGTCAGCGATCCTTCCAGCGTGACAGTCGGCAAAAGATCACTTTCGGCCCGCTTCACGTTCCAGTCGGCTTCATCGACAAGATACCGCGTCGCAAGGATCGCCGGATGTTCGTCATAGGCAATGTTCAGCGCCGTCGGGATATCGCGCGGCGCCAGATTCGCAACGCCGCGCGGCGCTATCAGCTTGCCCGGATCAACGCCAATAATTTGCCGATAAATGCCGATCGAGGTCTTTAACAGCGCATTCGCAACATTCAAATCGGCTTGTGCGGCAGCTCGTTGCGATTCTGCGAGTGCCACATCGGTTCGTGTGCTCTCGCCGACTTCAAACCGTGCCCGTTCGGAACGCACTAGTTCTTCCAGAAATTCAAGGGACTGTTTACGGAAAACCACCACTTCCCGGTCGCGAATCACATTCATATAGGCGCTGGCGGCATCAAACAGCACGTTTTGCTCGGTATTGCGCAGAACTTCGCGGCTGGCAAATACGGCCGCTTTCGCGCTCTCCACATCATTGCGGGTTCTGAAACTGTCCCACAATGTCTGCGAGATCGATACGCCGAACCCGCCTGGATCAAGGCTCGTCACCAATCCGGTGTTGCGGTTCTTCCGCTTGTCTTTTCCATAGTCCGCATCACCAAATATGCTTGGCCGATAGCCCGATTTGGCAATAGCGACATTCTCATCAACTGCGCGGGTTGCCGCCCTTTGCGCATTCAATTCCGGATTGTTGTTGTAGGCGAGCGCAAGCGCTTCATCGATTGGCTGAGCCAATGACGCCGTGGCCAGACCTATCCAGACAAAGATAGCCAGGGTAATTGCAAATACAGACCTTCCAATCGGAACCCTGCAGTCAAAATTAGGCATTTGAAACCTCTACGCGATACGCAATAAACCGGTCGGAACCGAGCGACCGGGAACCCCTGTATCGAATCACGCGCCTCGTTACGCACCTTGCTGGTCCATAACCTATATATGCGCGTTGCTAGGTCAATTTGTTCTTTGAACTATCACCACCTGAATTTCCATTCGTTGCCCATTCGCAACAATTCGGTGGATAAAATCTCGAAAATCATTGACGAAGTGTCAGAATACGAAACTTGGCTTTCGGGCAAATCCGGCAAGCGGCGGAATGGCGCAGTTGTGCAAGGGCCGCGCCGATGTACTGCCATCGCTGTTGATCCAGATTTTTGCAACCGCAGCGTTGCCGCTTCCTTCAACGGCGACCAGCCGGCCCCCGGATTTCAACTGGGACAGGAGCGCATCTGGTAATTCCTCGATACTGCCGCCCAGAAATATCACGTCAAATGGCCCTTCTGTCGGGTATCCATCGTGCAATGGGCCTTCCACGACGACACTATTGTCATATTCAAGCCGGGCCAGATTGTCGGAAGCAATATTTCCCGATTCCCGGTCCGATTCCAGCGCTACCACAAATTGACACATCCGCGAGATCACCGCAGCGGAGTAACCGGTACCACAACCGATATCCAGGACCACATCGGTATCCTTGATACGAGCCGCCTGTAACAGCATTGCCATGGAGGCCGGCGACATCAGCATCCGCTCGCCCGTTTGCAGGTGGGAATCGCAATAGGCCAGCGGACGAAGTTCCTGCGGCAGAAATTCCTCGCGTGGCACGGTCAAAAAGGCGCCTACTACATTGGGATCGGTGACATCCGACGTGCGAATCTGGCAGTCGACCATTTGCTCGCGAGCGTGGATATAATCTGATCCCATGGTGGCTTCCCCGATGGTGAAACTTGCGTAGACAACAATCTGTCGCGCTGACCCGTTGAACTGGTTTCGTCTAGCCGAGCTCGCGCGAAATGGCAACCGGATGATAAGGCAACCAACCACCATTTTGTCCCCTAAAATGCCCAAATGTCCACTTCTCATTCATCATTTTAACCGATCTTGGGTATTGATCGGCGTTCAAACCTCAATCCAGCTTGACAGATGATCACAGCTCATTGATATGAGGCGTCGAATGAGGCCTCGTGGCGGAGTGGTTACGCAGAGGACTGCAAATCCTTGTACCCCGGTTCGATTCCGGGCGAGGCCTCCAATAACCCGGAATTGCCTTGCAATTTCAGGTCGATTGCCCGATACCCGACGGGATTTCCGCTTTTGTTGAGACTGAACGGTTTTTGCAATTGCGGGCTTGGCAAATCACAGTTCGGTTTGGTATATGGCGGTCTGCCAAGCATTTATTGTTCCCCGGTAGCTCAGCGGTAGAGCAACCGGCTGTTAACCGGTTGGTCGTTGGTTCGAATCCGACCCGGGGAGCCAAATTTTTCAAAGACTTGCCTAACATTCAAGATCTGAAATTTTCTCGATCGGTATGCTATGGGTGCCGGATTATGTGGCGCTAGGCTCCGTATTCAGGCATGCGTGAAGTGACTTATACCTGACAATTGAGATGAACCTTAAGGGCGCTTTATGGGTGATTGGATGTTCTTTGGCGCGTATCGGTGTCTCCTGCCACAAGCTGCGGTCATGTTCTCGACCAGTCTTGGAAGTGAGGGAGGGTCCAGTAAAGAAGGGCAATGAGAGTTCACTCGAACTTCCCACCCGCCATTTTAGTCATCCCTGGAACATGGACAATTTTGGCGAGACCAAAAAATCTCTTATTTTTGTACCGTTGCCGTTGAATACTTTGGCGGGTTCCGGACAATGTGGTGTCATCGGTAAATTAATGAGAAAGTCCTCTAGATGCGCTTTTTTCCCTTCGCATTAATTGCTCTTGCCAGTGCTGCCGCAGCAGACACTCCGAATTTAACAGGAACCTACAACGGCATTGTTGCTTGTGATCGTACTCAAGAAGGACGACCCGGAGTGTTCCGACTGGAACTGGACATCCGCGTTCTTCAAAAGGACCGGGAGCTTTATATCGCGACATGGGCCGCTGAAGATGAATCGCAAATACGCAAGAAAGCATCGCTTTACAAGGGAAGCGCTGTTGTCGCTGATGGGCGCGTATCCGGATATGCTTCTGTTTGCCAACCGGACTTCGAATATAAGGAGCTTGTACGGATTTATCCCGCTATGCCCAAGGAAGGAGCCTTAAGCTTTTCAGCGGATACGGTATTTGTGACGGAAAACTTGCCAAATCGAGAAGGTGAGCTGATTGTTGAGAGCTGTCGCTGGGTCATGACCCGTACCAGTGACGAAACTCCCGAAATGAGGACTTGTCCCTGAGTGCCGCGCACTTTTTGTGTTCGGAACCACACATCTCATATTGCAGCGTTTGTCCACTGCCCTGTCTACACGGTTATCTCGCAGCACCCGTTCGCAACTGGTTGAATGCTTGATCCGGTCAATTTCGAGCTGGCGAAACACAGCAGCATTCGACAACAGATGTGGGAAGCCACCTGGCAAGGCCAATTGCTTCAAAGAACAGGCGGAGACCGGATTGGATCAGAAACGGACAGCTGCTGCATGATGTCAAATAAACGATTTCCCGGATTGCACCGTAGAAAATTTCAACGTCATCGCACAGTCGATATGTGGCAGAAACGGACGTAATGGCCATTGAGGGGGGCTATGTCCGAAATGTACCAATGGCGGACATCCGGGGCAATTTGGTGTATCGTTGGACTCCATCGGTAAATGAGTGGGAGTATGGGCGATGCATTACTATGAACTCGGAGACTATTCGCGGCACATCACTTGCTCGTCTTCTGAAGCAAAACAGTGGTTTGATAGGGGCCTTGTTTGGACCTATGCCTATAATCACGAAGAGGCGATTGTCTGTTTTCGCAAAGCGCTTAAGGCGGACCCAAATTGTGCGATGGCGCACTGGGGGATCGCCTATTGCATCGGCCCGAATTACAACAAACCCTGGGAAGCCTTCGAGGAAGAAGAAAAGCCGGATGCAATAGCCATTGCGCGCGAGTCAATCAAAGCTGCTACCGACCTGATCGACACAGTTGGCCCGATTGAACGAGCGCTGATTGAGGCTATCCCCAAGCGCTATCCCGAAGACCCTTCGATTGAAGAGTTCGCTCCCTGGAACGACGCCTACGCAGATGCGATGCGGAAGGTTCACGCTACCCATTCCGATGATCTGGACATTTGCGCCTTGTTTGCCGAAGCGATCATGAACAGAACCCCCTGGCAGCTTTGGGACCTGCCGACCGGGCAACCTGCCGAGGGCGCCGACACTCTGGAGGCGATCGCGGTGCTTGACGGAGCGTTCGAGCATCTGGACGGAGCCTGGGAGCATCCAGGTCTGCTCCACATGTATATTCACCTGATGGAGATGTCGCCACATCCCGAACGCGCGCTACGGCAAGGAGACGCGCTAAGCACGCTCGTGCCCGATGCCGGCCATCTACTCCACATGCCGACACATGTGGATGTCCTGTGCGGTGATTACATGAATGTCGTATCCAGGAACCACACGGCGATAATCGCAGATCGAAAATTTCTTGAGCGTGAAGGACCGGAAAACTTCTACTCCGTCTACCGCTGCCACAATTATCATTTCAAGATTTACGGTGCGATGTTCCTGGGCCAACCGACCCCGGCCCTGGAAACGGCAGACGAATTGATCGAAACCCTTCCGGCAGAGACATTGCGCCCTATGGCTGATTGGTTCGAGGCCTTCATACCAATGAAACAGCACGTATTGATCCGCTTTGGCATGTGGAACGACATTTTAGAGCAGGATCTTCCCGATGATGTCGAGCTGTTCAGCGTCACGACAGCAATGATGCACTATTCCCGAACTGTAGCCTTGGCTAACACACAGCAAATTAAGCAAGCAGAGGCCGAGGGTGAGCAGTTCGAGGCAGCATTTGAACGGGTTCCCGAAACGCGCATGCTCTTCAACAATACCTGCCGCGATATTCTCGAAGTAGCACGCGAAATGATGCTGGGCGAGTTGGAATATCATAAGGGAAATCATGATGTCGCCTTCGACCACCTGCGAAGGTCAGTCGAATTGGATGACAACCTTCCATATGATGAGCCTTGGGGTTGGATGCAGCCAACCCGGCATGCCCTGGGCGCTCTGCTGCTGGAACAGGGAAGGCTGGATGAAGCCGAAGCAGTTTATCGCGCCGATCTGGGGCTTGACGCCACGCTGAGCCGTGCCTGCCAGCATCCCGGCAATGTATGGAGCTTGCACGGTCTGCATGAGTGTCTCACGCAACGCGGCGAAACTACTGAAGCTGCTCACATCAAGCTGCAACTCGACAAGGCAGTCGCACGAGCAGAGGTGCCAATACGCGCGTCGTGTTACTGTCGTCACCAGGCGATCGCCGCCGAGTGAGGACAATGCTGTCGGGAGGAAAACTACAACGCTAAGGCCAATGGCGGACCGGCGTGTTCGAATGGTCGCAATGTGCTGTCCGCGTCGGTTGGTTTGAGCATCCATTCATTTCGTTGAGAGTATGTGAGGTACATGTCTATGGGGATGCTCGCACGCCGGTTTGCGGAACAATTGCGGGTTCAGCGCCTGCATAAATGGTTCGCGACTGAGCCAATATTCCTTGTGATGGCGCTCTGTCTCGCTTCATTCGCGATAACCGTATCGGCACAGGATCGGGCAAGTGTCAACCTTGTCTTGGCATTGGATGCATCGGCTAGCGTAAATGACAATGAGTTTGGAATGCAGCGTGCCGGTATCGCCTTTGCATTGCGCGACCCGGATGTACGTGCAGCGATCATTGCCTCCCCCGGTGGCGTCAATATCGCGATTACACAATGGTCCAGTATCAGCCAGCAGGCAGTTGCCGTGGATTGGACGTCGCTGACTGACGAAGTTAGCATCCGCGAACTTGCAACGAGGGTGGCTGGGATGCCGCGCCACCTGTCTGGCGGCAATACAATGATCCATGCCGGTCTCGAATTTGCCGGTAAGTTGCATGAAAGAGCGCCTATACCGGCTTCACGAAAGGTGATTGATCTTTCAGGCAATGGCCATACTGACGACTTGGCGCTCCTGACCGAAACGCGCCGAGACCTGATCGAGGACGGCATTGTCATCAATGGCCTGGCAATTGAAGAGGATCCGGGCAATGTTACCCTGCATTTCGCACAGCATCTCATCGGCGGACCTGGATCTTTCGTGATAACGGCAACGAGCTGGCTCGACTTTGCGCGGGCCATGCGCCTGAAATTGCTTCGCGAGTTGGAACAACAGGTGGTTGCGCGCTAGCTGCAGGTTAAGGCCTGGGTTTCAGGTTCTTCCGCAGCGAAGGTAAAGTCATCGCTGCAACCGTCCGCTATGGGCCATTTTCGATCATGTTGCGCCGAAGCTTGTGATGTCGTCTTTGGGGCTGAGATCAGACGTTCGCAATATGCCGGTTTAACTTCCGCTTCTGGCCCAAAACAGACATTGATGGAATTTGATCAGGCAAATCAAGCTGCAATCGCCATGCGGATGCCGGCAGACGGGCTAAAGAAAATCTTGCTCAGATTGGCCCGAAATATTCAACTGCCGATCAGTGTACATATCTGTCCCGGACAAACTGCGCCCGTACTTGGCTATCAGAACATTTCCTTTCAGTCATCATCTGAAATTACAAGCCTGGACAAATCATCGGCGGCTTTATGCAGCAGATCGATATTGCGGGCGGCGTATTCCAGGCTCAATCGCTGAATTGGTCCATGAAATGACAAGGTCGACATTAGTCTGTCCTGATCGTCCTTGATAGGTACGGCAATGGCAACCATGCCCTCCATGAACTCCTCATCATCTGTAGAATATCCGCGCTCACGGATGACCTCGATATGATCTATCAATGCTGCGGCGTCGGTAATGGTTTTAGGGGTGTGCGAGCTGAGAGGTTTGGCCGCAAGGAAGGTATCAAGATGCGATTGTTGCAATGAAGAAAGATACATCTTGCCGCTCGCCGTGCAATGAAAAGGAACCTCGGTCCCGATAGGGAGTTGGATCCGCAACGGCCACTTGCATTCAACCCGGTCGAGATACACCATGCCTTCCCGACTCGGCGTCGCAATGTTGCATGTTTCGCCGATCGTGTCGGCAAGCTCCCTCAATACAGCCAAACGCGCCGTGCGTATCCTTAGAGAGGACAATACGTTAACTGACATCGTACGAAGCCGGGGTCCCGGACTGTAGGACCTTCCGTCAATGTCCCGTTGAACAAAGCCTTCTTCTTCAAGCGTGTGGAATAATCGGTGGACCGTCGGCTTTGGCAGGTCGAGCGCCGCATTTGCCGCCGTCGGCGTAATTGGAACGCCCGCCCTGCCAAGTTCTTCGAGTAAAAGCAGAAGCCGTAGATTGGTCGGAATGTTACCGCTCTCGCTTTCTGCTTTCATTACATCGTGCATTGAATCTCTCTGAGACCTATCTGTTAGGCAACAGCATTAATGCGCTTTCCGGTGTCATGGCCACAAATACCCAAATCACAATCAGCGCTGCCAGATACAATGTGGAATACCGCAACAACCGGAAATAAGGAACCCCGGTAACACCGCTGGCTACATAAAGATTGAGGCCGTATGGCGGTGTAATGAACCCAATCGATGCTCCAACTAGGAAAATCACTGAAAAGTGGACCGGATCAACGCCGACAGATGCGGCTACCGGCGCAAGAATTGGCGCGAGAATGATCGTCACAGGCAGGCTTTCCAGAATCATGCCCGCGACAAACACGATGGCCATGGCTGTAAACAGAACAGCGTAATAGCCGCCCATCCCTGTCACAAAATCTCCGATCACAGCCTGAGCACCCAGGAGCGATAGGATTTGTTGCATGACGACCGATACTGCGATCAACGGTGCAAGGATACCGGTTATTTGTGCCGAACGGACCACAATCGAAGGCACTTCGGGAACCTTGAACCCTTCAACAACCAACATTGAGACAGTGGATTTTTCAGCCAAGGGCGTATCGGCGTCCTGCCCCATAATCTTGTTGAGCGGAAAAGAGAGCAACCCGACGATTACACAAAACCCAACTGTCACGCCGGCGGCTTCTGTCGGAGAGAACTTGCCGGTATAGATGCCCCAAAGCACCAGGCCAATCGCAAAGAAACCCAACCAGGCGCCAATCGCGGTTTTGAACACGCGGCCGAATTCCAGTCTGATGAGGTATCCCCAGCCATTCAGGGTACAGACAACAAAGGCAGTTGCCATCATTGCCATGACCATGAGCGTTCCAGGAACGATACCCGCGACAAACAGGTCCGAAATCGGCAAGTTCATCAAGAAGCCGTAAACAATAAAAATGATGGACGGCGGAATGATAATGCCGACCGTACCACCGGCTGCCGCTGTCGCCGCCGAGAAACGTTCGTCATAGCCACCTTTTACCATCTCGGGGTGCAGCATTGAGCCAATCGTTGCTGTGGTTGCAGAATTCGATCCCGAGATGGCAGCAAATAGACCGCAGGCACCGATTGATGCCATTGCCAGGCCACCACGCAACCATCCCAGACAGGCATAGGCGAAATCAGATAATCGTCGGGCAATGCCTGAACGGTTAATCAAGTCGCCCGTCAGGATGAATAGTGGCATTGCCAGCAGTGCAAATCCCTTGTTGAAAACGTTCAGAAGTTCAGCACCGGCGTTATCCAACGTAAGCCCCATGACGAAGCTGCATCCGATAACCCAATACATGATTACCAATAGAACGGGCGTTCCAAGCATAAACAGCACGGTTACCGCCAGGGAGATGATTGTAATCCACGTCGCGTCGGTCATCATACATCTCCGCCGATTACTGCCTGTTCGATCAGAGGCTTTCCGGTGCGATAGTTGCGCAAATCATCGAGCAGGTTCTCGATCACCCGGCCGGCCATCAATATAAAGGCTATCGGAACGGTAATGATGAACCACCATTGCATGACATTGTCGGTTCCCAGAACAATTTGAAAGTTGTCGTAGGAGTTGATGGTGACGCGTGCCGTGGTAGTCACGACGATCACACAGAACCCAAACCAAAGTGCTGCGTCGAGACACAGACATGCCAATTGCCCTGTACGGGGGAACGATGATCTGAATTCACTGAAACTCAAATGGGTCCGTAACCGGACATTAAAGGAACAACCGAACCAGGCCATGATCATGAATAGAAGCGGCGGTATGGTTGTGGACCATGCGGGCTGTCCGGGAATAAAGGGGATAAACCGTTGCAAGACCCCGACAAAAATAATTCCGGCAATGACGATATAGGTCCATACAACGATTGAACGTTCTAGATGGCGATCCAGAAACGGAAAGGCCTTGTAAAGGTAGTAAACAGCGATACCCCCTACCAGCGTGAGCGTTCCAAACACATACCACGCCGCATCTGACCGGTAAGCCTGGACGGTATTGTAATCTATGTCACCGCTCAGCGTCGCTGAGATAATGGTGACCGCGTCAGCCCAAATAGACATCTTTCCTCTCCCCGTATTTTCCCTAACACGCCATCGATCGCAAATGGGTCATGTCAATCAAAAGGCCGGCCCGAAAGATCAATCAGGCCGGCCTTTTTCGTTACCTTAGCTCTGCCACCAACGGCGCGGCTCGACATTTTCAGGTTTCATGTCGGCAGGAACCTGACGGGCGATGTCGTAGATTTCCTGATAGG
>JANQQM010000203.1 GCA_028289365.1 Salaquimonas sp. | reverse complement strand
GGGAACACTCGTTTGTGCAATAGACTGTTCCAGATAGTAGGGAGCCACCCGCAAATGAACGGGCTGGTCGGCAATGCCAAAAGACGGAAGATCCAATGTGCCGAACAGAAGAACGGCGGCGGTGATGGCGGCAACAATCAAGGGCAGGAGCGGCGTATGAATTGGGTCGGTTTCTTCTGACTTGGTCAAATAGAGGACCCCAAGCATCAGGACCGTTGATATTCCGGCGCCCACCGAAGCTTCCGTCATGGCCACATCCACGGCATCCAGCACGATCATCACGCTGGCCATCAGAAAGCTGTATATACCGCTGAGGATGACCACCGCGAACAGGCTGCGCAGGCGCACGATGCCAATGGTCACGATCGCCATCATTGTCAACAAGACCATGTTAATCAGTGCTTCGATGACGGCCTCCCGGGAATATTGGCGTGTCGCGCAGGGAGGTTGACGGTACGAGACTTCATTTGTCTGATTCCCCCGGCTCATCCTGCAATATGGGTTTCACGCCTGCGTGCAGAGCCGCGCGGGCAAGTGCATGCGTCGCGACGGGACTGAAGAAAAAGAACAAAATCAGGAGTGTCAAAAGTTTCAATGTGACCAGGGAAAAACCGGCCTGCAGCATCATACCGGCGATCATCAGAGCGGCTCCGAGCGTATCCACCATGCCGGCTGCATGCATGCGTGTGTAAACGTCGGGCATGCGATAGAGCCCCAGCGCTCCGACAAACACAAAGAACCCGCCGAGGGTCAGTAGGACAAAACTGGCGACATCAAGAAAGATCATAGAGGCGCCTGTTCTTCTTCGTCATCATGACCCATATCGCCGAACCGGAAATATTTCAGCACCGCCAGGGTACCGATCAGGTTCAGCAGTCCGTAGGTTATCCCGATATCCAGGAATTCCGGCCGGCCGGTCAAAAATCCGACAAGTGATAGGAGCAGAATTGCCAGTGTGCCAATCGTGTTTCCGGCGAGGGCGCGATCAAACACGGTCGGCCCTCGTAGAGCGCTTATAACAGCAAGGGCCATGGCCACAAGAACAGCAAAAATGGCGGCGATGTATATCAACTAGTTCGTCTCCTCTGCTTCGAAGGCCGTAGCGCGACGATCCATATCGCCGGTTTTCAAATCATTGGCTCCGGCTTGCGTCAGAGCATGCACCATCAGTTCCTGTCCCTGGGCTTCAACGGTTATGGTGCCGGGAGTGAGTGTGATGGAATTGCCGTAAATATTGACACCGAGGTGGGTTTTCTGGGTGGCGATTATCTTGATCATGGTCGGTGAAATCGGCAGGGAGGGGCTAAGAACGATTTTGGTAACGTCAATCGTCGATTTGACGATTTCAAGGACCAACCAAGGTATATAGGTAATTGCGCCGGCGGCCAGATGAATGGGATGCCCTTCATAGTCTGTTATCTGCATCCGTTTGGCCAGATACAGGCAAATCCCGACCGACACGAGGCCAAGTACGATCAACAAGGTCTGATAGTGGCCGGATAGCAAAAGCCAGAATGCAAACAGCAATATTCCAAGACTAAGAAAACGCACCTTGTGCCTCCCCATTCCGCCATGGAGCGTCCCCCCTGGCGAATAACCGCATTGAATCGAGATTCGAGCGACTCCGTGATTACAGCAATCCGCGCCATGCGAAATCTCTGATTCGGCCTATAGCTTTCTCACAAAAAGTGCGTATTTATCAAGTATTATCCGCTTATTTGCCACAATACATTGTATCAAATCCGGTAAAATTGGTATTTCCTGCTGTAAGTGATGTAGCAATCCCACCCAATAAAGATTATGTATTGTGGAATTTTCCGCAAAGCTCGAAGCCTACTTCAACCAAAATCAGGGGAGTGCACAATGTCTGAGACATCTACACCCGAAAAAATCGAAAAAAGCGAAGAAGAATGGAAGGACCAGCTGACGGAAGAACAGTTCTATGTCGCGCGCAAACACGGTACCGAACGCGCCTTCAGCCACCCTTATCATGAGGAGAAGGCCGACGGTGTTTACAATTGCGTATGTTGCGGAACGCCTCTGTTTCGTTCATCGGACAAGTTCGATTCAGGCACGGGCTGGCCGAGTTACACCGCGCCGATTGAAAAAGAAAATGTATCCGAACATGAGGACAACTCGCTCTTCATGCGCCGAACCGAAGTTCGATGTGCCCGCTGCGATGCCCATCTCGGTCACGTGTTTCCCGACGGGCCACATCCGACGGGGCTGCGGTACTGCATCAACGGTTCAGTTCTTGATCTGAAAAAATCCGAATCCGAGGAATAGGGACTGAGTTTTCGGTTACCATCGTTTTTTTTGAATCCAGCACCATTTGCATCGAGTTGCCGAGGCCCATGACAAATTCATCCACCTCCCCCCTGAAACCTCCGGTTGCAGAAGTGCGACCGACCACGCGATCCTTCCATGGCCAGAACCTGGAGGATGATTATCACTGGCTGCGCGCCGATAACTGGCAGGAAGTTATGCGTGCACCTGATGTTCTGGATGCCGACATTCGCAACTATTTGGAAGCGGAGAACGCCCACACCAAGCAAGCGCTGTCAGAGACGGAGGATCTGCAG
>JANQQM010000180.1 GCA_028289365.1 Salaquimonas sp. | reverse complement strand
TTGCCAGATAAACGTCGGTAATCGGCATGACCACGGTCTGGAACCCAATCGCCTCCATTGTCCAGCGAATCATGTCATTGGGGAAAACCCGCATTTTCCTGCCGACAGCATCTTCCGGTGAAGCAAGCGGCATCTTGGTCGTGAAGCTGCGGAAGCCCGCTTCCCAGGTTGATAATACCCGAAAGCCGACTTCGGGAAGTTTGTCGAATTCACCCTGTAACCAATCGGAATTGTCATAGAACTGCCAGCCTTGTTCATAGCTATCGACCAGGAATGGCATTGCTGTCAGGTTCAGGCTTGTCAGGTGCGTGGCATAGGAACCGGTAGCGGATACCGTAAAATCAACCCCACCCAGCTGAAGCTGTTCAATCGCCTTTGGATCGTTTGCCAGCTGGCCTGCAGGGAAAATCCGGACCTCATAGCGGCCATCGGTATATTCGGCCACCTTCTCTGCGAAGACTTCGGCTGCAGCCTGGCGAGATCCGCCGGGATTGTCTGTGTGGCTGAATTTCAGAACCGTCTGGGCCTGGGCCATTGCCACCGTCAGACCGAGAATGGCCGTCGACGCCGCAAGTGTCCTCAAAAGCTGTTTCATCAGTGTATCCTCCAAAAAATTCATTATTGCAATTAATTTACGTATACATTAATAAATTCATTGTCAATTCACATATTGCACTTCCCATGGGCCGCAAGCCGGTACACAATCGGCGAGACGTGAAATTACTGAGGATCAAAAATGGCAAAGGCGTTTGAAATCGCGGTTTTCGAAGGTGACGGCATCGGGCCGGAAATCACGGCCCCTGTTGTGGAAATGCTGGCAATGCTTGCAGGCCGCAGCGCCGAATATTCGCTTTCCTTCGTGCGCGCTGAAGCAGGCGCCGGCCATTATGCAAAGACAGGAGAGGCCCTGCCTGCCGAATCGCTGGATATTGCAAGGCGCGCTGACGCGATATTGCTTTCGGCCATGGGCATTCCATCTATCCGGTATGATGACGGGACCGAGATTGCGCCTCAAATTGATCTTCGTACCGAGCTTGATCTTTATGCCGGTGTTCGCCCCGTACGGATCGTTCCCGGTCAACCGACGCCTCTGAACCTGCCGGACGGCCAAGGGGTTGATTTCGTGCTGGTGCGGGAAAGCACTGAAGGCCTGTTTCACTCCAAGGGCCGAGGCGAAATTACGCGCGATGAAGCCCGCGAAACCTTGCTGATCACCCGAGAGACCAGCGAGAAACTCTTCCGGTTTGCCTTTGACCTAGCCAAGCAGCGGAAGAATGCCGGGTTAGGACCGGGCAAGGTCACCTGCATCGACAAGGCAAATGTCTTCCGTGCCTTTGCGTTTTTCCGCGGCGTGTTTGACGAGCAGGCCAGCAACTTCCCCGACATTGTTGCGGATCATGCCTATGTTGATGCAGCAGCGCTGTGGATGGTGCAGAAGCCCTGGATCTTTGACGTCATGGTCACGGAGAACATGTTTGGTGACATTCTGTCCGATCTCGGTGCCGGGCTGATGGGCGGGCTGGGCATGGCGCCTTCTGCCGATATCGGGGACAGCCATGCCGTGTTTCAGCCCTGTCACGGTTCAGCGCCAGACATTGCCGGCCAAGGTATCGCCAATCCGTTTGCGATGTTTCTTTCTGGTGCAATGATGCTGGAGTGGCTTGGTGAACGGCATCAGGTGGCCAGCATGGCTGGTGACGCCCAGATGCTGCGGGATGCCGTATTCGATGTTGTCAGTCGCGCACAATGGACAACAAGGGATATTGGCGGTGACGCAACCACGCAGGAGGCCTCCAGTGCCGTAATGGATGCCTTTGCCGTGGTGTCATGAATTCAGATCCGGTGCGCGTCGCCTGCCTGGGCGCAGGATATTTCAGCCAGTTTCATCGGGAGGCCTGGCAGAGAATTGACGGGGTAGAGCTCGTCGGTGTTGCCGATCAGGACCTGGAAGCCGCCCGCAATACGGGCGTTACCGCCTACCCCGATCTTCAACAGATGCTTGAGGCCGGGCAGCCTGATTTACTCGACATAATCACGCCGCCGCCTACCCATCTCCCGGCGATCAAACTGGCGCTCGACAACGGCGTCGGCACCATCATTTGCCAAAAGCCGTTTTGCAATTCACTCGAAGAAGCGCGTCTTGCGGTTGAGCTAGCAAAAAAGGCTGGCGTGCACCTTGTCGTTCATGAAAACTTCCGCTTCCAACCCTGGTATCGCAAGATGGCCGATGTGATCGCATCCGGCGAGCTAGGGGATATTCACCAGCTGACCTTCAGGATGCGGACCGGTGATGGACAGGGTCCGGATGCCTATCTGGCCCGCCAGCCTTATTTCCAGAAGATGAAACGGTTTCTGGTTCACGAGACGGCAGTTCACTGGATCGACGTGTTCCGCTATTTGCTTGGGCCGGTCGCAGCAGTTTATGCGGATTTGCGCAAGATGAACCCTGCAATCGAAGGGGAAGATGCAGGCTATATCATCTTCGAGATGACCAATGACCGCCGTGCCTTATTTGACGGTAACCGCCATCTTGACCATGCTTCGGAAAATACCCGAGTCACATTTGGCGAGGCGCTGGTGGAAGGCACAGCAGCTACCCTGGAATTGAAAGGCAATGGCGCGATATTGTTCAGGAAGTTCGGCGAAACGGAACAGCTGGAAATCCTTGAGCCGAGGCAATGGCCCGGATTTGCCGGTGACTGTGTCCATGCGCTCCAGGCGCATGTGGTTTCTGCCTTGCGGAGCGGAAGCAAAATCGAGAATGAAGCAGATCAGTATTTGCGGGTCATTGAAATAGAAGAGGCGATTTATCGCTCTGCCGCGACCGGGCAAAAGCAGGAGATATAAGGCGTGATACAGGAATTGAAGGTCAAATCGCAAAGCATCAAGGCGGTTGAGGGCATACGCGATTTGATATTCTCTGGCGAATTGCCGGCAGGCTCCGACCATCTGGAGACCGAGCTCGCGGAACGGCTCGGCATGTCCCGGACGCCGGTACGCGAGGCGACATTGGTGCTTGAAGCGCAGGGGCTTTTGGAAGTCCGTCCACGGCGCGGCGTACGCGTTACGGCGCTAACGGCCACCGATATGCACGAAATCTATGAGGTGCTGACCGAATTGGAGAGCCTGGCGGCCTTTCGGGCAGCAGAGGCAGGTTATTCCAAGGAAGAGCTTTCCGGTCTTGCTGACAGTATCAAGGAGATGGAAGCTAGCCTGAAAGACAATGACCGCGAAAGATGGGCCAGGGCTGACGCAGCTTTTCACGATGAACTTGTCCGCCTCGGCGGCAACGGCCGGATCATCGCAATCGTGTCGAACTTCAACGACCAGGTCAGGCGTGCCCGCGCCATCACCTTGCATCTTCGTCCGATGCCGACGAAATCGAATAAGGATCACCGCGCATTATACGAAGCGATATTACGCGGTGACGCAGAACCGGCACGAAAACTGCACTGGCGCCATCGCACCGAGGCGCGGGAACTATTGACCGAACTCCTGGAGAAAAACGGTCTGCGCCGGGTGTAACTCATCTAAAGCTCTGGCATAAGCTCCAGCACCATGGCGGCTGTCCGCGTTGAGCAAATTACGGCAATGCCGCCGACTTGCGACGCCGGCATCCGGCTCAGCGCCTGGTTTCCAAAACGCTAGATGCTACTTCCAGGAACAAACCCGTCAAAAAAATTATCGTGTGAAACACCCAGCCGAAAACCAACTTGGTTGACAGTAATCCCCCGGGCAGCCACCCTTGCATCAAGCTTCTCTGTCATCAAATGAAATATGTCCACTGACTTTGACGCATAGCCTTTTTTGATAAGGTTAACATCTAATATGCCCACACCGAATAGTGAACCGCTGCCGCCAATTACTTCTTGGTTTTTTATGACAAGCTGCCCTGAGATACCAACAGCGCCAAGTCCCATCCAGGTACCAAATCCCAGTGCATTGAGACCGAACAGGCTAGAGTTGATCACAATTGCAGTTGCGACCTGCCCCGTCACTACATGCGTGCCGGAAGAAGACCAGTTTCCGTCATTTGTATAGAGAAATTTTGGTTCCCACACCACCCAAGTTGCTTTACCTCCCTCAGATTGAACACCGACATTGGCAGACACTTCAGCGACAAAAGCACCTCCTCTGATTGCTTTACCAATTCGTGCCGCCAATCCGCTTGAGCCAGTTTGACTGTCGACGATAATTTCAGCGTCTGACAACGGGACGCTAAGAACGAGCCCGGCGCCAACATTTACCCCTTGAGGATCAAATTTTTGTCCGGCATTTTCTAACCCACCCGTAGCTCCATGACCTGGTGGTATTCGGGTTAATGTTCTCTTCCCAATGGTAACGGAAAGTATTATGCGTCCGGAAACTTTTGCAGAGGCAAAGAAACCCGCCTCAACCGCGGTGCCATCGGGGAGCACAAATTCATCGACATCGTCGGCTCCATTTGCGGTGGCCACGATTTTTGCGTCAGGTATGCGGATCTGATCTCGATCTCCCTTTGGCAGGCCCGATTCGACGACGAAATTTACCGCACGCCGGCCAAGATCGCCTTGTGGATCAGCGAGATTGTAGGCCAATGGCTTGAATGAACCGTCAGCTCCTGCTTTTGTCGCAGCAAAATGGGTCAACTCCTCAAGGAAAATGGCAGCGACAGTATTTTGAGCCAGACTTTCCGTTTCACCAGTCGCGGCCGTTGTTTGTTCAAGCACATGATCACCAAATGCGATTGCCCCTTTCAAAGGAATATGCAGGCCGCCGGCAGGTATGCCTTTACTGCCAAACGATCCGACCTTTAAATCCAATTTATGCATCAGTACGGCAGCATCTTCCCGGGATATCGGCCCGTCTGCGATCGCTTCCGCCACTTCCCGATAAACATTTTCGATGACCTTGATCTGATCGGGCGAAATGTCGCCAAAGACCTGTTTTATAAATGCAGTCTTCAGCGTTGGGGCGTGTTCCTCAAATATGCCGGCCGCATATCTGACGATGCTTGCGACCTTTGGTGTGTTTAGCATGTCTGCCAGAATGATTTCGCCGGTATTATCAATTTTCAGTGGCGCAACTGATTTGGTTGCTGTGATCGGCAGGTACAACGATTTCAATACCGTATCATCTCCCCGTGATTCACCCTGGAATGCCTGTCTGTCAAGCGAACTGAAATTCGCCATGTTACTGAGGTAACCCATAATGTCATCCGTCACCGCAGTTACGATCGATTTTATGGCACGAAAATTACGACCCACAGTTCGTTGTACGCCTCTTACAATAGGTGAAATCAGGCCCCGCAGTAATATTTCGGCCAAAAAGTTCCCCAGATGTCTGGCGACAAATTTTACGCCTTCGTAGATCGTTGTACCGGCAACTTTTACTGATGACTCCAGCGCGTCGGCGATCATCACCGCATTGTCTACTGTGAGCCTCTTGATCGATGAAAGCTCTTTCGCAACATTTTTTCCGGCAGCCGAAAGACCATTGTAGACCGTTTTGGCGACATCCGACAATCCATCCCAAAAATCTCCAACGAATCCTTTTATGTCGTTGCCTCGATCAGCCAAAAATTTCTTGATATTTTTGAAGAAAGTTCTGACTTGGACCGGTTCGCCATCGATATAGGCGGTCGCCAAGACTCCGTTATTGTCCTCTGCCCTGATTTTCGCTTCTTCGAGACTTTCACCCTGAACCACTGCGCCAATGGCGGCTCCAATGTCCTTTCCCTTACCGGCTCTAACCGAATACTCTTCTATATTGCCAAGCTTGGTGGCCAGTGCTTCACCAATGACTTCCTCCGCCACAACAGTCGATTGCATGGATTTCAAGCCACCCAACAGAGTAGCGGTGGAAATTAATGCAGTTCCGCTCTTCGCATGATAGCCGCCCAAGACGTCGGCAGGCAGCAGGGTGTCATCGTTTCGTTTCAGATATTCTTCCGTATTATCTGTTGAATAGGCCAGCCTTACGGATTTAACACCGAGAAGCCTGGGATCTGATTGCATTTTTTCGATTTCCGCTTTCACGAGCGCGAATAACTTATCACCTTCGACTTTGCTGTCCGCATCCAATCCCAGCGCAGCCCGCGCCAACTTGTCTGGATCAGCGTCAGAAAATGCCCGCTGGACTGAAGCAACAGCGTTGAGCAGTGGTCGTGCAACGGTGCCGCCGATCGCTTTGGTTTTAATTAGTGGAATCTTGTCCAGCATGCTTTCGTCTTCGATAGGCTGGCTTTCCAACGCATCGAGCTGATTCATCATGTCCTGCGGTGACAAGGGTGCAATCTCTTGCGCCGTTGGAGAGATTGAGTGTGATGTAGGGCTATTCCGATGCCGATGTAATGCCATCCGTTCGGTTGCATCCCAAAGGAAACTTGACGGTATTTTTTGCCTCGCAGGTTTCTCCAATGCATGATTGTCGCTAATCAGCTTCGCTAATGGTAGTTGCGATATTTGCTGGTTTCTCAACAAATCAACCGGTTTTGTGCTTTCCTTTGCGTCGAATTTTAAATTCAATGTTATTCCCTCCCGGTTCAACACCAATAAATTGAAGCATCCTCCGGTTATTCAGGGTATTGTTATATCGGTTCACGTAAATTAGTATTTTTTACTAAACTCTTGTATTTATTACATAATAATATTGCAATGCAGCATTATGCGGTCTGCTCAAAGTTCAGCGATTACATTATCGTCAGACAAATAGGTGGGGTCAGCTGAACAGACCTCCGATAGCTACAGCTCCCGCAGGAACTCCAGCACCATGGCAGCAGTCCAGGTAAAGCGGCTACCGCCACAGGGTTCGCCGTCGATCGGATCGTAATATTCGGCAAATCCGCTTTCCAGAATGAGATCCAGGCTTGAAGAGACAATCCTGTTTGCGGTCTCGGTCTGATCGGCCCGTATCAACCCGTCAGCAATCATGTAATTCACAATAAGCCAGGCTGGCCCGCGCCAGTAGCGCTTGCCGTCAAAACGGGGGTCTATCGGATCATGGCTCGGGACCAGGAACTTGGCCCGCCCTGCCAGATCGTTGATACGATCCGCGATGGTCTTTGCCTGGGCCTCGGAAACATTGGCAAAAACGGCCAGAAGCCCGCCGATCGAAGCGCTGTCGACCAGCTTGGCGGCCGCGCGGTCATAACAGACAAATTGCTGGTATTTCTCGCTCCACAAGGTGTCGAGCGCTGCAAGGCCATTTGCCACCCATTGGCGGTTCAGGGCTGCGACTTCATCCTCACCCAGCGCCTCGGCCAATTCTGCAGTTTCCTGACAATCGCGAATGAGAATGCCGTTAAAGCCAGGATCGACGACCTGAAATGGTGAAGCGTCATGCAGTTTCGAATTATCCCATTGAAGGCTTCGAAATTTCTGCACTAGCCAGATATAGCGGTCATATTGTTCCTGGGTCGGCCGATGGTCGGGATTGGCGTGGCTCAGGTCGCGGCGCTGATACGCCTGTACCCCTTCGGTCGGGACGCGTTCGAAAGCATCATCCCAGTCGATTGAATTGTCACGACCCGATTCCCAGGGATGGATGATCGCCACCAGGCCGGTCTTGGCCGGATCGCGGTTTTCGTAAAACCACTGATGCCATTTGGTGATCTTTGGCAGCAAAGCTGATGCCTTTTCACGCGCCAGCTTCACGTCGCGCGCGCGGTCGAACAGCCGCTTGACGGCAAATCCGGCAACGGCCGGTTGGGTAATTCCGGAAGTCGGGACTGGACGGTTTGTTTCCCAGACATCAGGTCCGGGAAAATAACCGTCATCATGTTGGTGGAAGACGATATGGGGCACCATGCCATCATCCCATTGATGTTCAAACAGCGTCTCGATCTCCTGCCAGGCACGCCGTTCGTCGATCTGGGCAAGGCCGAGCGCGGTCAGGCAGGAATCCCAGTTCCATTGAAAGGGGTAGAGCCCCTTTGTGGGAACGGTGTAGGTGCCGCGGTCGTTCTCACGCAAGACCTCGGCTGCCCGCTCCGAGATCTGTTTCTTGTCGATCATACTCATCTGGTTTTGACCTATGCGACCGCAAGTGTGGTTTGCGGATCGAACCAGCGAATGCGATCCTGCATGGGTGCCAGCGAAATATGCTCACCGGCCTTCACCTTGGAATCGCTGTCGATAACGGCGCGGAACAGCGAACCGTCGACATCACAGGTGACCAGATTATGGGCGCCCAAAGGTTCGACAATCCTGACCTTTGCATCAAGACCACCGCCGTTAAGCGTCACGTCTTCCGGGCGAATGGCAAATTCAAGATTTTCTTGGCCGGATTGCGGACCGGAGAAACTCTTTCCAGCGACATTCCATTTCCCTTTGCCGCCCTTAGTGGCGTTGAGGAAGTTCATCGGCGGATTGCCGATGAAGCTACCGACAAAATGCGCGGCCGGATTACGGTAGATCTCCACCGGATTGTTTGCCTGCACGATGCGACCTTCATGCATGACCGCGATCCGGTCTGCCAGGCTCATCGCCTCGACCTGATCGTGGGTCACGTAGATTGTCGTGGTGTTGCTGTCGGCCAATACGCCTTTCAGTTCAGCCCGCATCTCGAGGCGAAGAAGCGCATCCAGGTTGGAGAGCGGTTCGTCCATCAGGATCACGTCCGGTTCCATGGCAAGTGCCCGGGCGACTGCCACGCGCTGGCGTTGCCCACCCGATAATTGACCGGAATAGCGCTGCAGCAATTGCTCGATATGCATCAGATTAGCGGTGCGGTTTACCCGCTCCTTGATGGTGGCATCATCGAGCTTGTTCATGCGCAGACCGAAGGCGATATTCTCGAACACCGTCAGATGCGGGAATACGGCATAGTTCTGGAATACCATGGCGATACCGCGTTGGCGCGGGGGCAAGTGATCGACGCGCTTGTCGCCAATCCAGACCTCGCCGACACTTGGCGTTTCAAGACCTGCAATGATGCGGAGCAAGGTTGTCTTGCCGCAGCCCGAAGCGCCGAGCAGAACCATGAACTCACGATCGGAGATCGTCATGTCGATGGAATGCAGTGCCTGATAGGAACCGAATGTCTTGGCGACGTTTTTGATTTGAATTTCAGCCATTTTACATCTCACTATCTAGAATAAAGAGGATCCGGGTCAGCGATTTGCGATGCCCCACATTGCGAACAGGTATTTGCGTACCGCGAAGATGAAGATCAGCGCGGGCACGACAAGGACGAATCCACCGGCAAACTTCAGGTGAAGCGGTGAAACATCGAGGCTCTGCAGCAGGAACGCCGTCAGCGTACGGTTCTCGATGGTCAGGACCGATGCCGCGAAGACCTCGTTCCACGAAATCACGAAGGCAAATATTGCCGAAGCGGTGATCCCGGGCAGTACCAGTGGAAGCACAACCTTTCTGAAGGCCTGGACCCGGTTGCATCCGAGCGTCCATGCCGCTTCCTCCAGTTCAACGGGAATACCGGAGAACAGCGAGAAGGTGATCAGCACGGCAAAGGGCAAAGCAAGCGTCGTATGGACAATCGCGAGACCGATGATGGTGTCGTCAAGTCCAGTGCGGATGAACATCACCGCCAAGGGCAGAGCCAGCAATGGAAGCGGGAAGGCCCTTGTCATCAGGATCAGGATGCGGAATGCCGCCTTACCGCGGAATTCAAACCGCGACAGGGCGTAACCTGCTGGAGCACCGACGCCGATCGACATGATCATGGTGACGATTGCCACCAGCGCGGAGTTCTTCAGTGCGTTTCCTATTCCGGAAAATCCGGCGAAAAACTCCAGGCTGCCGAAATTGAACGGCGGAATGAAGGTTTTCGGGAAGGCTGCCACCTCCTCGGGAGACGACAAGGTGTTGACCAACAGGAAGTAGATCGGCACCAGGACCCATGCGCATAACAGAAACACGCTTGCGGCGAAGACCATGGAGCCAGCCTTTCTGGCATCAACCACTTTTTGTGGCTGGCTCGCAGCAACAGTTGGAGAAGAAGTAGTCATACTTGTGCTCCTTTGGGTACGCGCAATACGCGCAGGATAACCAGGGTGAAGACTATCGAGATCGCGAGGATCACAAGGGCGTAGGCAGCAGCGACATTGCCGTCCTGTAGTTCAAACTGCCAGTTATAGGTCTCACCCATGAGAACCGGGAAGTTGGTGCCACCCAGGGCGGCGACGACTGCGAATACTTCAAACGCCAGGATGACACGCAGTACCAGCGCAGTCTGCAGGCTGGGCTTGAGCATTGGCAAGGTTATCTTGGTAAAGCGCTTCCAGTTGGATGCACCAAACACTTCGGCCGCCTCATAGTATTCCTTGGGTATCAGACCGATACCGGCAACAAGGATAACCAACATGATCGCAGTCGCGCGCCAGATTTCAGCGAGCACGATTGCAATGAAAATTGTCGACTTGTTTTGGTAGCTGAGGAAATTTTCCGGCTGATCGATCACGCCCAGGCCGTACAACATCGAATTGAGATAGCCGCTCTGGTCAAAGATGGCGAGCCAGATGATACCGGCGGCGAGATCGGAAATTCCCAATGGAATGGTCCAGATATAGAGGACGATATCGCGACCTTTCTGCATCTTGGAGACCATGGTTGCCATCAATAGGGACAGCGCCAACTGGATAGGCACAACCGCGGCAGCCAGCAGAAGGGTGTTCCAGAACGATATCTCGAATTTCCAGTTGCTGGTCATCGTCTGGAAGTGCTCCATAGTGAAAGCACCGTCCTTGGAGAACGCTTCCCAGGCCACGAGCGTGAAGGGGTAAATGAAAAACACGCAAAGGAAAATTGTGGCCGGCAGCAAAAGCATATAGGGCAGATGTTTGTTTTCCACGGCTCTATCCTCAATCAATTTCCGGTCTCAAGACTGTCCGGAATTCAGACATAGTTTCCCTTATCTCCCGCCCGACTGCCGCCGGGCGGGCTTGGGAGTCTGTGGCTGAAAATTCAGCCACAGAGAGAGTTTTGGTAGGTTTACTCTACCGGGCAGGCACCTTCTGACGGGGCGTCAGGCGCCCAGCAGGGTGCACCGGTGTCGTTCATGATCTTGGCGAGAATTGTCTTTTGATCGGCAAGAACATCCTTGACGGGCTGGCCAGCCAGAACGATGCGCTCAAAGGTATCGGTGAATACCTGGTTGAACTTGCCGCCCTGATCGCCAAGACCTGCGGGCAGAAGGCCCGGATTGGCATCCGGTGAAGCCGACATCTTTGCAATCGCGTCACCGGCGATCTTCACCGCGGCAGGCATGTCGTCCGGCAGTTCAACATCAACGACCGGGAAGAAGCTGGTTGCACGCAGGGTCGCGATCTGGGTTTCCGGCTTCAGCATGTAGGCAACCAGTTCCTTGGCTGCATCCATATCAGGCGCGGTCTTCGGAACTGCAACACCGGCGATGACTGGCATGAAGCCGCGGCCGGTAGGACCGGCAGGTGCCGGGAAGGCGATAAAGTCATCCGGTCTCTGGTTGAATGCGTCCGCCAGGCGGGCCGTATGGTCAAACGCTACCCAGACATCCTCATTCAAGAGCTGCTCCTGCATGAAGGAGAAATTGGTAGAACCCGGATTTGTGTAGCTCCACAACTCCTTGAATTTTTCCCATGCGACTTCTGCTTCAGGTGAAGCGAATTTGCGGACAACAGAGTCGGTATAGGATGGGTATAGATAACCCTGGAAGAAGCGGTGCTTCAGTCCTTTTGGACCTGCAGGGAAACCGAATTTCGGTGAGCCGGTCGCTTCGGCCATATTCTTCGACCACTCGATCAGCTGGTCATAGGTCAGGGCGTTTACGTCCGCGCCATCCGGCAGATATTCCAGTGCCTTCTTGTTGGCGGCCATGACATAGGTAGCCTGCATCCACGGAATATATTTTTGTTCCGACGTGCCGAGCATGCCGAGATCCGAGAAGGTCGGCTTCAGGCCAAGTGCAGACAAATCCACGAGATCATCGGGAAGGCTTGTAAAGTTCCCGTGCAAGCCACCAAGCACACCAATGGTACCATCGCCTGCTGTCAGTTCAGCTTGCAGTCGGGTCAGCCACGGGCCGCCATCGCTTGCCTGATAGTCAACTTCCTGACCGGCGCCGGCAAGTACCTGATCGCGCATGGCCTGGGTTTCCTCGACCGGCTTTGCCTGGGTCGACCAGAACAGGACATCGGCCTTTGCCATGCTGGCGCAGGCAATTACGGACAATGCCAGTGCCGTTGTCTTAAGCAGTTTCAATTTTTCTCTCATTTCTCACTCCCTTGGTATGAACGATATCAAGTGCCATTTATGTTTTCCCCTTATGAGGGTGCCGGGCCATGACTAGCCCGGCGTATCAATTTCGGCTTCACCAGCCTTGTCAGCGGTTCTTCCGGTTGATCCACGATAACCTGCATCAGCATGTCGGTAAGTTGTTTGGCGCTGCCGCGAATGTCCTGGTCGTAGGTTGTCAGGCCCGGGGGCGCATAGGCGCTGGCGGCGACATTGTCGAAGCCGACAACCGACAGGTCACGCGGAATGGACAGGCCGAGATTTGCGGCTTCCTTCATCAGGGTCAGTGCGATCTCGTCAAACAAGGCGATATAGGCGGTTGGTCGGTCAGCGCCGGTCAGCGATTTTTGGCAGGCGCGACGCATGCCCTTGGTATCGAAACGCTCGGTCTTGATCTCGGTCAGGACGACATCGGGATCGCCCTTCTTTTCGATTGCCTGCCTGAGTCCTGCTTCCCGGTAATGGCGGAAAGTCATGGGATCGCTGATGGTCAGCAGGCCGAACTTGCGATGACCCAGTTCGTATAACATCTCGAACATCTCGGCAAAGGCTGCCCCACCGTCGGTGTCGAGCCAGTTCAGATCGTAATCGGCATTCAGGAGCCTGCCATGGGTAACAAATGGAAACTTCCGCTTTAGCAGATATTCGACCCGCTCGTCCTTTTCGCCGACACGGTTAAGCACCACGCCGTCGGCGCGGCCGGATTCAACAACATGGGAAAGGACGGAAAGTTCGGATTGAGATTCCAGGGCGGTTGCCAGGAACAAGTCACTGCCATGGCCCTTCAGCCCCTCACCCAGGCCAGTGACGAATTCGCCAAGGAAGGAATCGACCAGGTTGGGACCGCGGATCGGCACGACCAGGCCAACGAAACCGCTACGGCCGGAGACCAGCATCCTGCCGGCGCTATTGGGCACGTAGCCCATTTCCTGCGCTTTTTGGGCGACGCGCTCTCGGGTTTTCTTGGAGATGTCCTCATAGCCGCCAAGCGCGCGCGAAACGGTCGCCACCGAAATATTCAATTCGGCTGCAAGCTGTTTCAATGTGCTGCGCTGAGCGCCCATTCACCCCTCCCGGGCTTCCGAAAACGTTTTAGATTTAGCAAAAACGATTTCTAAAACGATTTAGAAACTCTACCCTTTTGGAGCAATTGTCAAGGGAGAATGTTGAGTTCCTGCCCGCGGAAGACCGCCAGCCGGGCCAAAACCTTGAAAATATGAGAGATTATTTTTGGGCTGCGGTGGAAGAAGCTATCCGGATCTATGGATTTTGCCGAATTGAAGCGGCGTTGATCTGGAATTCACATCGTTACAAGTGAATTGACGCCAGGCCTCACCCCGCCAACTCACCGGCCAATGACTGTTCGATCAGTTTGCGCGTCGGCTCAATGCCATAGAGTGCGACAAAGGAACCAAATCTTGGCCCCTGCTCCTGGCCCAGCAGTGTCTGGTACAGGAGCTTGAACCAGTCGCGAAGGTTCTCAAATCCGTGGTCCTTGCCAACCGCGAAGATTTCGTTCTGGATCTCTTCTGCCGGTGTCGCCGGATCAAGAGCGGCCAGCCTCTTGTCGAGATCTTCCAGCGCCTCGCGTTCCGTGCCCTCGGGCAAGTGGAACTTCTTGCCCGGTTTCACAAAGTCCTCGAAATAGCGAATGGCATAGCCGACCAGCGCATCCAGTTCCGGGTGAGTTTCGGGTGAAATGCCCGACCCGTAATTGGAGATGAAACCCCAGAGGATCGACTTGTCGAGCGAATTCGAAGCACTGACCAGATTGAGCAGCATGGAAAACGAGACCGGCATGTCGACATTTGGCGGGTGGCCTGAATGAATGTGCCAAACCGGGTTTTGTACCTGTTTGTCGTCTTCCTGGTTCTCATAGGCCGCCAGATGCTGGTAATATTCGTCGACCTGGCGCGGAATGACGTCGAAATAGAGCCGCTTGGCGGTCTTTGGCTTTTGATACATGAACAGCGACAGGCTCTCGGTCGGCGCATAGGTGAGCCATTCGTCAATGGTCAGGCCATTGCCCTTTGATTTGGATATCTTCTGGCCGATCTCATCGAGGAAAAGCTCGTAGTTGAAGCCTTCCGGCGGTCGCTTGCCGAGAATCCGGCAAATTTTCGAGGACAGGTTGACCGAGTCTATCAAGTCTTTGCCTGCCATTTCGTAATCCACCCCAAGGGCTGCCCATCTAAGCGCCCAGTCCGCCTTCCATTGGCACTTGACCTGGCCGCCGGTAACGCCTGTCTCTACGGCTTCTCCGGTCTCGGGATCCTCATAGGTGACGGTGCCGTTTTTGACATCGCGAGCAACCATCGGGACCTGAAGCACCTTACCGGTGCGCTTGCAGACCGGCAGGAATGGAGAATAGGTGGCTCGGCGTTCCTCGCCCAATGTCGGCAGAATGACCGCCATGACCTCGTCATAGACCTCAAGCATCCGCAACAGCATCTCGTCGAACCGACCGGACAAGTAGTATTCGGTGGAACTGGCAAACTCGTAGTCAAAGCCGAAACGATCGAGAAAGGCACAAAGCCTGGCATTGTTGTGATGGGCAAAGCTCTCATATTCGTTGGAGAATGGATCGGGCACGCGGGTCAGCGGCATCTCCAGATAGTTCGCCATGAGTTCCTGGTTGGGGACATTTCCCGGAACCTTGCGCAGGCCGTCCATGTCGTCGGAGAAGCAAAGCAATCGGGTCGGCACCTCGTCATTGGTCAGCACGCGGAATGCAAAGCGCACCATGGAGGTGCGGGCGACTTCCCCAAACGTGCCGATATGCGGCAAACCTGATGGCCCATAGCCTGTCTCGAACAAGACTGTTTCGGGATAGCCTGATATCTCAAAGCGCTTGACCAGCTTGCGTGCTTCCTCGAAATCCCAGGATTTCGAATTGCGGGCAGTTTCCAGCATTGCAGCATCCAGGCCCAGACCCTCGGCAGAGGCTGGCTGACTTGATGTCGATTGGTTGCCGGTCATTGAGATTTCCTATTGGTTGAACCCGACGGATGAACAGATTTTCCACTGGCGGGTTTAGAGCAATTGCAAGGTTTTTCCAAGCGACTTGCACAGTGTCCCGATACTCCCTAATTTAACGCTAATGCGATTCTGCAGCCCTATTCATTCCTGGTAATTTCAGAAAGTTCGATAATGTCAGATACCACTCCGCATGATGCGCTAATCCACATCATGGTAACCATGTCTGCCGCTGACCGGACCATGACCGACAGCGAGCTGGCCAAGATCGGTACCATTATCAAGACCTTGCCGGTATTTGCGGATTACGATTCCGACATGCTGGTACTGGCTGCATCCCAATGTACGGACATTCTTCAGGCTGATGACGGCTTGCAGCAAATTCTCAACAATGCATCCAAGGTTCTTCCCAGTTCGCTGTATGAAACCGCCTATGCGCTGGCAGTAGAGGTCGCTGCTGCCGATCTGCACCTGGAACAGGAAGAATTGCGCCTGCTGCAAATATTCCGCGATCACTTCAATCTGGAACGGCTTGTTTGCGCGGCGATCGAGCGCGGGGCAAGGGCACGCCATCAGGTGATGTAAGTTCGCACCTGCCATCCGGATCAGGTTGAAGCCGTTCTGCGTCACACAGAAGTGAGGCGCTGTGCATTGGTCATCGCGCCTGCATTGCGCTAGATGGCGTTTGATGTTGATCGAAATGGCAAATTCCAATGGATGAGGCGCAGATCAGGCTTGCAGTTTTTGCGGGATTGTTTTTGACAATGGCCGCGCTGGAAGTGTTTGCGCCGCGCCGCCTGGATCAGAAATTCAAGGCAAAACGCTGGCTGACAAATTGGGCTATTGTCATCATAGACTCCGTCTTGGTGCGACTGCTGTTCAAGACCGCTGCGGTGGGAGGCGCCATCTGGGCTGCCGAAAGCGGTTACGGCCTATTCAACAATATTTCCGCCCCGGTATGGATTGCGATCGTTGTCAGCGTCATTGTGCTTGATTTTGCGGTCTGGCTTGAACATTGGGCCTCGCACAAGATCCCGATCCTTTGGCGAATCCACCGAATGCATCATTCCGATGTCGAATTCGATGTGACGACGGCGATCCGCTTTCACCCGCTGGAAATTATCCTTTCCATGGCCTGGAAATATGCTGTCGTCGTGGCTTTGGGGGCGCCGGCGCTGGCGGTATTGCTGTTCGAGATCATCCTCAATGGCACGGCGATGTTCAATCATTCCAATTTCAAGCTGCCGTTGGGTATCGATCGCTGGCTGCGGCTCGTGATCGTGACCCCGGATATGCACAGGGTCCATCATTCGATCATGCGCGAGGAACATGACACCAATTACGGGTTCAACCTGTCAATCTGGGACCGGATCTTCCGGACCTACAAGGATCAGCCGGCCGGTGGGCATGACAAAATGAAAATCGGGCTGGAACCCTGGCAGGACGAGCGACCCGTGGGGCTGGGCTGGACCTTGATGGTACCGTTCCGCAAATAGGCCTGCGCCCGGATCAATACAGGCCAAGCGGAAAATAGCGCAGGTACAATTCGGCAAATACGCCCTTTTCATTGATCTGCTTGAGCGCATAATCGGCAGCGGCGGCCAGTTCGGTACGCCCGCCTGCAAAGGCTATCATCAGGCCGGG
>JANQQM010000170.1 GCA_028289365.1 Salaquimonas sp. | reverse complement strand
CCAATTCACGCGAACCTTTACAAACAGGAACAGGTGAACGGGTTTTTGAATGATCTCGGCCAGTTCGCGCCGCGCCGCCATGGAAATCGCCTTGATTGTCGCGCCCTTTGCGCCAATCACGATCTTCTTCTGGCTTTGACGTTCGATGAAAATCGTCTGTTCAATTCGGACGCTACCGTCTTCCTGTTCTGTCCATGTCTCCGTTTCGACATGGCTGGCATAGGGAAGCTCTTCATGGAGCCGAAGATACAGCTTTTCCCGTGTAATTTCGGCCGCCAGCTGACGCATGGGCAAATCGGAAATGTCATCTTCCGGGTATAGCCAGGGCCCCTCAGGCAGTTGGCCTGTCAGCCAATCCAGCAGATCGCGGCAGCCATCACCGTTCAGCGCGGATATCATGAACGTCGTATCGAACTCTGCAATTTCATTGGCTTTTTGCGCGATTTCGAGAAGTTGCTCACGTGCAATACAGTCAATCTTGTTGATCACGAGCGCCTTGGGTTGGCGGGTCTCCTTGGCCGCGGCAAGGATTTTTTCGACATCTTCATTTATTCCACGCTCGGCATCGATCATGAACAGGACGATATCAGCGTCCTTGGCACCGCCCCAGGCGGTTGCAACCATTGCCTCGTCGAGGCGTCTGCGCGGTTTGAATATTCCCGGGGTATCCACAAAGACGATCTGCGAATTATCTTCAGTCAGAATACCGCGAATGATCGCGCGCGTGGTTTGGACCTTGTGGGTGACAATAGAGACCTTGGTGCCGACAAGCTGGTTCATCAGGGTGGACTTCCCTGCATTCGGGGCGCCGATCAAAGCAACAAATCCTGACCTTGTGTTTGCGGTACCCTGGTTGGTCAAAACTCTTCGCCTTCGTCCTGCCAAACGCCTTCACGCACGAGCATTGCGCGTGCTGCAGCTTGCTCTGCTGCCCGCTTCGAGCGCCCCTTCCCCAGACAAATGGCCATCCCGGGCAATTTTACAGAGACCGTAAAGACGGGATCATGGTCCGGGCCGGTCCGGCTTTTTTCTGTATAGCGTGGTGAAGCGAGCCTGTTGGCATGTGCCCATTCCTGTAGATGCGTTTTGGAATCCCGGCGTGCCGCGCCTGCTTCATGCAATCGATCCGCCCAGAAACGCTGAACAAATTTGCGCGCAGATTCAAGGCCACCGTCAATATAGATTGAGGCAATCAGCGCTTCGAGGACATCTGCCCTGACATTTCGCATCCGCTTCCCGGTCAGTTCCTTGAGATCGCCGCCGGTACGAATAAACTGATGCAGACCCAGCTCATCGGCGATTTCCGCGAGTGTCTTACCATTTACCAGTGCGTTCAGCCGGAGGGAAAGTTCGCCCTCATTTGCCTGCGGAAATTCCTCGTTCAGCATATCCGCGATTGCAAGGCCGAGCACCCTGTCGCCGAGAAATTCCAGCCGCTCATAGTGAAACCCGTCATCGGCCTTCTTGCGGACGCTTGCATGGGTCAGCGCACGTTCCAGGTTATCGTGGCTGCAAAAGGCGTAGCCAATCCGCTTTTCGAGCGCACCAAACCGCTTTCGGCCGCGTTCGGTACTTGTCGTGGATGCGGATGCCACGCCAGCTACTCAGAGAGCCCCTTGAACAGGCGATCAACCCGCATATCCGACGGCCAGCGCCAGAATGCCAGCGGGTGAGCGTCGTTCTTGACCGAGAAGAAGATGACGGATGCAGGCCCGACAAGATTTTCAAAAGGCACAAATCCGACGGTAAAGCGGCTGTCCAGTGAGTTATCGCGGTTGTCGCCCATCATAAAGTAGTGGCCGGGCGGAACCTCAAACACTGGCGTATTGTCACCTTCGGCGCGCGGATTTACATCGAGCGTTTCATAGGTCACGCCATTCGGCAAAGTCTCAACGTAAACGGGGATAGCCGGGCCACCATCCTCGGGTGTCCAGGTACCCTTTGCTTCCCGCTTTATCGCGGTGCCATTAATATGCATGACACCATCGATAATCTGGATCTTGTCGCCGGGCAGTCCGACCAGGCGCTTGATGTAGTCAATGCTGGGATTACTCGGCAGCTTGAAGACCACAATTTGCCCGCGCTTGGGGTCTCCAGCCCAGATCCGACCATCAAACAGGTCCGGACCAAAGGGAAATGAATAACGCGAATAGCCGTAGGAGAATTTTGATACGAACAGATAGTCCCCAACCAGCAGGGTCGGCATCATTGAGCCGGAAGGAATCGTAAACGGCTGATAGAGAAATGTCCGGACCACGACGGCAAGCAACAGCGCCTGCAAAATGACCTTGACCGTTTCCGACAGTCCGCCCTGTTTCTTCTCTTTTTTTGTATCTGTGTCTTGCGCCACGATTGTGTATCCGTTCGGGTGAGAATTTCTATTTTAACAAGAGGAGTTGCGATCGGCTTTCGAGGGTTGGTTCTTCAGTGCTGCCTATACTGTCGATCCTGCACATATTCTGAAAACAAACGCGGTGCTTTGACATCAAAAACTGGCTGACGAACCTGCCTTACCCATTTCAGTCACCAGTTTCAACAGCGCGCGCTTCAATTACCACAAATGCCTGTGCCAACGGGAAATCATCTGTGATTGTCACATGAATGTGTGCTTCGTAGCCATCGGGCACCATTTCGGCAAGCCTTTTTGCAGCACCATTTTCCAGTTTCATCGTTGGCTTGCCACCGGGAAGATTGACCACGCCCATATCCCGCCAGTAAACGCCCCTGCTGATACCCGTGCCGAGGGCCTTTGAGCAGGCTTCCTTTGCAGCGAACCGCTTTGCATAGGAGGCTGCGCGCATACGGCGACGGTCGGATTTTTGCCGCTCGATTTCGGTATAAACCCGGTTGGTGAAACGATCCTTGTAGCGCTCAAGCGTTCGCTCAATGCGTCTGATATCAATCAAATCGCTTCCCAAGCCAATAATCATGGACAAATCTCTCCTGATACGACGCTATTCGGCCGCGGTATCAATTTTTTCCTGCTGTTTACGTTTTTCTTCGATCTTTGGTTGGAGATCGACCACGTCTTGATTTGGCTCTTCGGCCTGGACCGGTTCTTCTTGCTGTAGGGTCTCTTCATCCTGGTCGGCAGTTTCAGCCAAACGGGCAGCTTTGGCATCCATCCGTTTCTTTCTTGCATTACGGAAAACAATCGCAAGCCAGCGGGTAATCACATAAGCAATGATTCCGGCGGTGATACCGAGGGGTATTGCGCCAATCGTCATGGGTTTGACCACCGGGTCCCAAAGCCCGATTATCTTGTCCCAGATACCGGAAAAACCAAGCTCGAACAGATCTACCCTGGAAAATTCCTCGACTTTCATATGTCCATTGCCAGCAAGTTTGCTGCCTTGACTACCCGCGCCGGAAAGAATGAAATCGCCGACCGAATAGGTCGAACCCCAGATGAGTGGAAATGTAAGCGGATTGCCGAAGAAGGTACCCATGGCGGCTGCGATGAAATTGCCGGCAATGATGTAGGCAACCGCGAATGCAAGAAGAAAATGCAGACCCAGAAATGGCGTGAATGACGCGAAAACGCCCGCCGCGACACCGGCAGCAACTGCATGTGGCGATCCGGTAAGGCGCAGTACCCGTTTTGCGACATACTTCGCTGACCGCAACCAGCTACGGCGCGGCCATATCGCAATCCTAAATTTTTCCCGCCAGCTTGCGGGTTCCCTGCGTCCGAACAACATTACATGGACCAAAAATCATGTTCTGGCGCGTCACAGCACCGGATAATCGAGACTATTGCTTTTGTAACATCTGTACAATGATGATGTCTTATCATGACTGGCTTAATAAACTCTGTTCGAACGAATTAAGGCTACAGTCAACCTTTTCCCGGCGCAGTTTGGTTCAAGTGCCTGCTACCAGGCTTGACCGGCGCAATTGCAGCCAGTTCGGGCGGCAAATCGTCGGCGGGATATGCCGGCACCTCATATTCAGCAAGCGCGATCAGCGGAACGCCCACATCGGATTTGCCAGCGGAACGGTCAACAATGCAGGCAGCCGCCAATACGTCGGCGCCAATTTCCCTCAATGCATCAACGGTTTCGCGGATCGACAGGCCGGTACTGACAATGTCCTCGATTACGACCACACGCGCACCGTCGGGTATTTCGAAACGCCGCAATTTGAATTTTCCGTCCTCTCGCTCCACCCAGATGTTGGGCACCTGCAAATGCCTGGAGGTCTCATATGCAGGAATGATCCCACCGACGGCAGGACCAACGACATAGTCGATATCGTCAATACCGGACTGACGTATCTTGTCAGCAAGCGCTGCGCAAAGCTGCGAGGTCTTGTCGGCATTCATGAAGACCCGGGCCTTTTGCAGGAATACCGGGCTGCGCAAGCCGGAGCTCAGGATAAAATGCCCTTCCAGAATCGCGCCGGATTGGCGAAAAATATCAATAACTTGCTCTTTGTTCACTGATCAATTCCCATATATTCGCAATGTGGTGGACATCGGTATCTATCCGATTATTCGTTCTGCAACGCTCACGATCGGTTTTGAAGACAGTTGGCGGATGATTCTCGTCAGATGTCCTACATCCCAGACGTCGATGTCAAATATCATTTCCATGAAATCAGGCGTTGTGGTTTTCATGGAGAGATTTTGAATATTGGCATCATTGTTGGCCATTATTTCAGCGATCTTTGCCAGGGTGCCGGGCTCATTTATCGCGAGAATACGAACTCGGGCAGGAAACCTGTCAGAATTGCCCTCCTCGATATCCCAACGGACATCAAGCCAACGATCGGGCTGATCGTCATATTGGGTCAATTCACTGGACTGGATCGGGTAGATCGTAATCCCCTCGCCCGGAGAAATAATGCCGACAATCCGGTCTCCGGGAATTGCCCCACCGTTGGGCGAGAACCTGACGGGAAGATCGCTGCCTGCACCGCGGATCGGAATTGCGTTTTCGGCAGCCTTGACCTTCTTTTTCGACTTGGCACGACTGCCCGGGAACCGGAAAATCATGCTACTGCCAGCCTTGAGGCCAAACCAGCCATCCTCGCCATTCTTGGGACGATGGTTTACTCGTTCATCCTTGTAGTCGGGATATACGGATCTGATAACGTCGATTGACGACAATTCCCCCCGGCCGACATCGCTATAGACATCGTC
>JANQQM010000141.1 GCA_028289365.1 Salaquimonas sp. | reverse complement strand
TTGTAATCAAGGACACCGTGTCCTTCCGATGACCTCAAGATAGGCAAACCGATCCATGCCTGATGTGCATTCAGACACAAAGAATGCACATCTTGGGTTTTTATTAACAATATCAGTTGCTTATAGCTCTTCTTTTATAATCAGATTCGGCTTGCGCGAGCCTTTTATCACTGTTTCTGCATTGGGAATGTCATTTGAGAATGCACGTTGGCGAGCAGATTCGGCATCATGTCCGTGATCGAGCCAGCGTTGGACCAAGCGCGTTTCAAGCGTTTCCATACCCGGATTGACGAATATGGCGTAATCGAAAACATCGCCAAGCTGATTCCAGGGTTCCGTCTCGAGCAACAGGTAGTTTCCCTCGGCCAGAACTATCTTGTCTTCAGGGACAACTTTGCTGCCACGATCGACGGTAGAATCAATTTCGCGATCAAAATTGGGCACAGCTATCGCGTTCCTGTTTTCCTTGATTTGCCGCATCATGGCGAGAAAGCCTTCGGCGTCGAAGGTCTCCGGCGCGCCTTTCCTTTGCCGAAGCCCAAGCCGATCCAATGTTTCATTATCGAGATGAAAGCCATCCATCGGCACAATCACGGAAGTCCCGGCAGAATTATGCGCTTCTATTTTGTCATGAAGTTTTTGTGCAAGCGTTGATTTTCCACTTCCCGGCGGCCCGGCAATAGCGACAATCAGGCGATCCCGGCCGTTAGCCTTCCCCAGTATGATGCCTGCCAGTTCGTCCAGATTCATGCAGCAAGCGCTTCGGCGGGCGGCTCTTTTGCGCCAGTCATGAAGGCGACCGCGTCCGACATGGTATATTCCTTCGGGTCGATCACACAAAGGCGTCTGCCCAAGCGGTGCACGTGGATGCGATCCGCAACCTCGAAGACATGGGGCATGTTGTGAGAGATCAGGATGATCGGTATGCCGCGTGACTTCACATCCAAAATAAGCTCCAGGACACGCCTTGACTCCTTAACACCAAGGGCAGCTGTAGGCTCGTCCAGGATAATCACCTTCGATCCGAATGCGGCAGCACGTGCCACTGCCACGCCTTGCCGCTGTCCGCCGGAAAGCGTCTCTACCGCTTGGTTGATATTCTGGATTGTCATCAGGCCAAGTTCGGAGAGCTTGTCACGGGCAAACTTTTCCATTGCCGCCCGATCAAGTTGGCGCAAAACCGCGCCCATGAATCCTGATTTGCGCATTTCCCGGCCCATGAACATATTGTCGGCAATCGAGAGTGCCGGCGACATGGCGAGCGTCTGGTAGACGGTTTCGATACCGGCCTCCCTCGCCTCGGTCGGCGCGTTGAACTGAATTTGCTTGCCGTCCATGTAAATTTCGCCTGAATCGGGAATGACCGCTCCGGAAACCGCCTTGATCAATGTGCTCTTGCCGGCACCGTTGTCGCCGATGACCGCCAGGATCTCACCCGGCAACAAATCAAAATCACAATTGTCCAGTGCTGTTACCTTGCCATAATGTTTGACGAGGTTTCTTCCCTTAAGAATAGGCTCCATCATGCCGACACCTTCCTGATCCACTGGTCAACCGCCACCGCCGCAATAATCAGCAAGCCGATCAACAAATAAGTCCATTGAGCGTCGGCCCCCAACAGCCTCAGCCCAAGCGTAAATACACCAACGATCAAGGCTCCGAACAATGTGCCCAAGATTGATCCGCGTCCACCGAACAACGAAATCCCGCCAATCACGACCGCCGTTATACTTTCAATATTGGCAAGTTGGCCAGAAGTGGGCGAAACCGACCCAATTCGCCCAATTAATGCCCATCCGGCAAATGCGCAGATGATTCCGGACAAAACATAGACCGAAATCAGCACTCCTTTGACATTCACACCGGATAGTTCTGCCGCCTCGGGATCATCGCCCACAGCGTAAACGTGTCGACCCCAGGCGGTATGTCGTAAGGCATAGGCGAGCACCAACACCAGGACGACCATGAAAATCACGCCATTGGTAAAGACGGCGCCGCCAATATTCACCTTGTTTCCGAAAAACTGGAGGAATGGGGCATTTGCCTCGATCTCCTGGGACCGGATTGTCTCGTTTGCCGAATAGAGAAAGTTCGTCGCTAGAATTATCTGCCACATGCCCAGAGTCACAATGAATGGCGGCAGTTTGACCCTGGCGACCAGGAATCCGTTGATGTAGCCACATATTGCGCCGCAAGCCAGGCCACAGGCAACCGACATTCCTACTGGTAGACCGTAGCGGAAGGTGAATTGACCCATCACCACGGAACTGAGCACCATGATGGCACCGACAGAAAGGTCGATACCTGCAGTAAGGATCACCAGGCTTTGAGCCGCAGCGACGATTCCGACAATCTGGACCTGCTGCAATATCAAGGTAAGAGCGAATGGCGAAAAGAACTTCGAACCAAGCAATATGCCGAAAATCAACACCGAAAGTATCAGGACGATCAATGGCACCAAGGAAGGCGTCACGTGCAGGGTGTGTTGTACTCGACCGATCAGTCCGGTGTTGTGATCCTCGAATTCCGCGACTGCGGAGGGGCTTTCAGCAGCCGCCTTTTCGAAATCCTGACCCTTGGATGCACCTTCTGCCATGATGTTCCCCCGAGAATAAAGCGCCTTGGCACGCGTTTTTGGGCTGCCGCCAACATGCAAGCCCGCTGGTTGGAGGGGACGCATAACGCCCCCTCCCACCATAGTGTACAGAAAATCAGGCTATTCCAGCCAAGAGGAATATTATCCCCAGCAGAGTTCCATGCCTTTTTTGACGTCAATGGATTCAACGCCATCTGCGGGCTTGTCTGTAACAAGCGCAACACCGGTGTCGAAGAAATCCTTGCCCGGTGTGTTTTCGGGCTTGGTGCCGTCCTTGCCCCAGGCAGCAATCGCTTCGATGCCAAGGGAAGCCATCAGCAGCGGATATTGCTGGGATGTTGCGCCGATTACACCGTCTGCGCCGTTCTGGACACCTGGGCAGCCGCCATCCACGGAGACGATAAGGACATCGCCTTCGCGTCCGATTGCTTTCAAGGCTTCATAGGCGCCTGCTGCTGCTGGTTCGTTGATGGTGTAGACAACGTTGATCATCGGGTCTTTTGCCAGAAGGTTCTCCATTGCCTTGCGGCCACCTTCTTCGTTACCTGCGGTCACGTCATTACCTACGATGCGTGGATCGTCTTCGTCACCCCATTTGCTCGGATCTTTCACGTCAATGCCGAACCCGGTCAGGAAGCCCTGGTCGCGCAATACGCCAACGGTCGGCTGGCTCACACCAAGATCAAGCATGCCGATCTTTGCATTAGCAGCTTCGTCGCCAAGCGTGGCTGCTGCCCACTTGCCGATCAATTCACCGGCAAGGAAATTATCAGTGGCAAAGGTCGCATCGGCCGCATCGATTGGGTCGAGCGGCGTATCCAGCGCAATTACCAGAAGGCCGGCATCACGCGCCTGTTTGACGGCGGACACAATTGAGGACGTATCGGAGGCTGTCAGCAGAATACCTTTTGCGCCATCGGCGATGCAGGTTTCAATCGCCTGAACCTGTGTCTCGTGGTCGCCATCGACCTTGCCTGCAAAACTCTTCAGTTCAATTCCGAGTTCATTAGCTTTTGCCGTGGCGCCTTCTTTCATTTTCACGAAAAAAGGATTGGTGTCGGTTTTGGTAATCAGGCAAGCACCCATGCTATGGGAAGCAGCCTGAGCAATCGTGGTCGAGGCAACGCCAAGTGCCAACGCACCCAGAACGGATGCGACAATTCTCTTTTTCATTATTTACTCTCCCAAGTTTACAAAAACGCCGGATCTGAGGTTCCAGCGTAGTCGACGGTTGTGCGATACCAATTGATAAATTGGGTTCCTCCCGCACAGTCCAATCCGAAGATTTGCACCCGAACAACGGAAAGTCAATAAATAAATCCAAATGATTTATTTATTGATTTGGGAGATGCTGTTTGATATCCAATGAACCAATTAGGGAGAGGATGGGACGTGCTGAAAATCGCTTGAATTGGGAAATCAGCGATTTGGGAGAGAGTGTGCCGACTAACGAACTCCAGTTGGAAAATGTGATTGATCCCAGTGGCGGGTCAAACCAAAGCCGCGTGCGTGCCTATAACGAGCGACTGGTGCTTTCCCTGGTGAGGCGCCATGGAAGCCTGCCGAAATCCGAAATAGCGAGACGAACAGGTCTTTCTGCACAGACGGTCTCTGTGATCATGCGCGCATTGGAGGCAGAGGGTTTGCTGTTGAGAGGCGAGCCCACACGCGGGAGGGTTGGGCAGCCATCCATACCGATGTCCTTAAATCCTGACGGTGCCTATTCCATAGGCTTGAAAATTGGTCGCCGGAGTGCCGATCTGGTACTGGTGGATTTCCTGGGCAATGAACGGAATTTTGTCCGAAAGACCTATCCCTATCCCCTGCCCGGCGCGATCCTGGAATTCGCGGTCGAGGCTGTCGAGGGTTTTGTCGATCAGATCGCGATCCGCAAGCGCAACCGTATCGCCGGAATCGGGATATCGATGCCCTTTGGATTGTGGAACTGGCCCGAGAAGGTCGATGCACCAACCGGAAGCATGGATGCCTGGCGCGGACTGGATATCGGCGGGGAATTGAGTGACGCCGTCGGTCTTCCGGTCCTGGTACAGAACGACGCGACTTGCGCCTGCGGAGCCGAACTGGTCTTTGGGCGAGGCGCGCAATATTCCGACTTTGTCTATTTTTTCATCGCGGCATTTGCCGGCGGCGGAATAGTGTTGAACCACGCGGTCTATCCGGGCCGCACCGGAAATGCCGGCGCACTTGGCACGATGCCGGTTTGGGGCGAAAACGGATCACCGCAGCAATTAATCGATCATGCCTCAATTCATGAACTTGAAAAAATATTACTTGAAAGCGGAAGGGACCCTTCCCCAATCTGGCTTCAACCCGATCACTGGGATGATTTCGAACCGGCAATAGACAAGTGGATCAACGACGCTGCACCGCATCTGGCTTTTGCAATTGCTTCTGCCTGTTCAGTCATAGATTTTGAAGCCGCCGTCATTGACGGGGCATTTCCGGAAAGCGTCAAGGATCGATTGATCCAGGCCACCCGAAGCAGGCTGGAGTGTCTCGACTTGCAAGGAATTGATCCGCCGGAGGTCGTCAAAGGGCTCGTCGGCAGCAGCGCGCGGTCTCTTGGTGCCGCCGGCCTGCCGCTTTTTTCCAGGTTTCTCCTGGACCAGAACGTGCTTTTCAAGGAACAGGAACTCGCCTAGGAGACCATCAGGTCAGCTTGCCGATCGAAACATCTGACGGTGCCAGATTGCTTCCGCCCAACAGATACTCTGCCTCGATGCCCAGTTCATTCAGATTGATGTTCTCGCGCGAGTAGTTGAACGCGAAGATCATTTTGCCGTTCCTGCGAAACGACAATCCCTCAGGGACATTAAATGTGGAGAGGCCTGCTCTTTCAGTGACATCCTGTAAAATGTTCCTGAGGAATTCATCATCACCCCATCCGGCAAGATAAGTATTGTTGCCCTGGCGGATGAGTGCGGGTGAGCCATCCTCGGCATCAAGCAATACGGAAGCCGTAGAACCCGCCTGCGCATGTTCGCGCCAGAATTTGAAACTCCCCGAGCCAGGCACGTTGATCTCAAGATTTTCAGGATAGCTTTCAACCCTGGCAACTTTCAAATCCAGCATGTCGGCAGGAAGATCTGGCGGAAGGTCACCGGGTATCTGGAAATCGCCGGTCTTAGATCCTGAACGCGGGCCGACAACAATCTGTGCCTCAGTCTTTCGCATTTCTTCCAACAGCTGCTGATTCCATGAGAACAGCCCGGGCACAAGAACCAGCTTGTAACCGGACAGATCAGGATTAGCGGCGTTTTGAAAGTCGATTGACAGACCCAGGCGGCGAAGCGCGCAATAGTGATCATAAACAAGCCGAAAGTAGTCAAATTCAGTCCCCTGCGGCTGGATCTTCCAGGCCCAGGCTGAAGGATAGTCAAAGACAACTGCCACATCGGATTTCCCGATCTCAATTCCATCAACCGCAGTCAATTCGGAAGCAGTTTGACTGACTTCTGAAAATGCGTGCGCCGGAACGGAATCCGGTCGCAAAATGCCTGAATGCATTTGTTCCTGCCCGAATGGTGCCTGACGCCAGCGAAAGTAACTGACGACCTCCGCACCATGGGCAATTGCTTCCCAACTCCACAATCGCACCATTCCGTCATTGGGAGCAGTATTGTGAGTAGCCCAGTTTACCGGGCCGGGTTGTTGTTCCATCACCCACCAACGCCCGCCGGAGGTCGCTCGGTAAAGGTCATGATGGAACGCCTGAAAATCCGGATCGCCTGATTTCGCATAGCGCAGCGCAAAATCATTGGGACGGTCCGAGCGGTCACTCAGGAAGCCCAGCGGATAGGAATCCCAGCTAGAAATATCCAGATCCTCACCGAGGTCGAAGTGATCGAAGGAAAGCGTGCGGCCCATGAAATTGTGAATAACGGGCCGCTCCGGAGAGTGTCGGCGGATTATCTCTACCTGAAGATGATTGAATTTGACGACCTGTTCGGAAGAGAACCGATGAAAGTCCATCCAGTGTGACGGATTTGCTTCGGTGACCGTCAAATTCGGCAATTCAATCTCGTCAAATGAGGCATATTCCATGGACCAGAATACGTTTCCCCAAGCCCGATTCAGCGCTTCAGGCGATTGATATTTCTGCGACAGCCAGATTCGGAATTCCCGCAATGCAGCTGACGAATAGGAATGGACGGAGTCATGACAGCCATATTCATTATCCGTCTGCCAGGCATGCACACCATGATTGGTACCGAAACGTTTCGCAAGCTCATTGGTAATACGGCGGCATTCTTCAAAATAACCGTCATGGGAAAAACAGTAATGGCGGCGGGACCCAAAACCGCGTGTCTTTCCGTCAGCATCGACCGCCAGCATTTCGGCCATTTCATCGACCAGCCATTTCGGCGGCGTGGCAGTCGGCGTACCAAGTACGACTTTCAATCCGGCCGATGCAAGAATATCGATCGCGCGTTCAAGCCAATCAAACTCGTATCGGCCCCTTGCAGGTTCGAGCCTGGACCAGGCAAATTCCCCAATTCTCACCCATGTCAAACCAAGATCGGCCATCTGCCGGGCATCTTCAGCCCAAGTTTCTTCCGGCCAGTGTTCAGGATAATAACAGACGCCGAGCTCTGGTTTTGTCATGTCAAAATACTCAACTCACAGCGCCGGCTGAATGGTTCGAAAAAACTGCGTCGTAGGCAGAAATAATAGATTTTGCTTTCTTCGCAACTTCGTTTGCGGTTGCTCCCGGTTTGTAGATATTGGAGCCAAGCCCAAAGGCGCTGATGCCAACCTTGGCATAATCGGCAAACTGGGCTTCACCGACACCCCCTACAGCGGCCACCACAGTGGCGGGGGGTAAAATCGCCTGGATGTTGGATATTCCGACAGGGCCAAGGACCGTTGCCGGGAAGAACTTAAGGCCGGACGCACCCGCATCCAGTGCAGCTAGAGCTTCAGTCGGCGAAAAGACACCCGGCATGCAGACCATGCCAAGACTGGCTGCACTTCTGATCACATCAGGCTGGGTATTGGGGCTAACAAACAGCCTTCCGCCAGCGTCGTGAACTTGCTGCACTTCTTCCACAGTCAAAATAGTACCGGCACCAATCAGGCAATCGGCGCCAAATGCTCTTGAAGCGATTTCAACCGACTTGAATGCATCTGGTGAATTCAACGGGATTTCAATTGCCTCAAAACCGGCATCAGCAAGTCCGGCGACAATGTCATGTGTTTCGCCAGGTTCAATGCCACGCAAGATCGCAACCAGATCGCGTTTCATTTTTGGCCAGGATGCAGCGGCTTTACTCATGACTATCCAATCCAATCCGAACTAGTGAAACACTCTCTAGGCTCATCCGCTGACAACCACGCCAGCATCGATAACCAGTGCCTGGCCTGTCATTACCGTCGATGCGGCTGAAGCAAGAAACAAGGTAGGCGAAACCATGTCCTGCACAGTCATTTCTGTCTTGAGGCATTGGCGGTCGATATGGGATGCAACCGCCTCAGGTGTCGCCCAAAGCTCCCGCTGGCGCTCGGTAAACACCCATCCGGGCATGACCGCATTGACGCGGATGTTGTCCGGCCCCAGTTCCCGCGCCAGGCTTCGTGTCATTCCGGTAATCGCCGATTTTGTCGCAATGTAAGCGGACATGCCTGCAATACCAATCATGTAAGAGGTTGAAGAATAATTGATAATCGACCCGCCGCCGGATTTTTTCATTCCCGGTGAAACTGACTGAATCGCAAAGAAATGGTGCCGCAGGTTTACATGCATCATATGGTCAAAGTCAGCCGGCGACATGTCATGCAGATCCTGACGATTATCCCATGCCGCATTGTTGACCAGAACGGAGATATCGCCATTTGCGCCAGCACATTCTGCTATTGCCTGCTGGTAAGCGGGGATATCGCAAACGTCACACTCTACGAAATGAGGTCGCGCTCCGAATTCCGCCTCCAATTCATCGCATAATTTTTCCGAATTCAGCTTGTCAACAAAACCGACCTTGCAACCTTGCTCCAGGAATCCGCGAACAAGTGCAGCGCCAATGCCGGAGCCCCCACCGGATATGAATACCGACTTTCCCTCCAGATCATGAAAATTAGCCACAGGTTGCGTCATTATGCAGTTTCCTCACTGGCATCGATTGAAATTCCAAGTCCGGTTTCGGCAAACAGGGCCGGAAGGCATATTCCTGAGTTTAATAGGGTCGTTCCATCCATCAAATATCCATCTGAACCCATAGGCCATAACGGGTTGGAATTTTCGCGATTTGCCCGGGCAACCATCTCTGTAACGGTTTGCAATCGAACACGATAGATTTGATCCGGTTCGAGCCCCTCCAATCTTATGTGGGGCGGAATGGATGATCTCGGCCGACCTGTCTGGCAGATTACCAATCTTGCATGGTTTTTATCAGGCGAGACAGCGGAGACTCCCGTGAGGTTAGGGTCAATCGTTTCTATCCTGAAGAACTGACCTTTGTGCCAGATGTCCCGGTCCTGCTTGTGGCGCTCTATTGCATCGCGAATGGTTTCCCGTTCCTCCGTATCAATCGCCGTGATGTCGGCTTCGATCCCCATATGTCCGTAGGAAGCAATCAATGCACGATAGCCGATATGCAGGCCGCGCCCGGAAGTATGACTCCATTGCGGTCCGATATGGGCTCCCATAACTTCGGGTGGAAAGAAATAGGTGAAACCGTTTTGGATGGCGACACGTTCGACAGCGTCATTGGAATCTGAGGGCCAGAACCGATGGGTGCGGGAAAGAATACCGTAATCCACTCTACCCCCACCCGAGGCACAGCTTTCGATTTCCAGTTTGGCGTGGGCCGCCAACAGCCGATCGATCAGGTCATAGAGCGCAAGTGTCTGGCGACAGGCGCTGGCCTGACCGCCGGAATCTCCCGGCAGCACATGGTCGCGGTTCATGTCCCATTTCAGATAGGAAATTCCGTACTCGACAATGAGCGCGCCGAGGCGCTCGAACAGGTAGTCGCTTACCTGCTTGTTAGTCAGATCAAGAACCAATTGGTTCCTGCCGGTGATCCTGGGATAGTCCTCCAGTGCCAATACCCATTCGGGATGGTTTCGAAAAAGGTCCGAACTCGGATTGATCATTTCTGGCTCGACCCACAAACCAAACTGCATTCCGCGTGATCTTACGTGATCTGCAATCGGCCCCAATCCATCCGGATATTTTTGCGGATCGGGATACCAATCACCCAGGCCTGCCGTGTCGTCATTGCGACCGAGGAACCAGCCGTCATCGATCACAAATCTTTCCGCGCCGATTTCGGCAGCCGCGTCGGCCAATTCAATCAGCCGTTTGATTTCATGATCGAAATAGATTGCTTCCCAGGTGTTGACCGTTACCGGTCTGGGCACCTCTTTTTCCGGGAATTTCAACAGGTTACGCCGGACATGGGAATGGAACTTCTGGGACATGCCATTCAGACCGGAATTGGAATAGGCGCAATAAAGCATTGGCGTCGTAACGCTTTCGCCGGGCTGCAATTCGCCCTCCCCGCTAAACAGCAGCGTACCCATCTGAACCTGTACGTCACCGGTCGGGAGTCGTTCGAGCACAATCCGGTGATTTCCACTCCATCCCAAATGCACGCCCAGACAATCGCCGGAGTTCTCATCAGTCGAACCATTCAAGAGGACGATGCCGGGGAAAGCCTCGTGGGAAGTACGCCCACGCCGATTTTCCTGGCGTATCTGGCCGACCGGGATTTCGCCGCGATTGATTGAAAACTCTGCACACCAGCGGCCATGGAACAGCATGTATTCGTTTAATTCCTGACCTGGAACCATCGTTGGGGCCGCGAGCCAGTCAATCAGGAATGGACTGTCGGCATTGTTTGTAATCGTGGTGGTACACTCTGCGACATCGGTGTCCGGGTCAATTTTGCATTTGAGATTCAATGAAATGTTTCGACTTGAATCAACCAGGTTGAATACGACACTTTCGTCCCTGCCGTCATAATCCGTTAGCGTGAATCGACCGGCCCAGGCGGTGCCGCCATTGCCCTGGCGGTGCGCGATCATTGCCGGATGACCGGGAAAACCCCTCCCGGCCTCGGGGTGGAGCGAGACTGGCTCGCGTTGATCCAGGGAACTGGATACTACCGGCTTGATCAGTGTCTGGCAGAATGCCTCAAGGTCCAACCCCATCGGCAGCGAATTTCCGTGATAGACGACCGCTGGCACCCCATCATGCCAAGCGAAGACCAGCGTCGTCTCTCTCCCGTCAATACGGAAGCTGTGCACGGAATTCGACACCAGGCACTATCCTTTCGTGGCACCAAGCGTCAGACCGGCGATAAAGTGGCGTTGCATCGCAAAGAACATCAGCACCGGCGGAACGGCTGCCAGAAGTGAAGCAGCGGACACGAGATGCCACTGGTTGACGAATTGCCCGTTGAGAGACTTCACGCCTACCGTGATCGGCAATTGCGAAGCATCCTGCAACATCACGGTTGCCCAGAAGAAATCGTTCCAGATGAAGGTGAAAATGAGCACGGCGAGCGCAGCGATGGCGGGCCGGACCAGGGGCATGACCAGATACCAGAATATCCGGAATTCCCCTACTCCTTCAATGCGGGCAGATTCAATCAATTCCTGCGGCAGCGCCTTGATGAAGTTGCGCATGAACAGCGTACAAAATCCAGTCTGGAATGCCGCATGGAACAAAACCAGCCCTGGTACCGTATTGTAAACATCCAGGCGGTTGGACATATCGATAACCGGCAGCATCAAGATCTGGAACGGAACAAAGTTACCGGCGATAAACAAGAAGAAAATCGGCATTGCCCAACGGAAATTGTAGATGGCCAGCGCGTAACCAGTGAGGCAGGCTAGGCTTACCGCGATAATCATCGTCGGGATGGTGATTATCAGCGAATTAAGCAGATATTGCCCCGCCGGTGACTGGCGAAATACCTCGGTATAATTCTCGATCATCTGGAACGAGCTTGGAATACCAAAGACATTACCGGTATTGATGTCGGCGGCCGGACGAATTGACGTCAGGAAGATCGCTAATAGCGGTAACAGCCAGATAAACAGGGCAATCGGCAGCGATGCCTTGTAGGCAAATTGTTTGGCAGAGCTGGCTTTTTCAATTGGTGCGGGAAACATCTTAGCGGCCCTCCCTTTCATCCTTGTACATCTGCCACAGGAAGTAGCTGATATAGACGAGCATGATTGCAAACAGCACGGTTGCTATCGCCGAGCCGTAGCCATATCTGCCGACGCCCTCCCCGATTGCCTGATCGTACATGTAATAGGCCAGCACGTTGGTGGAGCCGAACGGGCCACCACTGGTCATGGTCGCGATCATGTCGAATGAACGTAGCGCGCCGATCACCGTCACGACGACTGCGAGGAATGTTGCCGGCCACAGCTGCGGCAGGATTACATGGCGAAGCATCTTCCAGCCTTTCGCTCCGTCCAGGCGGCCGGCTTCGATCTGATCGGGCGAAACATTATTCAAACCCGTCAGATACAAAATCATGCAATACGCGATCTGCGGCCAGAGACCGGCGACGATGATGCCGTAGGTCGCATATTTGGCCTCACCGAGAATATGTGGCGGATCGACCGAACAGACTGTTCGGACGTTACCGACAATGTTGGTTTCCTCGGTACAGAAGAAAAAGCCCCAGATCTCGCCCACCATCCCGAAAGTCGGCTCGTAGAACCAGCCGAATATGAGGCCGACCACCACCTGGGAGATCACGAATGGGAAGAAGAAGAGAGATTTGTAGATCCGGATGCCGGTTACTGTCTGGTTGAGAAACAGCGCTATGCCCAGCCCGATCGGAATGGCAAGCATGAACAGGACCAACCAGAGCAGATTGTTCCACAAAGAGGTGTAGAAATTCGGATCTTCCATCAGCATCCGATAGTTTTCCAGCCCGATCCACTCGGCGGTCGAAGATCCATCGGCGCGCCTGAGGCCATTCCAGCGGGTGAACGAATAGCTAATGGAAGTGAAGATCGGAATGATCACGTAGACTATAAAAAATGTCAGACCGACCGACAGGAAAATCCAGGGTGCGAGGACTATTCTATTACGTTTATAGAAGGCGGTATTGATGATCAGGATAAAAGCTGAGACCAGCGCACCGATTAGCAGCACCAGTCTGATGAAGAAATTAGGCACTCTTGCATCGACCAACTGTTCAATACCAAGTATCGACGCGGTCGATTCGATATCGACCAGATAAAACAGGCAAATCAGGCAGACGGCCAACGCGGCGCCTGCAAATGCGACCATGCCCATCTGTGTTTCGTTGCGGTGCGAGACCATCGTATTTTCAATCGTCATGGTGTCCCCGATTCTTGCCCGAACGCCTTGGCATCATTCAAGCCATGGCGCTTTGCCCCTGAAAACCTGCAGATTATGTCTGCGACTTCAATGAAAGTGGGCCGGCGGCTATCCGCCAGCCCAGGTATTTCTTACTTGTAGACTTCACTCTGAACGACATCGAGACGTTCCAGAATTTCGTCCATTTTCGAGGTATCGAGCATGAACTGCTGGAAACCTTCCATGCCAGCTTTCGCCATCGCAGCAGGTGCGTCACGGTCATAGAATTGTGCCAGGCCTGCAGCATTGCTCACAGTATCGAAACCCTGAACGATAAACTTGTCGTCCTGATTGATTTCGGAGGCCGAATTCGGCGGCAATTGGCCGATGGTTGCATTCCACTTTGCAAGCGTGTCGGGCTGCGCAACGAATGCCAGGAACTTGCGAGCGTCTTCCTTGTTCTTGGCATTTGCCGGAATGAAGAATGCATCAGCCGGTGCTTCTTCCGCGCGTGGAATACCCGGTGTGATTTCCGGGAACGGGAAGAAATCAACATTATCCAGATCGATACCTGCCGTCTTGTAACCATCAACGGAGAAGTTACCCATCACATACATTGCGGCGTCACCATTGGCGAAGGGAGCAATCGCATCCTGCCATGACATGGTCGCATGGTTCGGAACGAAGGCACCCATGTCGATGAGCTGCTTCCAGTTTTCCATGGTCTTGCGGATGCGCGGATCGGTATATTTGATCTTTCCGGCGGTCAGATCGTTGTGCACTTCATAGCCATTTGTGCGCAGATTGATGTAATCAAATACACCAGCTGCGGTCCAAAGGAATTTGGTGCCGATTGTAAATGGTGTAACGCCGTTTTCCTTGAGCAGCTCGGATGCGGCTATCAGCTCATCCCAGGTTTGCGGCTCGGCAATACCCAGTTTGTCGAAGATGTCTTTGCGATAGTAGATACCCCACTGATAGAAGGTATAGGGCACACCCCACTGTTTTCCGTCGCGTGTCATGGTCGGCTTGATCGCGGCGAACTTGTCTTTCAGATTCGGGTCGCTTTCCCAAAGATCGGTAATATCCTCAAACAATCCGGCATCGACGAATGGCGCCATGCGGTTACCTGGATACCAGGATGTGATATCCGGCGCGTCGTTGGTCAGGAAGTTTCGGATTGCGGTCTTGTGCGCTTCCCGATCCGTGTTGTTCACGGTGACGTTGATATCGGGATTAGCTTTCTTGAAATCCTCAATGGCCTCTTCAAAGGCTTTCTTTGGTCCGGGGTTCAAGTCATCAAAGTTGATAACCAGGTCGCCGGCAAATGCCGACACTGACATGAACGCAGAAGCGACTGTGCCCAGTAGCACAGATTTAAAGCTGAACTTCATTACTGATTTTCTCCCGATTTTGTTTTCCTCACGCTGATCTATGTAACGAGCGCTTGCTCGCGATTTGCGCAAGGCAGGCAAACAACTGCCCGTCTCCCGATTTCCCGCGTTTTGCGATTCCTCCCAAAACGCCAACTAATTCATACCCTGAGGCGTAGTTTGTACATGTTCCATTATTTGGAACAAAGTTTTACTATTCAGAATTATCATTCTATGCTACAGGAAATGTCAAGACCGAATTTTACAAATGGATTGACACGGTGATTATCAGAGCATGGGTTCGACATTGGAACAAGTAAGTACTGCCAAGTCAGACAGCGCGGAAGCTAGCGGACGCCGGGATACCGGCACGCTTGGCAAGGCCATGTCTGTACTTGATGTTATTGCTTCTTCGGAACACCCGATGCGGTTCACCGAAATCCTCGACAAATGCGATCAGCCTCGTGGAACGCTGCATAGGCAGATTGCCAATCTGGTCGAGGAGGGTCTGCTGACCGTCAATCATGACCACACCTATGGCTTGGGTCTGACGCTGCTCCGATATGCGTCGAAGGCCTGGGCAGGTAACCATTTCCGGATCATCGCAGAACCGCACATGCAGGCGCTTCATGACGTGACGGGCGAGACCGTTCACCTTGGAATGTTGAGCGGTACGAAGGTCATATATGTGGACAAGGTTGAAGGCAGGCAGTCTGTGCGGATGTACTCGCAGATTGGCAACGCTTCACCCGTCTACTGCACCGGCATCGGAAAAGCAGCCATTTCGACGCTTTCGCCAGAATGCCTTCAAGACCTTGTGCAGAAAATCGATTTCCACAAGTTCACGACAAACACCTTGTCCGGGCCAAAGGCATTGCTGGCTGAAATCGAGGAGGTCAGACGCAACGGAATTGCATTCGACCGGGAAGAACACGAAGCCGGAATTCACTGCGTTGCGGCTCCGATCAAACCGGTCAAGGGCGATACCTATGCCGGAATTTCCGTAACCGGACCCGTATACCGGGTTTCGACCGAAATGCTAGAACAATGGGCCGATCAGGTGCATGAAACAGCATTAAACATTGAAGAAGATTTGGGTACGAAACTTGGGCCCCGCGCCTGAGTGATATCAATCCAAGGGAGGCAAAATGTCTGGATTGCAACTTTCTGATGTTAAGAAATCCTTCGGCGAAGTCGATGTGATCAGGGATGTCGATTTCTCGATCGACGATGGCGAATTTACCGTATTTGTCGGTCCGTCCGGATGCGGAAAATCAACGCTGTTGCGGTTGGTGGCCGGCTTGGAAGAAGCCACGTCCGGCCATATCATGATTGGCGGGCGGGATGTGACCCATGTGGAGCCGGCAGAGCGCGGCGTTGCCATGGTGTTCCAATCCTATGCGCTTTATCCGCATATGTCTGTTGAAGAGAATATGGGGTTTGGCCTCAAGATGACCGGCCATCCGGAAGGCGAAATCAAGGAACGTGTCACAAAGGCTGCAAACATCCTGCATCTAGATCAATTGCTTGATCGTAAACCGAAGGCATTATCGGGTGGTCAACGGCAACGAGTTGCGATCGGCCGTGCGATTGTGCGGGAACCGCAGGTGTTCCTGTTTGACGAGCCGCTTTCCAACCTTGATGCGGAACTGCGTGTGCAGATGCGGCTGGAAATTGCCAAGCTGCACAAGGATCTGGGTGCGACCATGATCTATGTTACGCACGACCAGGTGGAGGCGATGACGCTTGCCGACAAGATTGTGGTCTTGCGGGCCGGCAAGGTCGAACAGATCGGGTCCCCCATCCAATTATATGATGATCCGGACAATGTATTTGTCGCCGGTTTCATCGGGTCCCCTAGAATGAACTTTCTGAATGCGGTCGTAGCCAGCAGCAGTGCCGGAAAATGTGATGTGACCCTGCCGGATTTCGGTGATGCAAAGGCCAGCTTTGCGTTGAATGAAAACAAGCCCGAAAAAGGAACAAAACTGCTTCTTGGCATTCGCCCTGAACATTTTGACCCGTCCGGAAAGGTGAAGATCAAAACCGAGGTCGATGTGATCGAAAATCTTGGCGGAATTTCCTACGCCTATGCGCGGTCGGAGGATACGGAGCCGATGACCATCGATATCAAGGATGACCGGAGTGTGAAGGAAGGCACTACCTTGACCATCGGCTTTGACGAGGAAAAGGCGATGCTGTTTGATCCAGGCACCGAGGTCCGCTTGCGCTAGGCTGACTTTATCCAGTTCAAAACAAGGTAACCAATCGTCGAGATGGTCGCGGTGAGGAATGTTCCCCAGGCCATGTCGACGACTGACGCCGTGACTGACCAGCCTTTTAAAGTCGCAAGGTTGGTCAGGTCATAGGTTCCGTAGGCAACCAGACCAAGAAACGCTCCCAACAATATCGCCTGCGCCAGGCTTCCCGATTTTTGTGCCGGAATAACCACAAACACGACCACAGATACTGTGTACAGTAGGTAGAAAAGGCCAGCCACGCCAAACAGGATATCCTCGCGGATCAGGGCACCAAGATGTCGCTGATAAAAATCCCTGGCTAGATATCCCAGCCAAATTGCGTCAATGACAAGGAATGCGAGTATAACCGCCAGCCAGGCTATGAAGTTGTGGAACATGTCGTTGCCTTTGTCGTCTGATATCAAGCAGTGCGAATACGATTGTTGATCAGGGTCCGTTTCTTGTTTATACGCGGATCGGGCGGCAAACGATCACACGGTTCAACCAATCATTAAGCCCAATGACAAATTTCGGCATGAAGCAGAATGCTTGCAACCGATAATGTCATGCGAATGAAAAAACCCGCCATTGCTGGCGGGTTTTACAAGTTCAGAAATGTGCTTTCGCACTTATGTAAATCTAAAAAGACTATCTGTTATTGACCGCGTCCTTGAGGGCCTTGCCCGGTTTGAACTTTGGCGATTTGGATGCGGGCACCTGAATTGTTGCACCAGTTTGGGGATTACGTGCAGTAGTCGCCTTCCGGTCTGCAACCACAAAATTGCCGAAACCAAGTAGCCTGACTTCGCCTCCACCTTTGAGCGAACCGGTGATCAAATTCAACATTGCTTCCAGTGCGTCAGAGGCTTGCGCCTTTGTGAGCCCGGACTCTTCTGCGACCGCCGCAATTAGCTCATTCTTATTCATGGCTGTTTCCTTCCATCATTTTCCCGGGGCATTAATCCCGATTGAACGAGACAGTCGACGGTTGCAGCGCGAATATCAACAGTAAAATCAAGCTTTTGCGGGAAATTTGTCGTTTTTCCCAGATTATTGCCCTCAAAATCGCCGAATTTTCATTTTTTTTGCGAGTGATTCCTAAGAAACCGCTGAAATCAGCGGTTCTTTGAATTTTAAGCGAATCAGAAAATACACAAAAAAATGCGTGTAGCGCGCTGATCAAAATACAAAAAAGGCCCGGCAAACCTGCCGGGCCTTGATGCGTTGAAGCCGTGGAATATTAGTGCGCGGTGACTGTTGGATCGGTGTCACCGACATGTGGAAGCATGGAACGGCGCGCTTCGGCCTCATCTTCCGCGGTCCACTCAATTGCCTCGGGCTGGCGTACCAGGGCATGCGCGAGAACCTCGTCGATATTGGCGACCGGCACGATCTCGAGACCGTTCTTAACGTTGTCCGGAATTTCCGGCAGATCCTTGGCATTTTCTTCCGGGATCAGCACCTTGGTAATTCCACCACGCAACGCTGCCAGCAATTTCTCCTTGAGGCCGCCAATCGGCAGGACCCTACCCCGAAGCGTGATCTCGCCTGTCATGGCTACGTTGGAGCGCACCGGAATTCCCGTCATGATCGACACAATAGCAGTCGCCATTGCAACACCGGCCGAAGGTCCGTCCTTTGGTGTCGCACCTTCAGGCACATGAACGTGAATATCAGTACGGTCAAACAGCGGAGGTTCGACGCCAAAATCAATCGCCCGCGAACGTACATAAGATGCGGCAGCGGAAATTGATTCCTTCATCACATCGCGAAGATTTCCGGTAACGGTCATCTTGCCTTTGCCCGGCATGGAGACGCCTTCGATGGTCAGCAATTCACCGCCAACTTCCGTCCACGCCAACCCGGTCACCACGCCAACCTGATCTTCGGTTTCGGCCTCGCCGTGACGGAACTTAGGCACGCCGAGATAATCCTCGACATTCTTGTTGTCGACCTTGACCGATTTCTTGTTGCCTTTGAGGATTTCGGTGACAGCCTTGCGCGCCAATTTCTGCAATTCGCGCTCAAGCCCGCGTACACCTGCTTCTCTTGTGTAACGCCGAATGATCGTCAACAAGGCTTCGTCGGAAACCACGAACTCCTTGTCGTTCAGCGCATGGTCGCGAATGGCTTTTGGGAACAAGTGACGCTTGGCAATTTCCACCTTCTCGTCTTCGGTATATCCGGCAATGCGTATGATCTCCATCCGATCCATCAACGGGCCGGGGATATTCAACGTATTGGCAGTCGTCACAAACATCACGCTCGAAAGGTCATATTCAACCTCGAGATAGTGGTCGTTGAACGTATTGTTTTGCTCCGGATCCAGTACCTCCAGCAGCGCCGAGGACGGATCACCCCGGAAATCCATGCCCATCTTGTCGATCTCGTCGAGAAGGAAAAGCGGATTGGACTTCTTGGCCTTTTTCATCGACTGGATGACCTTACCTGGCATTGACCCGATATAGGTCCGGCGATGTCCACGGATTTCCGCTTCATCACGAACGCCGCCAAGTGCCATGCGGACAAATTCACGCCCGGTTGCCTTGGCAATCGACTTGCCAAGTGAGGTCTTGCCAACCCCCGGAGGTCCGACCAGACAAAGGATCGGACCCTTGATTTTCCGCGAGCGCGATTGAACAGCAAGATATTCAATAATCCGCTCCTTGACCTTCTCAAGCCCGTAATGATCGGCATCAAGAACTTCTTCAGCCTTGTTGAGATCAGTCTTGGCAGCAGAACGCTTGCCCCATGGGATGCCCAGCAGCCAGTCCAGATAGTTGCGAACGACTGTTGCCTCGGCGGACATCGGGCTCATCTGCTTGAGCTTCTTCAACTCGCCCAAAGCCTTTTCGCGGGCTTCCTTGGAAAGCTTGGTTTTTTCAATGCGCTCTTCCAGTTCGGAGAGTTCGTCGCGGCCTTCTTCGCCGTCGCCCAGCTCCTTCTGGATCGCCTTCATCTGCTCATTCAGGTAGTATTCGCGCTGCGTCTTTTCCATTTGACGCTTGACCCGGCTCCGAATGCGCTTCTCGACCTGCAAGACCGAAATCTCGCTTTCCATCAGACCGAGGATGTGCTCAAGCCGCTTCCTGACCGAGAATATGGACAGGATTTCCTGCTTGTCGTTGATCTTGATCGCCAGATGCTGCGCGATCGTGTCCGCCAGTTTCGAGTATTCCTCGATCTGGGTAACAGCGCTTACAACCTCAGGGGAGACTTTCTTGTTCAGCTTGACGTAATTCTCAAACTCGGAAACGACCGAGCGGGACATTGCTTCAAGCTCGAGCTGATCTTCCTCGTCATCCTCGATGACTTCGGCACGTGCTTCAAAGAACTCATCGCGTCGTGTGAATTCCATAACTTTTGCACGGTTGACGCCCTCGACGAGGACCTTGACCGTTCCGTCAGGCAATTTGAGAAGCTGCAAGACCGAGGCAAGCGTACCTACCTCATAGAGTCCCTCTGGCTGAGGATCATCATCCACTGCGTTCTTTTGCGTGAACAGAAGGATTTGGCGATCCGAATTCATCACCTCTTCTAATGCGGCGATGGATTTTTCACGCCCGACAAACAGCGGCACGATCATGTGGGGAAATACCACAATGTCGCGTAATGGCAGCAGAGGGAATGTCTCCCCCTTTCCAAGTCCGATGCTTTTGTTTTCGGTATCGCTCATAAATCTTTCCTTGTCGGGCCGAATTGGCCAGGAATGGAATCTCGCGCAGCCACTTTACACCGATTCTTCCGGTACCGTACTTCAGGATTACAATGTCACCGGATTCGAGACCCTGGCGGTGGGAGGTAAGTGCCCGGGCGCTGGTGTGGTGGTGTCGCATTTCTCCCTACACTAATTGGGATTGCCGAAGCCGTTGGTCAACCCCATTTCTTGTCTATTGGTCAACGGTTTGCCACTATCCACTTGATAATTCCATTATACGTTTGTCGATTTAATCGCAAAACATGACGACAGCGAGAAGCGTAACCGGATTCCGACAATTAACAATTCGTAAACCATACCTATTCTAGGCTTGATTCCATCTGAAAGGAATCGCCATGAGCCTAATAGATTTCTGTCTCTGGGTCGCTATCCTGACAATTCCCGGCATATTTCTGGCCAAGCTTTTCTTCTATCTTTCAGCAGGTTGGCAGGATCTGCTCACCAGGGTGATCATTTCCCACCTTTTTGCCGCGGTATGCATCGCCAATCTTTGCGCCATGACGGCGGACGATATTGCTGCCCGGCGAACGATCATACTGGTTTGCGCCTACATGCTGGTGCAAATGGCATTGGTGACGGTCGATTTGGTCCGACTTCGTCTGACCAATATTCTTGGACGCAGATTGACAGCCTATCGCATGATGGTCTGGCCAAGAAGCACCGATCGGGCCGGCGTCGAACCCGCAGAATAGTTTCCGTTTTCAGAATTAGAGACTGGTCGGGGTACCGATCAGGCGCTTTGTTCTTTTTCGTCGGCCTTGTCGGAATAGATGTATAGCGGACGGGCATTGCCCTCCACAACTTCTTCCGAGATCACGACTTCCTGAACGCCTTCAAGCGACGGCAGGTCGAACATCGTATCCAGCAAAATCGATTCCAGGATCGATCTCAGCCCGCGAGCACCGGTCTTGCGTTCGATAGCCCTGCGGGCGATCGCACGAAGCGCATCTTCATGGAAAGCAAGTTCGACATTTTCCATTTCGAACAGGCGCTGATACTGCTTGACCAGGGCGTTTTTCGGCTCACCCAGGATCTTGATCAGGGCGTCCTCATCAAGGTCTTCCAAGGTTGCCAAAACAGGTACGCGGCCAATAAACTCGGGGATCAGGCCGAATTTCAGCAGGTCTTCAGGTTCAACCTTCCTGAACAATTCGCCGGTTGGCCGATCTTCAGGGGAATCTACTTCTGCACCAAATCCGATCGAAGTCTTGCGACCACGGTCCGAAATGATCTTGTCGAGACCGGCAAAAGCACCGCCGCAGATAAACAGGATATTGGTGGTATCGACCTGCAGGAATTCCTGCTGCGGATGCTTGCGGCCACCTTGCGGTGGAACAGATGCAACTGTCCCTTCCATGATTTTCAGCAGTGCCTGCTGCACGCCTTCACCCGAAACATCACGGGTAATGGAAGGATTGTCGGATTTGCGGGAAATCTTGTCGACTTCGTCGATATAGACGATGCCGCGCTGTGCACGTTCGACATTATAGTCGGCCGATTGCAGCAGCTTCAATATGATGTTTTCGACATCCTCACCGACATAGCCGGCTTCGGTCAAGGTTGTCGCATCCGCCATGGTGAACGGGACATCGAGAATACGGGCAAGGGTCTGAGCCAACAGGGTTTTGCCGCAACCTGTCGGTCCAATCAGCATGATGTTGGATTTCGACAATTCGACATCATTGCCTTTTGTCGCATGCGCCAACCGCTTGTAGTGATTGTGAACGGCAACGGACAATACCCGCTTGGCATGGGGCTGGCCGATTACATAATCATTGAGCACGTCGAGGATTTCCAAGGGTACCGGAATTCCGTCGCCGGATTTCACCATCGAGGACTTGTTTTCCTCACGGATGATATCCATGCACAATTCTACGCATTCATCACAGATAAAGACCGTCGGCCCGGCAATCAGCTTGCGAACTTCGTGTTGGCTCTTACCGCAAAAAGAGCAGTAAAGCGTGTTTTTCGAGTCGCCGCTGTTGGATATCTTGCTCATTCCATTCCCCTGCCGGATCTGGTTCGTCCGGGGTTCCTGCCTATCATTGCCAATTTCGAGAGTGCCCTGATACTCGATACACGAGGGAACATTCTACTTAAATTGGTACGTCCACCACTAAATCAAGCATCGGAATGGGACCTAAGCAAGCCTCCAGCCCGATATTCAGCGAATCATGCGTCGTAAAGCTATATATAAGCTTAACAGCCACCACTCACTGTGGCGCAATTATCACATTATTCGATAGCTGGTTGACATTTCAGTTAATAATACGTCGCCTTCAATGATTCCAGATGCTTCTTCATTCTGAATCAGGAACTTCGCGTTCTTCCATCACCCGGTCGATCAGATTCCAATCCTTTGCCTCTTCTGAGGTCATGAAGTGATCGCGATCCAGGGTCGCCTCGACCTTATCATAGTCCTGTCCGGTGTGTTTTACGTATATTTCGTTCAATCGCCGTTTCATTTTCAGGATATCCTGAGCGTGACGCTCGATGTCGGATGCCTGACCCTGAAAACCGCCGGAGGGCTGGTGCAGCATGATGCGGGAATTCGGCAGCGCATAGCGCATGTCCTTTTCACCGGCGCACAGCAGCAAGGAACCCATCGACGCGGCCTGGCCCATGCATAATGTGCTGACCGGCGGTCTGATGAACTGCATCGTGTCATAGATCGACATACCGGAGGTCACGACACCCCCTGGTGAATTTATGTATAGATGGATCTCTTTTTTCGGATTTTCTGCTTCAAGGTAGAGCAGCTGAGCGCAAACCAGGGTTGCCATCCCATCCTCGACTGGCCCGGTAATAAAAATCACGCGTTCTTTCAAAAGCCGCGAAAAAATATCGTAGGCACGCTCGCCGCGATTGGTCTGTTCGACGACCATCGGCACAAGATTCATTGCTGTTTCAATCGGATCTCTCATAAAGGCCTCTCAGGTGAAAATTGGCGAAGCCTGAAAATGGCAACCACCCAGAATCAATGTTCATACACATATGCCATGCCATGCAAGGATTAAAGACCGGATTAACGCTCAATAATTCTGAACACAGATTGCCATTCCGATATTTGGGGTATTGAACGTGATCAAAATGACGATGCAGACGATCCCAATTTTTGCATGAAGACGTCAATAATCAACACGTTAGACTTTTTCCTGGGTGTGTTTTTTCAGTTCCCAACGGGCGACTTGTCTTCTGTGAACCGCGTCAGGTCCGTCGGCCAGCCTCAGCGTACGGACATGTTTCCAGGCATTCGCAAGCGTGAAATCCTGCGATATTCCTGCTGCCCCATGCATCTGGATTGCTTCGTCGATGACCTTCAACGCCATCAATGGTGCAGCGACCTTGATCTGCGATATCCACGGGGCCGCCGCACGCGGATCGCCCTGATCCATCATCCAAGCCGCCTTCAGACACAATAGACGGGTCATTTCGATCTCCATGCGGGCATTGGCGATGATGTCATAATTTCCGCCAAGCTGGGCAAGCTTGTTTCCGAAGGCTTCGCGATCGAGCGACCGCTTGCACAGCATTTCGAGTGCTCGTTCAGCCTGGCCAATGGCGCGCATGCAGTGGTGGATGCGCCCCGGGCCCAAACGCCCTTGTGCAATTTCAAATCCCCTGCCCTCGCCCAGAATTATGTTGGAAGCAGGAACGCGGACATCGGTGAACCGTATATGCATGTGCCCATGCGGCGCGTCGTCCATGCCATAGACCTGCATGGGTCGTAGCACTTCTAATCCCGGAGTATCCGCTGGAACGAGGATCATGGAGTGCTGCTGATGCCGGGATCGCTCATCATCCGGTGACGCTACCATCACAATATATATCCGACATCGCGGATCGCCCGCTCCGGTCGACCACCATTTTTCCCCGTTCAGAATGTAGTGATCCCCGTCTGATTGGCATGACATTGAAATATTGGTCGCATCCGACGAGGCAATTTCCGGCTCTGTCATCAGGTAGGCGGAACGAATCTCGCCTTCGAGAAGCGGTTTGAGCCATTTCTCCTTTTGCTCGTTCGTGCCGAACCGTTCCAGAACATCCATGTTTCCGGTATCGGGCGCGGAACAGTTGAAGACTTCCGCTGCCAGATGGGATTTGCCCATCTCTTCGGCCAGATAGGCATATTCCACGGTCGTCAATCCAAATCCGCTGCTTGAATCGGTCAACCAGAAATTCCAAAGACCGCGCGATTTGGCCTTTTGTTTCAACCCTTCCAAAATTTCCGTTTGCCGCGCTGTGTGTTGCCAACGATCACCGACATCGACATCACGCAAATATTCTTCATCCAGCGGGCTGATTTCCTCGCGGATCATTTCAGAGACCTCTTTGTGGATCGGTACCAGCCGTTCTGTCATGCCCAAATTCATTTCCGTTGCCATGTGCTGAGTTCCCCTCCGACGAACCAGAAGCTGCTGATCAGTCTCTTGAATTGTTGATCTGTATTGTTGGCCGGGGATCGCCGGGTTTCAATGCAAAATTTTTGAGATCAGCAATTCCTGTCCAAGTAAATAATCACTGGTATCTCCCCACGTCCCACTTTACGAAGGATTGTTGACCAGATCATTCATTGAGAAGCATCTTCCAAACGGAGCATTCATGACAATCTTTGAAGAACTGTTTTCCCTTGAAGGCAAGAGCGCCCTAGTTACCGGTGGCGCCAGCGGGATTGGCCGCATGATCTCGACGGCGCTTGTGCGCGCCGGCGCCGATGTGATGATTGCCTCGCGAAAAGCTGAAGACTGCCTTGCGACAGCGGAAGAACTGAATCTGATGGCAAGCGAAAGCGGCGCCAAGGGATCTGCGCAGGGCTTTGGCGGCAATGTTGCCAGCGAGCAAGGGGTCGAAATGCTGGCAGACGAGGTGGAGGAACGCTGCGACAGGCTAGACATTCTCTTCAACAATGCGGGCACGACCTGGGGCGCGCCTGTCGGAGAATTTCCCTATCAGGCCTGGGGCCGGGTTCTTGATGTGAATGTCACCGGACTGTTCTGCCTGACCCAAAAACTGCTACCCCTCTTGGAAGCTTCGGCTGCGCAATCCGGGCCGTCACGGGTTGTGAATATCGGCTCGGTCATGGGAAGCGCCGCACTTGGTGATGGAGCCTACTCTTATGCTGCTTCGAAGGCAGCCGTTCATCATCTGACCCGCATTCTCGGCAAGGAACTCGCCCACAAGGATATCACGTTCAATGCCATTGCTCCGGGTCCGTTCAAGTCGAAAATGACAGCCTTTGCCACAGACACGGATGAGAAGGTCGAACGGGTCGGCTCCTCGGTCCCGTTGCAACGCATTGGAGAGCCGCAAGATATTGCGGGGGCGGTCCTTTATTTGTGCGGTGCCGGCGGTGCCTATGTCACCGGAGCAATTCTGCCGGTCGATGGTGGTGTCCATGTTGAAACCGGAGACGACCTTTTCAGTTAGGGGTGGTTTTTGAGGGCGAAGTCCGAATTTCCTGCTTAATTTCAGCTACTTGGATATTTAGATGAACATTAGATTTGATGGCAAAGTCGCAATTGTTACCGGGGCCGGCAACGGTCTTGGGCGCAAGCACGCGGTGGAACTTGCTCGTCGGGGGGCGAAAGTGCTTGTGAACGATTATGGCGGCCGACGTGACGGAACCGGCGCCTCAGCCTCAGCCAGTGAAGCCGTCGTCGGGGAGATAGCAGAAAACGGTGGCGAGGCGCTGGCAAATGATGCGGACGTTTCGCAATATGAAGAATGCCTGGAAATGGTTGCTCAGGCAAAGCAGCAATGGGGCCGTGTCGATATCCTGATCAACAATGCCGGAATCCTGCGTGACAGAAGTTTCGGCAAAATGGGATTGGAAGACTGGAATTCGGTGATTGATGTGCATTTGAACGGTTCGGCCTATTGTTCAATGGCGGTATGGAACCTGATGAGAGAACAGCAATATGGACGCATCCTGATGACCACCTCTTCATCAGGGATCTACGGCAATTTTGGTCAATCAAATTACGGCGCGGCAAAGATGGGTGTCGTTGGTCTGATGAACACGCTGGCGATCGAAGGCGCCAAGAACGGAATAAAAATCAATTGTATCGCCCCAACTGCCGCGACCCGGATGACGGCTGATATCCTGTCGCCCGAGATGCTGGAGCGGCTGAAACCGGAATATGTGACGCCGGCAGCGCTATATCTGGTGAGCGAAGATTGCCCCAATCGCCAGGTGATTTTTGCCGGTGCAGGACATTATTCGGCATTAGAAATCCGTGAGAGTATTGGCGCTCATTTGCCTCAGGAGGAACGGACTATCGAGGGTGTCGCTGCGCATTTTGAAACGATTACCAATATGGAAGATGCCGATTTATTCAGTAATGGCAGCGAACACGTCATGAAGATTTTGAAGGCAGAAACGATCAGCTCAAAAACTGGCGCGGCGCAAGAGGGGAACGAGTAAATGCGAAGTGCCGTTATCGTTTCCACTGCCCGGACACCAATCGGAAAAGCCTATCGTGGCGCATTTAATGACACCCAGGCTCAAGCCCTGGGCGGACATGCAATATCCAGCGCAGTCACTCGTGCCGGTATTGATCCCGGCGAGGTCGATGATGTGATCATGGGTGCGGCAATCCAGCAGGGATCCACATACAGGAATGTTGCGCGTCAATCGGCCCTGCGTGCCGGTCTGCCGACAACCGTTGCTGCAATGACAGTCGACCGGCAATGTGCATCGGGGTTGATGGCAATTGCGACCGCCGCCAAGGAGATTATCGTTGACGGTATGGACATAACCGTCGGCGGTGGGGTGGAGTCCATTTCGTTAACCCAGAATGACAAGATGAACCTGTTTCGCAGTGTTGATCCGTGGCTAGATGAGAATATTCCGCAGCTCTACATGTCGATGATCGAAACTGCCGAGACTGTTTCCGAACGTTACGGTATTTCACGGCAGACCCAGGATGAATATGCGCTTGCCAGCCAGATGCGCACTTCCGTTGCCCAGCAGGCCGGGAAATTCGATGATGAAATTGTTCCGCTGATAAGCGTCATGAAAGTCCAGGACCGTGAGACAAAGGTGATATCCGACGTCGAAATCACGCTGGAAAAGGATGAAGGAAACCGGCCGGATACATCGATGGATGGTTTGAGCGCCCTTAACCCGGTTTTCAAGGACGGACAGCGTATCAAGGAGGGTCAGTTCATCACAGCAGGAAACGCTTCGCAGTTGTCCGATGGCGCGTCAGCCTGCGTCCTGATGGAAGAAAAGGAAGCGGAAAAACGCGGCCTGGATCCGCTTGGGATCTATCGCGGAATTGCTGTTGCCGGTGTCGATCCTGACGAGATGGGTATCGGACCTGTTTATGCTGTCCCCAAACTATTGAAATATCACGGTCTTTCTGTCGAAGACATCGACCTTTGGGAACTGAATGAAGCCTTTGCTTGCCAGGCGCTTTATTGTCGCGAACAGCTGCAAATCGATCCAGAGAAGTTCAACGTGAATGGGGGTGCCATCTCCATCGGGCACCCGTATGGCATGTCGGGCGCACGCCTGACCGGCCATGCGCTTATCGAGGGGTGGCGGCGTGGCGCGAAATATGTGGTTGTCACCATGTGCGTGGGTGGTGGCATGGGCGCAGCGGGATTATTTGAAGTCATCCGATGAAACGAAGGCTCACCTTTCAGGTCGAATCCTGGCCGATCCAGGGCAGCTTCAACATATCTCGTGGGGCTAAGACCAGCGCGGAGGTGATTGTCTGCGAGATTTCGGAGGCTGATCATTCCGGCTTTGGGGAATGTGTGCCCTATGCTCGCTATGGCGAAACGCTTGAGCGTGTTTCGGAGCAGATTAGTGAAGTCCGGGGCCGGATTGAGGCAGGAGAATCGCAGGAATCGATTGTGGATGCGATGGTTCCCGGCGCGGCAAGAAATGCGGTTGATTGTGCCCTTTGGGACCTAAACGCCAAGTTGAAGGGTATTCCAGCTCATCAATTGATTGGCCTGACCCCTCCCCGGCCGGTTGTCACGGCAACGACGATTAGCCTGGGCGAAGCTGGTGAAATGGCAATCGCTGCCAAAGAGCTTACCGACTATCCATTGCTAAAGGTCAAGCTCGGTGGCGAGGGTGACGCTGAACGAATTCGAGCGGTCGCAGCCGCCGCGCCCAATTCAAAAATAATCCTGGATGCCAATGAGGCTTGGTCTGCTGACAATATCGGTGAATTTCTGCAAGTGGCCGCAAGACCAAATATAGCCCTGATCGAACAACCGCTACCCAAGGGTGAAGATGAAATCCTGTCAGAACTGCTACACCCGGTTCCAATCTGTGCCGATGAAAGCGCGCATGTGAGTGGGGATCTGGAAAAGCTGGTTGGGCGTTATGATTGTATCAACGTCAAGCTCGACAAAGCTGGCGGGCTGACCGAGGCACTCAAAATGTGTCGCGAGGCGCATGAACTTGGATTTTCCCTGATGGTCGGCTGCATGGTCGGAACGTCCCTCGGGATGGCCCCAGCCATGCTGCTTGCGCAGGAGGCTCAGTTTGTCGACCTGGACGGACCGCTGATCCTGGCTCAGGACCGAGAGGACGGGCTTGTTTATGAAGGTGCGCAGGTGTCGCCGCCCACTTCCAAATTATGGGGATGAAATCCTCGATACAGCACAATCTCAGGGATTGTCTGCGAGCACTTTGGCGTAAAGCTCTGGGTCGATATTCCCGCCGGACAGGACGCAGGCAACTGTCTCCCCCCGCCAGGCCGTTTTTTGCTGAAGAAGTGCCGCTATCGAAACTGCTCCAGATGGCTCAATCACGAGTTTGAGCTCTTCATAGGCAAAACGAATGGCCTTCATTGCCTCTTCGTCTGATACCACAAGGCTGTCCGCGATATGTGTCTTGTTTATTGCAAAGCTCATCTCACCGGGCTGGGGCGCCATCAAAGCATCACAAATGGAGCCGGTGCTCGCCTTATTCGCAAGGATTTTGCCTGCTTCAAGCGAACGACGATATTCATCAAAACCTTCCGGCTCGACTGTACAAATTTTTGTCTCGGGAAAGCGTTCATGAACGGCAAGAGCGATGCCGGCACTTAATCCGCCGCCGCCACAACATATCACTATCCGGTCGGGAATAGCGTCCAACTGCTCAAACTGATCAACAATCTCCATCCCGCAAGTACCTTGGCCAGCTATCACTTCGCGATATTCATAGGGATGAATCAGTGTAGCGCCGGTTCTTTTGCTGAATTCGCGGGCCATTTCATCGCGGTCTTCGGTTGCGCGGTCATAGCGTATGATCTCCGCACCGGAACGGGAGACACGTGCTGCCTTGAGCACTGGAGCATCGGCCGGCATGATGATTGTTGCCTTGCATCCAAACAGTCTCGCCGCCTCTGCAATGCCCTGCCCGTGATTGCCCGATGAACAGGCAACAACGCCCAGCTTCCGTTTGTCTTCCGGTAATACCGCTAGCGAGTTATACGCGCCACGAAACTTGAAAGAGCCGGTGCGTTGCAAGCATTCGGCTTTCACGAAGGCATTTGTGCCGGTCAGCGAGCCGAGCACGTCGCTGGGTAATAAAGGTGTGACAGTTGCCTTGCCTTTCAGGCGACCTGCTGCAGCGCGCACATCCTCAATCGACGGCGGAATTTTGGCATGTATCATGACCGGTCAATCCTTCGAGGCTGAAATTCAGCGGCATTGATCGAACAATCCCAATCCCGGCGCAAGGATTATTTTTGCGCCAAAGTCAGTTTTCGGAGGATGAAAGCAGTAACTGCGCTGCTTCCCCGGCATGGTGAGGAATTTTTGCCGACTGCAGGAAGATTCGGGCGCATTCACGCCAGGTAAATTTGGAAGCATGTTTCACTGCTGCCGTTGATGGGATGTCCAGTGCGGAAATGGCGGCGCGCCTGAGGTCTTCGTCCAATATTCCAGCGTCACTTTCACCGATGACATCCAATGGACCCGAAACCGGAAATGCCGCGACCGGCAGGCCACTGGCCAGTGCTTCAAGGAGGACATTGCCGAATGTGTCGGTCAGACTTGGAAACACAAAGACATCTGCAGCATTGTAATATTTGGCGAGTTCGGTGCCTGACTTTGCGCCGGCAAAGACCGCTTCGGGATATTTCTTTTCAAGCGCATTGCGAGCCGGCCCGTCACCGACGACCAGTTTGGTTCCGGGCAGATCAAGTGACAGGAATGCATCGAGGTTTTTTTCGACCGATACCCGACCGACATTGACAAAGACCGGGCGCTTCCAATCACGGCCAATACCCAATTCGGACTTCTTGCGAGGTTTGAACAAATCGTGGTCAACGCCCCTGGTCCAGGGTACGACATTATTGAATCCCCTGCTTTCCAGATCGTCCGCAATGCTCTTGGTGGCAACCAGACAAGCCGTACCCGAATTGTGAAAGCGGCGCAGCCAGGCATAGGTCCAGGCCAACGGCACCGGCGCCCGCGCCCGCAGATACTCGGGAAACCTCGTATGATAACTGGTGGTAAAAGTCCGTCTTGTCCGCAAACAAGCCGACCGCGCAGCCGTGCCGAGTGGACCTTCGGTTGCTATGTGGATGTGATCAGGATCAATCTCGTCAATGCGCCGCCGTAACATCCCCGAAATAACTAATGCCAGCCTGATTTCCGGATAACCTGGCGTTGGTACTGTCATGAACTGGTCCGGCGTGATTGTTGCGATCTCAATTCCAGTCGCCCGCAATTCCCGGATCAATTCCTCAAGCGTCCTTACGACCCCATTTATTTGCGGGCGCCAGGCATCAGTAACAAACAGTATCTTCATCAGGCTGCTTCTATCGAACCGGATGCGGGTTTTGATTGCGGGGCAGATTTCCGCAGCTCGGCAAGCCTGCCGCGCGCAATCTCTGCCCAGTCAATCAATTGCAGTTCGCCGGTATGGGTTTCAACAATGGCGGTGCAGCTTTCCACCCAATCGCCAGTGTTAATATATTGGATTTGTTCGCGCTCGCCGATTACCGCATGATGGATATGGCCGCAAACCACGCCATCAGCGCCACAATTTCTGGCCGCGCGGGCCAAGGCCTTTTCGAATTCACCAATGAAACTCACCGCATCCTTGACCTTGAGCTTGGCCCATTTGGAAAGCGACCAGTAAGGCAGACCTAAAAAGCGCCGGATCCGATTGAACTTGGTATTGGCCGAAAGAGCAAACACATAGGCCCAGTCACCCAGATGTGCCAGGTATTTTGCGTTTCTGACCACCACATCAAACTGGTCTCCATGAATGATCAGGAGTTTCCGGCCATCTGCTGTTTCATGAATGTCGCGATCGCGCACTTCGACACCCCCAAAGTGGGAACCCAGATAGCTGCGCAAAAATTCATCGTGATTGCCAGGAACATAGATAATTTCACTGCCCTTGCGGCTCTTGCGAAGCAGTTTTTGCACGACATCATTGTGGACCTGCGGCCAATACCAATTTCGGCGCAGTCTCCAGCCATCGACAATATCGCCCACCAGATAGATCTTTTCTGCGTCATGTTCCCTCAGGAAATCCAGCAGTGATTCCGCCTGACAGCCCCTTGTTCCCAGGTGGATATCCGAGATGAAAAGCGTACGGAAATGTTTGGCATGCATGTCACACCTGCCAGTTGTATAACCTGCCGGTTTATTGTCCGATTCACATAACATTCATGTGACAGCTGAGTGCACACAAGTAATTTCAAAGAAGGATGAACAACTGCGTCTGCCGATCATCTTTCAGCGAAACTTGTCATAATTCTTCCGGCAGCGATTGCCTTTGTCCGAAATCCGGTTGATGTTTGACGGCGTCTGCTACCAAGATCACGATAAGGGGAGAATAGCGTTGGATTTGGGTATTTCCGGGAAAAAGGCAATTGTGTGCGCTTCAAGCCGCGGTCTAGGCAGGGGCTGCGCGATGCATCTGGCGCAAGCCGGATGTGATGTCATTGTCAACGGACGCGATGAAACGGCAACCAATGAGACCGCTGAAGCCCTGTCGAAATTGGGAACTGGAACCATCGTCCCGGTGCTGGCGGATGTTTCCACGCTTGAAGGACAGGCGGCCCTGCTTGAAGCCTGCCCGCAACCAGACATTCTGGTAAACAATAATGGCGGACCGCCACGGCGGGATTTCCGGGAACTGTCCCGCGATGACATATTGCAGGGTGTAACCCAAAACATGGTGACACCGATCGAGCTCATTCAGAAAGCAGTCGACGGCATGTGCGAGCGTGGCTTTGGCCGCATCGTCAACATCACCTCGCTTTCGGTTTACACTGCACTTCCGGGTCTCGACCTTTCCTCCGGCGCCAGAGCCGGTCTGACTTCATTTCTGGCCGGTGTAGCACGTTCGATTGCCAGTCATGATGTAACGATCAATCAGATATTGCCGGGAAAAATGGACACCGATCGCCTGAAATCCGGTTTCGCATTCATGGCCCAACAGCTAAACATTTCACAGGAGGAAGCGCGGGAGAGAGAAATCGAACCGATTCCTGCAAAGCGTCTGGGTACTGCCGATGAATTTGGTGCTCTGTGCGCATTCCTGTGCTCCGTCCATGGTGGCTATATCACCGGCCGAAATTTCCTGGTTGATGGTGGCCTCAATCAAAATGCATTTTGAATAACCGCTCGCGAATGGAATGACGCATGTCGACAGAAAACAAAGAAAAGAATTCGGGATATCAGCCTGCCAGCGAGTTAGAGGAAAGCGCCCTTCATTATCACCAGTTTCCGGCACCAGGTAAGCTCGCAATTGGTGCAACGAAGCCGCTCGGAAACCAGCGGGATCTGGCGCTAGCCTATTCGCCGGGCGTGGCGGCACCCTGCCTTTCCATTAACGATGATCCGCTGCGAGCGGCGGACTATACAGCGCGCGCCAATCTTGTTGCGGTGATATCCAACGGAACGGCCGTTCTTGGTCTTGGCAATATCGGTCCATTGGCTTCGAAACCAGTGATGGAAGGCAAGGCGGTCCTTTTCAAGAAATTTGCCGGGATCGATGTTTTCGATATCGAAGTCGAAGAGTATCAGGTCGACGAATTCTGCAATGTGGTTGCTGCGCTGGAGCCGACCTTTGGCGGAATCAATCTCGAAGACATCAAGGCGCCCGAATGTTTCGAGATTGAGAAATGCCTGCGGGAACGGATGAATATTCCGGTCTTCCATGATGACCAGCATGGCACTGCGATTATCGTCGGCGCGGCCGCGCTGAATGCTCTTGAGCTCGCAGGCAAGAAACTTGAGGAAGTCAAGATTGTAGTGTCTGGCGCCGGGGCCGCGGCACTAGCTTGCCTGAACGTTTTGCTTTCGCTGGGCGCGAAACGGGAAAACATTTTCGTCACGGATATAGAAGGCGTTGTCTACAAGGGCCGTGAGGCATTGATGGACAAATACAAGGAAGCTTTCGCCCAGGATACGAAGGCACGCACGCTGTCTGATGTCATTCCCGACGCGGATATATTTCTCGGTCTTTCCGCGGGCGGCGTGCTGAAAGCCGAAATGATCGAGAAGATGGCAAAAGATCCGCTGGTACTGGCACTTGCAAATCCGCATCCGGAAATCATGCCCGAGACTGCAAGGGAGGTGCGCCCCGACGCCATGATCTGCACAGGACGGTCGGATTTTCCCAATCAGGTCAATAATGTGCTCTGCTTTCCCTATATCTTTCGCGGTGCGCTCGATGTTGGCGCCACGACGATCAATGAGGAAATGAAACTCGCCGCAGTGAAGGCGATTGCCGAGTTGGCGCATGAAGAAGCTTCCGATGTTGCTGCGCGTGCCTATGGCGGTGAGGCGCCGGTATTCGGACCCGACTACCTGATCCCCTCCCCGTTCGATCAAAGATTGATCCTCAGAATTGCTCCGGCCGTCGCAAAGGCTGCGATGGAAACCGGCGTGGCTACCCGCCCAATGGAAGATTTCGATGTCTATCTGGATCGATTGAACCGGTTCGTGTTCCGCTCAGGCCTGATCATGAAGCCGGTGATCGAGAAGGCGCGGACGGTCAAGCAGCGGGTCATTTATACTGATGGAGAGGATGAACGGGTTCTAAGAGCAACACAAATTGCGATTGAAGACGGAATCTGCAATCCGATTCTTGTTGGCCGGCCGGAAGTCGTGGAGAACCGTCTTGAACGGTATGGTTTGCGGATCAGGGCGGGTGTCGATTTCGAAATTGTCAATCCGTCACAGGATGATCGCTTCAGGGAATATGTAGACCTGATGATTGAGAAGACCTGCCGCAAGGGGATTACGCCCGAAGCTGCGCGAACCATTGTCCGCTCTAACAATACGGTGATCGGGGCACTGGCGGTCGCACGCGGAGATGCAGATGCAATGCTGTGCGGTCTGGATGGGCGGTTCAAAAGGCACTTGCAGTATGTCGACATGATCATCGGAAAGGCGCCGACTGTCCGAGATCTTTCAGGTTTGTCCATGCTGATTAACCAGCAGGGCGTCTACTTCATGACCGATACCTATGTCACCGAAAACCCGACCGCCGAGGAACTGGCTGAAATGACCCTGCTGGCAGCGACCGCAATTCGTCGTTTCGGTCTGGTGCCGAAAGCGGCGCTGCTTTCTGCTTCCGATTTCGGCTCGCGATCAACCGAGAGATCGATCAAGATGCGGCGCGCGGTCGAAATCCTGTTTGAACGCGATCCCGATCTTGAGGCGGATGGCGAAATGCATGGCGATACGGCACTTTCTCAATTGATCAGGGACCGGGTCATGCCCAATTCACGGCTGAAGGGACAGGCTAACCTGCTGGTTTTTCCCGATCTTGATTCAGCGAACATCACCTTGAATGTGGTCAAGCAGATGACGGATGCATTACATGTCGGCCCAATCCTGCTGGGGACCTCAAAACCGGTGCATGTTCTCACACCGTCAGTTACTTCTCGTGGTGTTTTCAACATGAGTGCGCTGGCTGCGGTCGAGGCAATGCAAAAAGCCGAGTAAACAAATTTCTACTGGATAAAGCATCCGAATAGCGGCATGGTGCCGACACAATTGACAATTAACGTCTTTTTTCCGGCGCAACCATTGGTTAACCCCGTGTTTGCAATGTAAAGGGCGTTCTTGAAGTTTGGGAATCGGTCTTAACGGGATGCGCGAAACTTTGAATCAGTTCACCAGATTCGGCAAAATTTCGTCTGCAGCGTTGCTTTGTTTCGCGATCCAGTATGGCGCCTGGACAGCTGATGCCCAGGCGCAATCGGCGGTGTGCCTCCAGCTTACCAATGAACTCGCGGCGCTTAATTCCGGCGGTGGGTTTTCCGGTGGGTCAAAGAAATATCGTGAATATGATCGTGCAGTCCGCGATCAACGCGCCCAGATTGCCAAAACTGAAAGCGCGTTACGGCGTAACGGATGTATTCTCTCCGGCCTTTTCCGCGTCGGCATATGTGGACGGATCCGGGCCAGCCTTGACCAGATGCATGACAATCTGCGCCAGTTAGAGCGCACGCGGGCCAGTCATGCCCCAAGTGGCGGTGGCGACAGCGCCAGGCGTAATGCTGTTATGCGGGATATCCAGCGTTATGGTTGTCAGGTCAGTCGTGGCAATCAAGCTTTTGCGGTACAAAATCAGGCCCCGAGACGACGGACGTTATTGGAGCAGATTTTTGGTGTGCGCACTTATGGCGAAGACGGGTACAGAACCCGCAATGATTTTGATCCCGATACCGGCCTGGCCAGCAGATATGGGACATTTCGTACCCTATGTGTTCGCACCTGCGACGGGTATTATTTCCCGATCAGCTTCTCAACGGTTTCCGAACGGTTCGGTGATGACGAACTGACTTGCGAAAACATGTGCCCGGGTACCGATGTGGAACTGTATTTTCATCGGATGCCAAATCAGGACAGCGAGGACATGATTTCGTACCGTACTGATCTGCCCTACACGGAATTACCGACGGCGTTCAACTATCGAAAGAGCTTCGACGAGAGCTGCACCTGCAGGACCTCCAATGCGTTCGCCGAGGTTTATGGTGATGCCTATATCTCCACCTCGGAACTGTCTTCTGTGACAACACCAGCTGACAATACGCCAAAAGTGGGAACCCCGGAATTCAAGATTGATCCCTGGATTGATCCCGAGACACAAGCCAATCTCGATGGCGGGTTGACCCTTGCCGGGCTACAGGAGATCGCAAATCCGAAGGCCAGGCAGGATCTGGTTACCGAAACTTCCGGCGGCAAGCGGGTCAGGATAGTCGGGCCATCGTTTTTTCCCGTCCAATAATCGGCAGAATTTTTGCCATGTCGGGGCCGTGATCCATTCCGGTCAGCGCCTTGCGCAATGGCATGAACAAGGCCTTGCCCTTCCGGCCACTCGGTACCTTTAGAGCGTCGGTCCAGGACTTCCAGGCGTTCTCGTCCAATGGTTCAGGCGGTAGGTATTCCTTTGCCAGTCCAACATAATCCCTGTCTTCGGGATCGATAACCGGTTCTGCGTCCATGATGCGCTGCCACCAATCCTCGGCTTCCGAGACCTTTTCCAGGTTTTCACGGATGGCAGGCCAGAAATTCGAACCGTTACCGGCAAATATGTCATCGCCAAATCGGTCTTTGACATCGCTCCATTCCAGATCACGCACCAGCTTTTTGTTGAGACTGTCCAGTTCCGACATGTCAAACTTTGCGGCTGACTTTCCGATCGCCGAGATATCGAACCGTTCAACCAATGCAGGCATGGACGGCATTGCCTCGACAGCGCCCGCAGCACCAATCAAAACCGCGAGTGACGCCACGGCCATGGGTTCATAACTGTCCTCAGCCAGGCTTTGAATAGAAAGCGATCCGAGACGTTTCGACAGTCCCTCGCCGCTTGCGGTTGTCAACAGATTGTGGTGCCCGAATTGCGGTGCGCTTGCGCCCAGCACATCGAACAACGCCAGTTGAACACCGGTATTGGTGACGTGATCATCCCCCCTGATTATCTGTGTGACGCCCATTTCGATATCATCAATAACGCTCGGCAGAGTGTATAACCAGCTGCCATCGGCGCGGACCAGGACGGGATCGGAAATCGAGGCGAGATCGACGGTCTGCTCGCCACGCACCAGGTCATCCCAATGTATTTCGGTCCGTTTCGGCGCGAAGGGATCACTGTCGTAATTGGGCAGGACAAACCGCCAATGCGGCTGACGACCTTCCCTTTCAAGGGCGGTCCGTTCTTCGTCGGTCAATTTCAATCCGGTACGGTCATAAACCGGTGGTTTTCCTCTTGCGGCCAGCCGTTTGCGCTTTCTATCCAGCTCCTCGGGCGTCTCATAGCAGGCATATAAGAGGCCGCGTGAAATCAGATCGTCCGTGATCTTCCGGTAGGAATCGGTTCTTTTCGACTGATATTCAATCTGGTCGGGTTCGATACCAAGCCAGCTAAGGTCTCTCAGGATTCCATCTGCATACTCCTGTTTGGACCTGGCAGTATCCGTGTCATCGAAGCGAAGAATAAACTCACCATTCTTCTGCTGGGCATAGATCCAGTTGATCAGCGCCGTGCGGGCGTTTCCGATATGGATATTGCCGGTCGGCGAAGGGGCAAATCGTACTTTTGAAGTCATAGGGAAGATTCCACCGGATTTGTTCGTGCGATCGCCACACGTGAGGCAATCATCATCAAGAGTGCTGCGGCAAGGCAATAAAGGCCCATGACGGTGATCTGCAAGGGAAATCCGATGCCGAGGTCAATTAGATATCCTGTGACGCCCGGTCCGGCAGCCGTGCCGAATACCATCATGGCGATTACCACGGACCTGATCGCGCCCAGATGTTTCGTGCCGTATAGTTCCGGCCAGACCGCGCCAAACAGGCTGGATGAAAGTCCATAGGAGATCCCCAACATGCCCATGAAAACGAAGGCACTCCACTGGGCTTCAAATTGGGACAGGACCAAACAGGCTAGTGCCAGCGGCAATAAGAATGCCGGAAGCAATTGCAATGCAGAGAATTTGTCAATCAACTGTCCCGCGATCAGTGCGAAGCTGATCACGGAAACCGACATGACTATATAGGTGGTCGCAACCGTCTCCATCGACCAACCGCGCAGGTCGGCCAAATGCACCTGATGGAAAAAGATCGTTGTCCCGATAAATGCAGGCGCGAGCACCCCGATTTGCAACACATAAAACAGCGGATCGCGGAGCACCTCGCTTCGCGTCCAGTTGCGAATCCCATATCCCTTGACCTCCGGGTCGGTGCTACGCGGCGTTCGCTCGCGACTGAATAGAGCAGCGATCACGGGAAGTACCAATAGCAGCAAAACGGCAGATGCCAGCCAGGCGTTACGCCATCCATACAGACCGGCAAAGGCAACAAAAATTATTGGAAACAATGCCTCGCCAAAGTTGACACCAATTGAAGTCGTGGCGACCGCCTGCCCGCGATTGCCGGCATACCATTTGCCCATGGCCGTCTGTGCGATGTGGAACATCATGCCCTGCCCAAACAGGCGAAGCGCATATATCGCCAGGACCAGTCCAGCAAGATGGGTGGATATCATCATCGCCAGACAGGCGCATATCAAAGCCAGAATAGTAAAAAACGAAATCCTGCGGACCGTATAATAATCAACCAGCTGGCCTATCCAGGGAAAGGTCAAGGCGCTCGCAAGCGTGGCGATCATATATATGCCGCCGAATTCTCCGTGGGACAGATTGTATTCTGCCCGTATTTCTCCAGCGGACAGTGCAATGAAAAAGGTCTGGCCGAAGCTTGAAAAAAGCGTCAGCAAGAAACCGCCGGCGATCCAGCGGGCATTGTGTCGCAAGAAGGCAAAGAACTGCATTTGGCTGCTATATTCCTATCCGTCTCAAATGCAATGCCAATTTTGGAATAGAAGGTTCCGCGAAAGGATAGATGGCCGGGTTATCGATTTGACGGTTGGGACAGGAAATTCAATCCCGGTCCCTGAATCGATTGGTGATCGGATATCGTCTGTCACGGCCAAAGCTCTTGCGGGTAATCTTGACGCCCGGCGCTGCCTGACGCCGCTTGTATTCGGCGATGTAAAGCAAATGCTCAATACGCTCGACTGTTTCGCGATCGTGCCCGCGCGCAATGACCTTCTCAACCGGCATTTCCTGCTCAACCAGACACTCAAGAATATCGTCCAAAGCGGGATATGGTGGCAGTGAATCCTGGTCGGTCTGATTTTCGCGCAGTTCCGCAGATGGTGCCTTGGAGATGATATTGGCAGGGATGACCTCCCCTCCCGGGCCGAGACAATCCGGCGGCACATTCTTGTTGCGCCATTCGGCCAAGGCATAGACCTGCATTTTGTAAAGGTCCTTGATCGGATTAAAACCGCCATTCATGTCGCCATACAGGGTGGCATATCCGACCGACATCTCGCTCTTATTGCCGGTGGTCACCACCATCGATCCGAACTTGTTGGAAATGGCCATCAGAATTGTGCCACGGGCCCGTGATTGTAGGTTTTCCTCGGTTATTCCAGAGTTTGTCCCTTCGAAAAGCGGTTCAAGCGCGCTGAGAAAACCCTCGACCGGCTCAGAAATCGGTACCACCTGATAACGCACGCCCAGCGCTTCAGCGCAGGCCTCTGCATCCGTATGGCTTTCCTGGGACGTATAGACATAGGGAAGCATGACGCAACGAACCCGCTCCTCACCCAGCGCGTCGACCGCCATTGCTGCACAAACCGCAGAGTCTATGCCGCCGGAAAGGCCGAGCACCACATTGTTGAAGTGGTTCTTGTTCACATAGTCGCGCAAGCCCATGACGCAGGCCCGCCAGTCGCTTTCCTGGATTTCAGGCAGATTGGCCTTCACACCGTCATCGCAATTCCAGCCATCTCCCTCACGGCGCCAGGTCGTGACAATGGTGCTCGGCTCGAATTGGTTCATCTGAACGGCAAGTTTATGGTCGGCATTAATTACGAAGGAACCGCCGTCAAACACCAATTCGTCCTGACCGCCCAGCTGATTTGCATAGATGATCGGAAGGCCGCTCTCGATGATCTGCTTGATCACCACCTGGTAGCGGATATCCATTTTTTCGCGGTTGTAGGGAGAACCGTTGGGTACGATCAACAATTCTGCCCCGGATTCAGCCAGCGTTTCGCAGACGCCAAGATCGCCCCAAATGTCCTCACAGATCGGCACGCCCAGCCTTACCCCGCGAAAATTCAGCGGTCCGGGCATTTCACCGGTGTCGAAAACACGCTTCTCGTCAAAGACGCCGTAATTCGGGAGATCCACCTTTTGCCGCCAGCTCTGGACCTTGCCGTCATCCAAAACGGCAATTGCGTTGAAAAGACCCTTATTGGTACGTTGCGGGCTTCCCATGATGATTCCCGGCCCGCCATCGTTTGTATCTTCCGAAAAGCTCTCGACCGCCTCCATGCATTCTTCCACGAAGGCGGATTTGAGCACCAGGTCTTCGGGCGGGTATCCTGCAATGAACAATTCGGTGAAAACCACCAGATCCGCGTTCATTCGCGCGGCATCGGCCCTCGCTTCCCGCGCCAGGGCGAGATTTCCTGCCACGTCGCCCACAATCGGGTTTAATTGTGCTATCGCAATACGAAGAATATCAGGTGGATTTGTCATGGTCCCGAATTCTGGAGAAGAGTTGGTAAATGAACGACTTGAAAGAAAAATATGTCGTTCAGCTTGTGTTCAGCCTCGTTCTGCCACATTCGGCGCCATGATGAAATACAGTCTGTTAAACGGATTGATGTTTGTGCCGAAATTGGCCCGAGGAAATTGATATGGTTCAGCTCACTACCAGATTACCCGTTGCATTGTTAGCCGCTGCGTTTACCGGCACGATCCTGTTATCCGCCGTCTCGGAAGCGGATGCCGGCCCGAAACACCGCAAAGGCTATCATGGCAAACATTACAAGCATGGCGGATACAAGCACAGACGCCACGGCTATCGCGGTGGCGAGGTGCTGGGCGCAGGAATTGCCGGATTTCTGATTGGCTCACTGGTTGCACCCCCGGTCTATGCAGTTCAGCCCTATTACGCACCCCCGACGGTGATTTACGAGCCGCCTCCGGTTGCCTATTCCTATCCCGAACCGGTCTACACATCGCCCCCGATCTATCCGGCGCCACCCGTCTATTCAGAAGGTTATCGGCGGCCATATTCCGAATATGAGCAATACGACCAGTATGAGCAGTATGACGGGAAGACCGGCAGCATCTACAAGGACGAAGGGTCTCCGAAAGTGCTGACCTATGAGGACACGGTGGGCCAGAATTCACAGATTGCCGGTACTGAACCCGGTTCCCCGGCCTGGTTTGAATATTGCCGCGCAAGATTCCGCAGTTTTGACGAACAGACCGGCACCTATCTGGGTTATGACGGCAAGCGCCATCTCTGCGTCGTTCGATAGTTTCCACACATCTATTTCTCTGTTTCGGGGAGGCTATACAGCCTCCCCTTTTTTGTCTGACGAATTTGTAATTCCAACGTGATTGGAAGGTTATCAGCCTGCGCCCCATCTATCTTGTACGGTTCTGACGGGCCGGGGTTTTGATGGCGAGGTAATTTCGCCAGTCAGGAGAAACCAAATGGAATATAGTATCATCAAAGCGCGTCAAGGCGTCACTTCCTCGCATCATGCGATGTCAAAAGTTGTTGTAATTTCAACAAGTTTGGCATTTGTCGTGATGTTACTGTTAGCCAACTCAATTTAAGGTTCGAGGGAACTTGAACCGGCAGAAACAAACCCCATTTACAGTGAAAGGGGGGAGTGTGATTAAAGGAAACAAAATGACCTTCCCAGAAGACCATTTGAGGGAAGTGGAACACGTAGAAGATCATTCGGCCGCGAGCATCGTTGTCGTTTCAGTAGCGATGATATGCGCCGGATTGGCGGGTATTACGGCAGTATTTGCCTGATTACCACGAATTCCATCCTCAAAACAAAAAGATGGCAGGGTTGAAAGCCCTGCCTCTTTTTGATTCATCTTTCAATTAGATCAATCATGATTCGCAGGCTTCGCAGCCTGTTTTCTGGCGTGCGAGTTTGGTAATGGTCGCATTTGTTGCCTTGAAACGGTAAGATTTCACGATGATTCTTTTTAAAAGGATGCGGCACATCCATGGATAGTAGTGACGACTTATTTTCTGCCATGCAGACAAAATCACAACCAGAAACCGGTTCAAGGACGCGGTCCAGCAAGAAAGCAGCGCAGCCGAGCGAAAGCGGGTATAGCGCGACCGACATTGAAGTGCTGGAAGGCCTGGAGCCGGTTCGCAGACGGCCAGGCATGTACATCGGTGGCACCGATGAAAAGGCGATGCATCACCTGTTTGCCGAGGTCATCGACAATTCTATGGATGAAGCCGTGGCCGGTCACGCCACCCGAATTGAGGTGGAACTTGACAGCCAGGGATACCTCTCCGTCACGGATAACGGCCGCGGAATTCCGGTAGATGAGCATCCCAAATTCAAGGGTAAATCCTCGCTGGAAGTGGTGATGACCATTTTGCACGCAGGCGGCAAGTTCGATTCCAAAGCCTACGAGACCTCCGGCGGCCTGCACGGCGTTGGCGTATCCGTTGTTAATGCACTGTCGATACATCTGGAAGTCGAGGTGGCGCGCAACCGGCGTCTCTATCGGCAGGAGTTCCGTCAGGGAATTCCGCTTGCGCCGCTCGAAGACATCGGCGAAGTACACAATCGCCGCGGTACGAAGGTCCGATTCAAGCCGGATGATGCCATTTTCGGTAAAGGCGCCAGCTTTACCCCTTCACGGTTGATGCGCATGGCGCGCTCGAAGGCATATTTGTTTGGCGGTGTGGAAATCCGCTGGAAATGCGATCCATCGCTGATCAGCGAGAAGGATGACACGCCGAGCGAAGCGGTATTTCACTTCCCCGGCGGCTTGCGGGACTATCTGGAAGAAAGTCTAGGTAAGTCTGCGAAGGTCACCCTGGAGCCGTTTGCCGGCAAGACCGAAGCAAGTAGCGGCCATGGCGCGGTAGAATGGGCGGTCGCATGGCATGCTGACGATGGTTTTGTCCGCTCTTACTGTAACACTGTGCCGACACCCGATGGCGGAACGCATGAAGCGGGTTTGAGAATCGCGTTGACCCGTGGATTGAAGTCCTACGGCGAGATCATCGGCAACAAGAAGGCTTCGATGATCACGACAGATGACGTCATGACGGCGGCCGCCGCGATGTTGTCGGTATTTATCCGCGAGCCGGAATTCGTCGGCCAGACCAAGGATAAGCTGGCGACGGTGGAAGCGCAGCGCATTGTTGAGAATGCGGTACGGGATCCCTTTGACCACTGGCTGGCCGCCTCCCCACATCAGGCCAGTAAGCTACTGGAATGGGTCGTGGACCGGGCAGAGGAGCGTCTCGCCCGGCGCAAGGAACGCGAGATTAACAGAAAGAGTGCTACCCGCAAGCTGCGGCTGCCCGGCAAGCTGGCCGATTGTTCGGCCGGTGCCAAGGGCGGTACGGAACTGTTTATCGTCGAGGGGGATTCCGCCGGCGGTTCTGCCAAGCAGGCAAGGGATCGGGCCAGCCAGGCCATCCTGCCTCTGCGCGGCAAGATCCTGAACGTCGCTTCTGCGGGCCGCGAAAAACTGGCGGCGAACCAACAAATCAGCGATCTTATTCAAGCGCTTGGATGCGGCACACGGTCCAAGTACCGTGAGGATGACCTACGATATGACCGCATCATCATCATGACCGATGCCGATGTGGATGGCGCTCACATCGCCTCGCTGTTGATTACTTTCTTCTTTCAGGAAATGCCGGAACTGATCGCCAACAGCCATTTATATCTCGCGGTTCCACCACTTTATAAAATCAGCCAGGGCGGAAAAACGCTCTATGCTCGGGACGATGCCCATAAGGATGAGTTGCTGGAGAAAGAGTTTACCGGCAACAAGAAAGTTGAGATCAGCCGCTTCAAGGGGCTGGGCGAGATGATGCCCGCGCAGTTGAAGGAAACGACCATGGACCCGGCCAAGCGGACCTTGTTGCGTGTGGAGGTTCCGGAACTGAATGTGGACTCGACCAAATCGAGCGTCGATCAATTAATGGGAAACAAGCCGGAGGCGCGGTTCCGTTTTATTCAGGATAATGCCGAATTCGCCACGGATGAACTGTTGGACGTCTAAACAAAAACAGGCCGCCTCTCGGCGACCTGTTTGAGACAATCTCAATTCATGCGGGCTTATGAGCCAGGCATGATTACCTTGTCAATCACGTGGATCACGCCATTGTCTGCTGCGATATCAGCCGTGACAACCTTGGCGTCGTTGACCATTGCACCGTCGGCGAGATCGATTTTGACTTCTCCACCTTCAACAGTCTTGGCCATCATGCCGTCTTTGAGGTCGCTGGACATCACCTTGCCTGGAACCACATGATAGGTCAGGATCTTGACCAGCTGGTCCTTGTTTTCAGGCTTCAGGAGGCTTTCAACTGTACCTTCCGGCAGCGCTGCAAACGCATCGTCAGTCGGGGCAAAAACCGTCAGCGGTCCGTCACCTTTCAAGGTGTCGACCAGCCCGGCTGCAGTTGCTGCTGCCAACAGGGTGTTGAACTGGCCTGCACCCTTGGCGGTGTCAACAATATCGGCGGCCCAGGCGGAACCAGCAAACCCGGCTGCAAAAACAGTTGCGATCGCGTATTTTGAGAATTTAAGCATCGTAGTCTCCATGTTGAATTTGTAATCACGCCGGGTCTACGGACCAAAACGAAGAAAAGATCACCCGAAATGATCACAAAAATTTTGGAAAGTTGAAGTGATCCAATGAAGACGAAATGCGTAGTAGCGCGGCCCTTAAATTATTGTAATCTCGGGGAAATGGTTGACTTTGCCTACCCCTTCGCCTATCCAGACCGCGCGCGCATAGAAGCGCTGCTGGCGAAGAATCGTATATAGTGTGCCAGCGACATATCCGGGCATTAAATGAGTCCCCGGAGAATCTGAACGAAAAGAAAAATCCGAATATGAAATTTGAAGATCTCGGCCTGAGCAAGAAGGTCCTGGCGGCAGTAGAAGCATCCGGGTACAAGGAGCCGACTGCCATTCAGGCGCAGGCAATTCCTGAAGTGCTGAACAAACGCGATGTCATGGGTATCGCGCAAACCGGAACTGGAAAAACCGCTTCCTTTGTCTTACCAATGCTTTCCCTGCTCGAAAGAGGCCGTGCGCGCGCAAGAATGCCGCGCACGCTGATCCTCGAACCGACACGCGAATTGGCCGCCCAGGTCGAGGAGAACTTCAAGCGATACGGACAAAATCACAAGCTTACCGTTGCATTGTTGATTGGCGGGGTATCCTTCGAGGAACAGCTGAAAAAGCTCGATCGTGGCGCCGATGTATTGATCGCGACGCCGGGCCGTTTGCTCGATCATTTTGAGCGTGGAAAACTGCTGATGACCGGCGTCGACATCCTGGTCATTGATGAAGCCGACCGGATGCTGGATATGGGATTTATTCCAGACATCGAGCGCATCGCTAAACTCGTGCCCTTCACCCGGCAAACGCTGTTTTTCTCGGCGACAATGCCGCCGGAGATTGAAAGATTGTCGGGCCAGTTTCTGCAAAATCCGGTTCAGATCGAAGCAGCTCCCCCATCTACCGCATCTGCCACGATTGATCAGCGGGCGGTCGGCGTTCCGATTGAGGATTACGAGAAACGGGCTGTCTTGCGCGAGCTGATCAATGGCGCTGACAATCTGAAGAACGCCATCGTCTTTTGTAACCGCAAGGTCGATGTCTCGAACTTGTGGCGGTCGTTGGAGCGGCATGGTTTTTCTGCCGGCGCCCTGCATGGCGACATGGACCAGACCAGCCGCATGGCGACGCTTGATGCATTTAGAAGCAACAAGATCACGATATTGGTTGCCAGTGATGTTGCCGCTCGTGGGCTAGATATTCCCGATGTCAGCCACATCTTCAATTTCGATGTTCCCGTAACAGCCGAAGACTATGTTCACCGGATTGGGCGGACAGGTCGGGCCGGACGAAACGGATCAGCCTTCATGCTGGTAAGTCCAGCCGACCGCAAGGGATTCCACGCGATTGAAAAACTGATCGGCGAAACCATCGAATGGGATGGCGACGAGGTCGAATGGGATGACAAGGCGGGCAAGCGGCGTCGCAGCACGAAATCCGGCAAGGACGAAAAGTCCGGAAGCGGGCGTAGTTCAAGGAAGAGCCAGTCCAGCCGGAATCGCAAGGCGGACCGCGAGATTGAGGAACCTGTCGGTGAATCGACGATGGACATTGCTCCGGCAGATTTCGATGCACAATCACTTGTTGAAGCCGAAGGTACCGATCGCACCAAATCCAGAAAGCCGAAAAAGGGCGCCGGCAAATCCAGGCGCTCAAGTTCCGATAATCGGGAAGTAGGAATTCTGGAACCGGTGGATGCCAGTCATCCATTTGGCGGCGAAGAAAACATACCGGCATTCCTGCGTTAGGTAACGCAGGAGACGTAACCTAACGATTGTACTCAGCAACCAGCTAAACAGTTTGTTTGGATGTTTCCGTGCGCTATTGCTCGACGCGGGCCAGGAAATACAGCATGCCGATCGTAATTGTCCCACCTGCGATCACGGAAAGTGGCGCAATACCGGCCAGGTCAAATTTCGGGACAAAGCCCAGATATGCCGCTCCGGATATCAACAATGCCAATGCAATAAACAGTTTCATGGTTCACCCTCGATTGGTCAACCTGCCCAAATGCCGTCCTGATTTTCTATAAACAAAAAGCTCAAAATTTGCATCAAAACGCATGTTTTAACGTTAATGCGCCTTGCGCAGTTTCGCTCTGCGCAAGCAGCCCGTTCGGTAATCCGCATAATTTTTGTGCATTTCGCCTATTTTTTGTGCGTTGTTATAATCAGTTTCGACCAGTATCAGCTATTTGGCCCTGCAAATTGCCCATTTTCGTGGCCAATCCGACAATTTGAAACTGCGCCAAAATTGGCACGAGGATTGCTTTAGGTTTGGAAGCGGCCGGCATCCCCTGTAGTCCGGGACCGACCTAATTCATAACCGAACCAACGGAACCGAGATGAAAAAAATCGAGGCAATTATCAAACCGTTCAAACTGGACGAGGTCAAAGAGGCGTTGCAGGAAGTTGGCTTGCAGGGCATTACGGTGACCGAGGCCAAGGGATTTGGACGGCAGAAAGGTCACACAGAACTCTACCGCGGTGCGGAATATGTTGTCGATTTTCTCCCGAAAGTTAAAGTAGAACTGGTTTTGGGTGATGACGCGGTGGATGCAGCTGTTGATGCCATCCGTAATGCCGCGCAGACAGGCCGTATCGGGGACGGGAAGATATTCGTTTCGAATATTGAAGAGGTAATTCGAATTCGTACCGGTGAAACCGGAGCGGAAGCCATCTAGGGGACAGATCCACCAGATGAAAACTCGGCGTGACCGACACCTACCCTTGTTGGTTCTTGTTTGTGATGCCGGAAATTTCCACTTGCTAAAGGAAGGAACAGCATGACCACGGCAAGCGAAATCTTGAAAAAAATCAAGGATGAAGACGTTAAATTCCTTGATCTGCGGTTCACCGATCCGCGCGGAAAAATGCAACATGTGACCATGGACGCAGCCTGTGTCGATGAAGACATGTTTGCTGAAGGCGTCATGTTTGATGGTTCATCCATCGCAGGATGGAAGGCGATCAACGAGTCCGACATGAACTTGATGCTGGATCCTGAGTCCGCCTATATCGATCCATTCTTTGCCCAGTCCACGCTGGCTATCTTCTGCGACATTCTGGATCCGGTCTCCGGAGAGCCCTATAACCGCGATCCCCGCGGAACCGCGCGGAAGGCCGAAGCCTATCTTAAGGCGTCCGGCATTGGCGATACCGTGTTTTTCGGACCGGAAGCGGAGTTCTTTGTATTCGACGACATCCGTTTTTCAACGGATCCCTACAATACCGGGTTCAACATCGACAGCAGCGAATTGCCGTCAAACCTGGGAACCGAATATGAAGCCGGCAATATGGGTCACCGCCCGCGTACCACCGGCGGTTATTTCCCGGTTCCGCCAGTCGATTCCGGGCAGGATTACCGCAGTGAAATGCTTACAGTCCTGGCAGAAATGGGCGTTGAAGTCGAGAAGCATCACCACGAAGTGGCTGCTGCGCAGCACGAACTTGGCATCAAGTTCGCACCAATGGTGACCAGTGCCGACAAGATGCAGATCTACAAATATGCCGTACACCAGGTTGCCCATGCCTATGGCAAGACGGCGACGTTCATGCCAAAGCCTGTATTCGGCGACAACGGAACCGGCATGCATTGCCATCAGTCGATCTGGAAAGACGGCAAGCCGACCTTTGCCGGTAATGAATATGCAGGTCTTTCCGAGTCCTGCCTCTACTACATTGGTGGCATCATCAAGCATGCGAAAGCGCTGAATGCCTTCACCAATCCTTCGACTAACTCCTACAAGCGTTTGGTCCCCGGATATGAAGCGCCAGTCCTGCTCGCCTATTCGGCACGCAACAGGTCAGCATCCTGCCGGATTCCGTTTGGCTCCTCGCCAGCATCGAAACGTGTGGAAGTACGCTTCCCAGATCCGACACAAAATCCGTATCTCGGTTTCTCGGCCATGCTGATGGCCGGTATTGACGGTATCAAGAACAAGATCCATCCGGGCGCTGCCATGGACAAGGATCTTTATGATCTGCCGCCAAAGGAATTGAAGAAGATTGCCACCGTGTGCGGTTCACTCCGCGAAGCAGTGGAAAGCCTTGCAAAGGACCACAAGTTCCTGCTTGAGGGCGGTGTCTTCGACAAGGATCAGATCGATGCCTATATCGAACTGAAGATGGAAGAGGTCGCTCGTTTCGAGATGACACCTCATCCGGTCGAATTCGACATGTATTATTCGGTCTAATCAGGCCTTGCCTCAAAATGCCCCGATGGAAACATCGGGGCATTTTTTCATTGTACAGGGTACATTCAAAAGAACTTGCCGCGCTACAGCCCTGCCGGTTTCAACTTGCGCTGCTTTTCCGGTTTTAGTGCATCAAGACGTGCGGCCGTTTCAAACGCCTGTTCCGCCCATCTGGAAAATTCATCGGCATCATCCAGCAGGAAATCCGGTGCGTACCAATATCCCATGGAAGTCGATTTGCCCGACTTATTTTCGTAGACCCACTCCGAGGATCCCGCATCCACAAATTCCGGGATAGTCTTCTGATCAGCCTTGAAAGCCACTTTTCCATCGCTGGTTGCCAGCGCAAACATCAATCCGTGCCGAAATACCCCTACCCCGCCGAACATCTTTCGAATTGAAGCGCCAGGAACTCCCGAAAACAAATCTTCCAAATATTCCAGGTAAGAGGCCGAAATTGCCATCTTGATTACGCGTGCCCGGAAACCGGATCAGGCGCCAGCGACATATCCCAATACATGGCTTCTATCTTGTTGCCGTCGAGATCGCGGACAAAACACCCGTAATAGGCGTCACCATAATGTGGCCTCTCACCAGGCTCTCCGTCGGGTTCCGCACCTGATTCAATTGCCTTGTCCCAGAAGGCTTGAACCGCGTTTTTCGACGGTGCCATGAAGGCAAAATGCGCCCCGTTACCTGCCTGCGCCTGACTGCCATCATGCGGTTCGTTGACCCAAAATTCCGGGAATTTCTTGCCATAGGCGACAGCCCTGAACTCGCTAAGGTCAAGGACCCGTGTTGCCCCCACGGTGGCAAGCACCTCATCGTAGAACTTGATCGCCTTTTCGAAATTGTTCGTACCAACCGAAACGTGAGACATGATGCTGGGGTTCTCGTCAGACATGTTTCTACTCCCTGATCAACTTGATTATGTTCTATATTTGTTCTTTTTATTCCATATCTGTCAAGTGGGCTGTGATCACGTTCCCTAAAAAACTGGATTGGACTGTTCCGGGATAGTTACCTGAGACCACCGAACTCGCCGTTTCAGGGCGACAGACGCAGACCCATTTCCCAAAAATCAGCCTCAAGCCGCGTCGCCTGGCGGAACAGCTCACGCAACTTCGGATACCGCTTTTCGGTAAAGGAAGTATCGGCAAGCGTATCGATCAGATCTACGGTATCGCTAGCGATTTTCTGATAAGCGTCTGAAGCGTATTCGTTTATCCAGACATCGTAGGGGTTTTCGGCAGATTGTTTTGTCTTGCTCGTGCTAAGTGCACTGCCGATTTCGGCATAACCCACCATGCAGGGTGCCAGTGCCACGTAAAGGTCGAGTAAGTCGCCGGATTGCCCGGCTTCAAGGACAAATCTTGTATAAGCCAATGTGGCGAGGGATTCCGGGGTCTTTTCCACTTCAGCTGGCGACAATCCCCATTCTTTACAGTGCTTTAGATGCAGTTGCATTTCCACCTCGAGAATGGCCTTGAGACCATCCAGCGCGCCACGCATCATGTCGAGCGAATCTGCCTTGTAGACAGCAAGTGCGTAAGCCCGCGCAAACTGGATGAGAAAGAGGTAGTCCTGAATCAAATAGTGCTGGAAGCACGCCTTCGGCAATGTTCCATCGCCCATGCCGCGCACGAATTCATGCCGTGTATAGGCTTCCCATTCTGCCGTGCAGTCGGATTTGAGGCGCAGGAAAAGGCTCATCAATCGCTATATTCAGGTAGAAGGGCCGGAGCGGGCCTGGAGCATATCCGGGGTCATTTGCGCCGGTGTCAGTTCGACCGATTCCCCGCAGCCGCAGGCGGATGTCTGGTTTGGATTATTGAAGACAAACCCCGTGCGAAGCTTGGTGATCTCATAATCCAGTTCAGTACCCAGCAGGAACAACACAGCCTGTGGCGCGACCCAGATTGTGCCTTCCGGGGTCTCGACCTTGTCTTCGCCCTCGACGGCTTCACTGACCAGATCAACCGTATATTCCATGCCAGCGCAGCCGCCATTCTTGACGCCAATGCGAATGCCCAAGGCGTCTGTATTGGAAGCCATGATCTCGGCCAGGCGCTTTCTTGCGGCGTCAGTTACGGAAATTACTTCAAATCCGGGCATAGTGTTCTCCTGAACCTGATATGGGGTCCGGCAATCCTCAAAACCAGCCTAGTGCGATCTGGGCTTCTTCCGACAACCTGTCGGGAGTCCAGGGCGGATCGAATACCATGTTGACTTCCACATCCATCACGCCGGGTACTGTTGCCACCGCATCGTGAACCCAGCCGGGCATTTCACCAGCAACCGGACAACCCGGAGCAGTAAGCGTCATATCGATTTTTATGGTGCGATCATCCTCTATATCGATGCGATAGATCAGGCCGATCTCGTAGATATCCGACGGGATTTCCGGATCGTAGACGGTCTTTAGCGCCGCGATGATATCGGTGGTCAATCGTTCCAGCTCATCAGCCGGAATGGCAGACACGGCATTGGTATTGAGCTCGGCCGCGTTCGGGCCCTGCTCCGTGCTCTGCGGGGCGCATTCCGCAATCTGTTCCGTTTCAGCCATTTGTGTTCCCTGGTTCATGCGAAAAAACTCCTGGCGCGCTCCAATGCATCGGCCAAGGCGTCCACTTCCGATCTTGTATTATACATAGCAAAGGAGGCCCGGCATGTCGAAGTTACGCCAAACCTTTTAAGCAAGGGTTGCGCGCAATGGGTACCGGCCCGGACTGCGACGCCAGCTCGATCAATCACCATGGATACGTCATGGGCGTGGATGCCTTCCATCTCGAAGGAAAGGATTGCGCCCTTGCCCGGAGCATTGCCAAAAATCCGAAGCGAATTGACCTTTGACAGCCTTTCATGGGCATAGTCGCGCAAGTCGTTTTCATGATCGAGCACCGGTTGACGGCCAATTGCCTCGACATAATCAATCGCCGCACCAAGACCAATTGCCTGAACGATAGGCGGGGTGCCCGCTTCAAATCGATGCGGTGGCTCGGCATAGGTTATCTCATCAGTGAAGACGTCGGTGATCATTTCTCCGCCACCCTGGAACGGACGCATCGATTCCAATCGATCCATTTTCCCGTAGAGAACACCAATTCCTGTTGGGCCGTAGAGTTTGTGCCCGGTAAAGACGTAGAAGTCGATATCAAGGTCCTGAACGTCGACCGGCAGATGCACCGCAGCCTGGCTACCATCGGCAAGTACGGCAATATCGCGCTCATGGGCCATTTTGACCACTTTCTTGAGCGGGATCACCGTACCGAGCACATTTGACATGTGGGTGATGGCGATCAGCTTCGTGCGATCGGTAATCAGGGCTTCGAGTTTTTCGAGGTCGAAAGAACCGTCGTCTTCCACCGGGGCCCAGATCAATTTAACGCCCATTCTTTCGCGCAGAAAATGCCAGGGCACGATATTGGAGTGATGCTCCATGATCGAGATGATAATCTCGTCGCCTTCGCGCAGATGCTGCATGGCCCAGCCATAAGCGACCGTATTGATCGCTTCGGTGGCGCTCTTGGTGAAGATTACCTCATTGACCGATGGCGCGTTGATGAACGCCCTCACCTTCTCGCGCGCAGCCTCATAGGCTTCTGTCGCCGCGTTTGAAAGGAAATGCAGTCCGCGATGGACATTGGCATATTCATTTGAATAGGCATGCTGGATCGCATCCAGGACTGCAGTCGGCTTTTGAGCCGAAGCGCCATTGTCCAGATAGACAAGAGGCTTATCGTAGACCTTGCGAGACAGGATCGGGAAGTCGGCACGAACCGCTTCCACGTCAAACTGTCTTGTTGCCAATGCAGCGTCAGCCATGATTGTCCAGCCAGTTCTCGATGCGGGCATTGAGATTATCCCGCAAGTCGTCTTCTTCGACCTCGTCGAACACCTCTTCGACGAATGCCTTTACCAGGAGCGCACGTGCATCGCGTTCTGATAGCCCACGTGCGCGCAGATAGAACAGATGATCGTCCAGAATGTCGGTGACGGTCGCTCCGTGGGCGCATTGAACGTCGTCAGCAAAGATCTCCAGTTCCGGTTTCGCCGAATATTCCGCTTCGTCGGACAGAAGAAGCGTATTGCAGGCCATGCGTGCATCGGTCTTCTGAGCGTCCTTTGCAACCCGGATTTCACCCTGGAATACGCCCTTGCCGTTGCCGGTGGCAACATTGCGAAAGATCTCATTCGAAATCGTATCAGGCGCCTCATGGAAAAGGCTGGTGGTAACATCGATATGGGAACCGTCGCCTATCAGGTTTACGCCGCGGATGCTCAGATCGGAATTTGATCCGTTCACCACGACATTTATCTCGCGGCGGACAAGCTGACCGCCAGCGTTCATGACCAGGATTTCAAGCTGTGCATCTTGACCAAGTGTAACGTTCAACTGGCCAAGATGGTTGGTTTGTTCGCCCTCTTCCTGGACGATTATCCAACGTGCATTGGCACCCTTTTCCAGGGACAATTCGGTGACCGTGTTGGAAAATGCCGATTGGCCATTTTCGCTGATGTGACGCTCGATAAAGTTTGCCGAGGCTCCGGCCCCAAGCGCAATCGAGTGGCGGCAAGCCGAGGCGCTGTCACCAATGACCCCGTGCAGCAGCTCTACCGGCTCGCTGATGGCGGCATCAGCATCAATCGAGATATTTACACCATCAGCAGCAAGCATTGTGTTGATCAATGCCACGGCGTCGGTCGCATCGCGATATCCGCCATTCGACATGCCGGTTTGCAAGGTTAGACCGGCCGGCAAGACTTCAGCTGGACCTTCGACATACGCGCCGTTCAGGAACGCCAACCGAAATGCGGGCAGGAATTCGCTGCATTTTGCCAACCATTCTTCAGCCTGCTTCTTGCTGGCGGATTGGGTATTTTCGGGGAACGCTTTTAGCTGATTGCGCAAATCGGTGTAGTGCCAGGCCTCAATACGCCTTGTCGGCAGACCATGGGCCCGAAGCGTATCTGCTGCAGCCGCTCGTTCCTTGTCCGACCCCAGCGTGGTTGAAGCAGCCAGCATCGCGTCTTCTGCTTGCGTCATATTTTCAATCTTCTTCAGCATCATTCATCTATCCTGCCATCCGGCGGTATTTATGCGGCATCCGCGATGATATCGGCGTAGCCGAACTCTTCGAGATGGAGTGCGAGATCCTTATCTCCGGATCGAATAATCTTTCCATCGTAAAGAACATGCACGCTGTCCGGCACGATGTGCTGGAGCAGCCGCTGGTAATGGGTAATGACCACAAAGGCACGATCCGGCGAGCGCAGCGCATTCACCCCATCAGCCACGATCTTGAGCGCATCGATATCCAGGCCGGAATCGGTTTCGTCCATGACACAAAGCTGCGGCTGCAACAGCGCCATTTGCAGGATTTCCGCGCGTTTCTTTTCACCACCGGAAAATCCGACATTGAGCGGGCGCTTGAGCATTTCCATGGAGATGTTCAGGCTGCCGGCGGCTTCCTTTACCGTGCGGATAAATTCCGGCGTCGTGAATTCCGCCTCTCCGCGTGCCTTGCGCTGCGAGTTCATCGCTGCCTTCAGGAAGTTGATCGTTGCGACGCCGGGAATCTCGACCGGATATTGGAAAGCCAGGAAGACGCCGGAAGCTGCGCGTTCCTCGGGTTCCATCTCCAGGATGTTCTCACCCTTGAACAGGACTTCGCCCTCGGTCACTTCATAGCCATCGCGGCCGGCCAGCGCGTAGGAAAGTGTCGATTTTCCCGAACCGTTCGGGCCCATGATCGCGGCAACCTCGCCTGCCTTTACGGACAGGTTCAAGCCATTGATGATTTCTGTTCCTTCTTCCTCGATGCGGACATGGAGGTTCTTGATCTCAAGCATTGTCATTTCTTTCCTGCATCATTCCTCGCCATCGAAATAATCGAGGCTGTTTTCTGGTCTGGTCATGTGGCGGATGCCACCGGCTTTCGGGTTCGACCAATCGAACCGGCTCATGACCACGAATTTGTTTGAATCGGGATATTCGACAACTTCGGGATCAGCCTTGGTCGAAATACCCAGATATTTCAGCTGTTTATTGCTGGTATTGATGATCTGGTGCGCCTTGTCGGGACCACCGGTAGGCGCTGCGCATACATCACCGGCCTTGATCGGGTAGCGCTTCTCTCCAAATCGGTAAGTCCCCTCACCTTCCAGGATCACAAAGAGTTCCTCGATCTTGTGGTGGTTGTGGAACGGAAAGGCCTTTTTTCCTGGCTCAACCTCATGCAGCATCACGCCCATTCCGGTCGAACCGATCCTTTCGCCGAACGAGCCAATTCTAGCCGCGAAGCCTTCGCCATTGCCAAAGTCGCGCATCTCGACGTCGTTTACATTCAAGATGGGGCCGGACATCACCCCACGCTCCCTTCAAGCGAGATGCCGATCAGCTTCTGCGCTTCGACCGCGAATTCCATCGGCAGTTCCTGGATGACTTCCTTGACGAAACCGTTGACGATCAGTGCGATCGCTTCTTCTTCCGGGATACCCCTTTGCAGACAGTAGAAGAGCTGATCATCGGAAATCTTCGAGGTCGTCGCTTCGTGCTCGAACTGCGCGGTCGAGTTCTTCGCCTCGATATAGGGAACGGTATGAGCACCGCAATTATTGCCGATCAGCAGCGAGTCACACTGGGTGAAGTTTCGCGCATTGGCCGCCTTGCGGTGGGCTGACACCTGCCCGCGATAGGTATTGTTGGATTTGCCCGCGGAAATGCCCTTCGAGATGATGCGGCTTGAGGTGTTCTTGCCCAGATGCAGCATCTTGGTGCCGGAATCGACCTGTTGAGCACCATTCGAAACAGCAATCGAGTAGAACTCACCGCGAGAATTATCACCACGCAGGATGCAGGACGGGTATTTCCAGGTGATGGCGGAACCGGTCTCGACCTGCGTCCAGGAAATCTTGGAGTTATTCCCGCGGCAATCACCACGCTTGGTGACGAAGTTATAAATACCGCCCTTACCGTCGGCATCGCCCGGATACCAGTTCTGCACGGTCGAATATTTGATTTCGGCGTCTTCCATGGCGATCAGTTCGACCACGGCAGCATGAAGCTGGTTTTCATCACGTTGCGGCGCCGTGCAGCCCTCGAGATAGGATACATACGAACCTTTCTCCGCGATGATCAGCGTACGCTCGAACTGACCGGTATTCTGTTCGTTGATCCGGAAATAGGTCGAAAGTTCCATCGGGCAGCGCACGCCTTCCGGCACGTAGACAAAGGAGCCGTCTGTAAATACGGCGCTATTGAGCGTTGCGTAGAAATTGTCGGTAGTCGGTACGACAGTCGCCAGATATTTCTGCACCAGTTCGGGATGTTCCTGAATAGCCTCCGAGATGGAGCAGAAGATGACGCCGGCCTTCGCCAGTTCTTCCTTGAAGGTTGTGACCACCGAAACGGAGTCAAAAACGGCATCCACCGCAACCCGACCCGACGCATAAACATTGTCGGGCCCGTCTGCATCAATCTGCGAGGGTTCATCAGCCCTGCGGACGCCAGCAAGGATTTCCTGCTCCTTGAGCGGAATGCCGAGCTTCTCATAGGTTCTCAACAATTCGGGATCGACCTCGTCGAGCGACTTTGGTCCATCGGCGAAGTTTTTCGGAGCGGCATAATAATAAATGCTCTGAAAATCGATCTTTGGATATTCCACCCGTGCCCAGGTGGGTTCGTCCATCGTCAGCCAGCGGCGATAGGCTTCGAGCCGCCAGTTCAGCATCCATTCCGGCTCGTCCTTCTTTGCTGAAATGAACCTGATGGTATCTTCAGATAGGCCGATCGGGGCCTTTTCGGATTCGATATCTGATGAAAAACCGTATTTGTACTTGTCGACGTCAATCGAACGCACGGCATCTATGGTTTCCTGCACTGCAGGCATTGTGCTTCTCCATCCTTGGCGGATTCAAGGTCCGCTAGTTGGCTTACACTCAGACGGCCATCGGAATTTCTTCGCGACTGCAAAGTCTGACTATGTCTCTCCACGCGTCCAGAAAACGCGCAGCATCTTCCATTCTACTTTCCGGTCCCAAGCTTATACGCAATGCGCAGCTTGCGAGTTCACTGGATACGCCCATTGCCGCAAGGACATGAGACTTCCGGACCTTACCAGACGAACAGGCAGAACCGGATGATGCGGCAATCCCGGCCAGATCCAATGAGATCAGTGCCGTTTCTGCCTTAATTCCTGAAACGGCGAAACAGGTGGTGTTTGGAAGCCGGTCTGAATTCTGACCGAAAAACACCGGTTTACCGGTTTGTTCGCCCTTCGCATTGGATATAGTGCGCAATCCGTCTTCAATGGAGTCCCTGATCGCAGAAATTTTTTCATTCGTCTCTGCGCGGGGCAGTCGCTCCACTGCAACGCCAAATCCGGTAATTGCAGCAGTATTTTCCGTACCGGCACGATTAAAGCCTTCCTGACCGCCACCGCGAAGCAATGGGGCAGGTACAATCGATTCGGAACCGAGCACCAGCGCGCCCGCGCCCTGGGGCCCACCAACCTTGTGTGCCGACAGCAATACGAAGTCGGCGCCAAGCTCCTCCATTGAGGTATCGATCTTGCCCAACCCCTGAACGGCATCCACGACAAGGAAACCTTCATGACGGCGGACGATTTCCCGGACCTCACTGATCGGTTGAATTACCCCGGTTTCATTGTTGGCAAGCATGACGGCGACCATTGGCGCACCGGAACTGGCATCGTGACGCGCCAGTGCTTGCTCCAGCCGAGCAAGGTCAACGATACCGGTTTCAAGCACGGGAACTGTCTCGATGTTGTCGGCAGCGAACCTGCCGCCTGACAAGATGCAAGGGTGTTCGACGGCAGATACATACAGCCGGGAAACCCGAGTTTCACGTCCCGATACACGAACAACCGGACTCAAGGCCTGATTGGCTGCCTCGGTCGCGCTTGAGGTAAAAATTACATTTCCTGGTGGACACTGGATACACTCGGCAAGCTGTCTACGGGCGTTTTCGATGTATTTCCGCATGCCTCTGCCCTCAGCATGCACGGAAGACGGATTTCCGAATTCTTCCATAACAGCGCAAACAGCTTTGGATACTGCCGGGTGGACGGGAGCACCTGCGTTGTAGTCCAGATATATTCTGTTCTGCGCTTTTGTCATTTACGCGTTGCGATCGGCTTCAGAATTGGCGTTTTTGATATTGTTTTCGGTAAGTTGCGCAATTTCCTTGAAATTTGCGAGTGCAATTGTTTAAGAAGGCCCCTTACCACGGCAACCAGCGTCTGGTGTCGATCGCATTCTTCCAGTTTTGAATAATTCTAAATTGGATTAGTAAGGATCGCGAGCCACCGGGTCAAGATCAACTGCGCTGTTGCGCCCAAAATTGCAGCACCCAATAAGGAAATAATATGCCAGAGGTGATTTTTACCGGTCCCGCCGGGCGGCTTGAAGGGCGATATCAGCCTTCAAAGGACAAGAACGCGCCGATTGCGATGGTCCTGCACCCGCATCCGCACCCCAAATTCGGCGGAACGATGAATAACAAGATCGTCTACGACCTGTTCTACATGTTTGTGGGTCGCGGTTTTACGACCCTGCGGTTCAATTTCCGTGGTGTTGGCCGAAGCCAGGGTGAGTTTGACCACGGCATGGGTGAGTTGTCCGATGCTGCTGCGGCGCTCGATTGGGTGCAAAATCTGCATCCTGATTCGCGCGGTTGCTGGATCGCCGGATTTTCGTTTGGCTCCTGGATTGGCATGCAATTGTTGATGAGACGCCCCGAAATCGAGGGTTTCATGTCGATCGCACCCCAGCCCAATATCTATGATTTCGCATTTTTGGCTCCCTGCCCTTCATCGGGCCTGATCATCAATGGGAGCGAAGACCGGGTCGCGCCACCAGATGATGTCGCGGGTCTGGTCGAGAAGCTCAAGGCTCAAAAGGGCATCATGATCACGCATAGTGTCATGGAAGGTGCCAATCATTTCTTCACTGACCGTGAGGAAGAGCTGGTCGAGGAATGCGGGATTTATCTCGACAAGCGCATGGGCCTGATCGAGGGCGGCCAGGAAGAGACGATGCTGTTGCGGTAATTCTGCTACCAGCCCCTGGTTCCGATTCTATTGCCGATAGGGCGATGAGCGATGGCTCCTAGCTATGTCCCTGGACTGCGACCGGCTTGTAGGGCTTTTCCAGATAGCTGATCTGCGACTTCGTCAGCTCTATGTCGAGCGCTGCAATGGCCTCCTCCAATTGCCAAGGTTTCGTCACGCCGACAATCGGTGCGGTAATGAACGGTTTCGACAATACCCAGGCATAGGCAATCTGCGCAGGCTTATGGCCGGTATCAGCCGCCACCTTCTCTACCCGGCGCAAAATCTCGTAATCCTGTTTTGATCCGAAATAGCCCTGATGCATCTTGTCGATGCGTGCCCGTTCAGTCAGTTCTCCCTGTTTGGGCCGGTTGCCTGCAAGAAATCCGCGCGCGATCGGCGACCAGGGGACGACCCCGACACCTTCCGACTGGCAATAGGGGATCATTTCACGCTCTTCCTCGCGATAGACAAGATTGTAGAAATTCTGCATGGCGACAAAGGGATGGCTTCCGATTTCAAGCTGGATTGCCCGTAATTTTGCAAATTGCCAAGCCCACATTGATGAAGCGCCCAGATACAGAACCTTCCCCTGCCGCAACAAATGGTCCAGGCCAGCGCAGGCTTCTTCAAACGGTGCTGCGCCAACAAGCCGGTGCACATAATAAAGGTCGATATAATCCAGCCCAAGCCGCTGTAGTGATCCGTCGCAGGCTTCGATGATATGTTTGCGCGAAATGCCGCTGTCGTTAGGACCCTTTTTCATGGGGTTCGCCATCTTGGTAGCGAGAACCACATCTGTGCGGGAGGGGAAATAGCGCTTTATCGCCCGCCCGGTAATCTCCTCCGAGGCGCCAGCGCCATACATATTGGCCGTGTCCCAAAAATACATCCCAGCGTCTGTAGCTACCTTGAAAACATCCTGAGCAGCTTCCTCGGTGATTACCCAGGAATGCGGCTCGCGACCGGGAACTCCAAAACTCATGCAACCAAGGCATAACTTCGAGACCATCAGGCCGGATTTTCCGAGTTGAACAGATTTCATATCTAAACTTTCATTTTGGTTGGCCGAGCGAGGACGCCCCCGCTGGATGGTTCTGATATTCCGGTGGTTCCGGGCCAGGTTATGGTCAATCCACGAAAACAGCGCACGGCGAGATATGCCCAGGCCTCAGCTTCCATTGCATCGCCGTCAAAACCGGCTTCTTGTGCCGATACTACCCTGGCGTCTTGATCCGCCTTTAGATCGCTGTCTGCGAGCAGGTCTCGCATGTCCTGCAAAATCGTCAAATTGTGTGCACCGCCGCCGGAGATTATCCAAAGCGCCGGCGGTTCCGGCAAATGATCGCAAGCCTTAACGATAGAAGCCGCGGTCACGTATGCGAGTGTGCGCGCACCATCTTCCAGGGTCAAAGCGCCAGGTTCAAGCGGTTCGAAATCAAATCGATCAAGCGACTTTGGCCCAGCCTGTCTGAAATAGTCTGACTTGAGGTATCGGGTGGCAATCGCCAGATCCACAAAGCCTTCCGAAGCGATTGCGCCACCCTGATCGAATGGTATCCCTGCATTTGCGGTCACCCATTGATCGATCAGCGTATTTCCCGGCCCGGTGTCAAAGGCCAAAATCGTATCATCGGCGCCAATCCAGGTAATATTGCCAATGCCGCCTATGTTCACAAAAGCGACCGGAAACCGGCCGGAATATCCATCAGGCAAATTTGCGGCTAGAGCCTGATGGTAGGCCGGCACCAGCGGCGCCCCCTGCCCGCCTTTGGTCATGTCATTCGCGCGCATGTCATAGATGACCGGAATTGCAGTCCTGTCAGCGAGCGCCTGGCCATCGCCCAACTGGACAGTCAGCGCATCATCCGGTCTATGCAAAACTGTCTGGCCATGGAAACCGATGAGATCCAGCGAACCGCGATCCATCCCGGTATCAGTCAGAAATTTTTCGACTGCTTCAACGTGAAATTCGGTCAGTTCCTGTTCCAATGATTGAAGCGATTGCGGAAGTTCTTTACGTAAAGTCAGGTTTGCAGCCGTTTCGAGACCGGCCGCCAACAGTTTTCTGAACGAAGGTGAATAGGCATAGGACGCGGATTGTCCACGGTCCACGATGTTTTCGCCGTCTGTATCCACCAGCGCAACGTCAATGCCGTCCATTGATGTGCCGCTCATCATCCCAAGTGCGGTGAGAGGCGGTTTTTTGGTTTTTTTTGCGTTCATTGCCTGATTTATATCGGAGGGCGGTGAAATTCTTTCAAAAACCTGATAGTGGCAGGCGCCAGTGTAAGCAGACCGTTCTGCCAATCAACCATATATGGAATGCATTATCATGTCCGGCTTCAAGTCCGATTTTCTAAATATCCTCAGCGAACGCGGCTTCATCTATCAAATCTCAGACGAAACGGGTCTGGATAAGCTGTTCCGCGAAGAAACGGTCACCGGCTATATCGGTTTTGATGCGACCGCAAAAAGTCTGCATGCCGGATCGCTGATTCAGATCATGATGCTGTACTGGATGCAGAAGACCGGCCATCGACCGATTGCCTTGATGGGTGGCGGAACTTCCATGATCGGCGATCCTTCGTTCAAGGACGAAGCCCGAAAATTGCTTACCGCTGACGACATCGATGACAATCTGAAGGGGATCAAGGAAAACTTCAGTTCCTATCTGAATTTTGGCGACGGTCCCAGCGACGCACTGATGATCAACAATGCCGATTGGCTGATGTCTTTGAACTATGTTGAGTTCCTGCGCGATGTCGGACGCTTCTTTTCCGTCAATCGCATGCTGTCCTTCGATTCGGTGAAATTGCGGCTTGATCGTGAGCAATCGCTTTCATTTCTCGAATTCAACTACATGATCTTGCAGGGCTATGATTTTGTAGAGCTCAACCGCCTGCACGGCTGTAAATTGCAAATGGGCGGATCCGACCAATGGGGCAATATCGTCAACGGGATTGACCTCGGACACAAGCTTGGCACGCCGCAATTATATGCGCTGACTTCGCCGCTGCTGACCACTGCTTCCGGCGCAAAGATGGGAAAATCAGAAACCGGCGCGATCTGGCTAAGCGCGGATATGTTGAGCCCTTACGAATTCTGGCAATATTGGCGCAACACGGAAGATGATGATGTTGGCCGGTTCCTGAAGCTATACACGACCATGCCGCTCGATGAAGTGGCGCGTCTGGAAGCACTTGGCGGGGCAGAAATCAAC
>JANQQM010000197.1 GCA_028289365.1 Salaquimonas sp. | reverse complement strand
CCTTCCAGGTCTTTCTTCAGAACGTTGAGGGCTGACGCCTCACCACCTGAAGTCCACCAGTGCAGCACTTCGACATCTTCCGCCCAGCTGGGGCCGGTCGATGCGGCAAGCAGTGCGGCTGCTGCAATTGATTTAAGTAAGGTAGAACGCATGGGTATCCTCCTTTTCTGCGTTTTATTTCGCTGCCTGTTTGTGTTCGGCGGTCAGCGTCATTGCACCCAGGGTGAGCGTGTGCGGCCAATCCGCATTTGCACGGTTTTCACCTCCAGGTATTCTTCCAGGCCGTAATGGCCCAATTCCCGTCCGGCTCCACTTTCCTTGAAGCCGCCAAATGGCATTTCTGCAAATCCGTCCATCCAGGTATTGGTCCACACAGTTCCTGCTTTCGCACGGCGTGCGAATTCCAGGCAGGTATGGACGTTTTCACTCCAGACGCCGGCTGAAAGGCCATATTCTATATTGTTCACTAGCGCGATTGCTTCCTCCAGGGTCCTGAACTTGATCACTGACAAGACCGGACCGAATACCTCCTCCCGTGCCACCGGCATGTCGCTGGTAACACCGGATAGAACTGTAGGCCCATAAAACTGGCCAGGCAAACCCTCAATTTCTAACGCGCCGCCGCCGATGCTGGCTTGCGCTCCTGCGTCGATCGCAGATTGAACATAGCCGTGGATCTTTTCCTGGTGCTCAGGCGAGATTATCGCGCCGACCTTGGTGTCGGGATGGAGCGGATCGCCAAATGGTACTTTTGTCGACAATTCCACGACCTTCTTGGTTACTTCCTCCGCAATATCCTGGTGAACAATGATGCGGGATCCGGAATTGCAGCATTCGCCGGCATTGAAATAAATCCCGAAGACAATCGCATCGATCGCACTGTCGATATCGGCATCGGGAAAGATGACCTGAGGATTTTTGCCGCCCAGTTCGAGCGAGACTTTCTTCAGCGTCTGCGCGCAGCTCGCGGTGATTGCCTTGCCAACCGCCGTTGAGCCGGTAAACGAGACCATGTCGACCTGGCTGTGGGTGGTCATCATTGCCCCGACAGGTACGCCGTAACCCAGGACAATATTGACCACACCTGCCGGCAATCCGGCCTCGACCAGCAATTCACCCAGGATCACGGTCGTTGCCGGCGTCAGTTCCGACGGTTTGACGACCGCCGTACAGCCGGCAGCCAGCGCAAAGGGTAGTTTCTGTGAAACGATCAGAAACGGAAAATTCCAGGGCGTGATGATGGAAGCCACGCCGATCGGCTCCTTGAGGACCACGCCCAGCATGTCCTTGCCGAGCGAATTGTGGCTGTCACCATGCATGGTGCGGGCAAGCGCAGCCGCATAACGCCAGAGATCCGCCGCTCCCTCGATTTCCGCCTCTGCCTGGGTGATCGGCTTTCCGTTTTCCAGGGTCTCCAGCAGCGCAATTCGTTCGCGGTTCTCATCAATCAGATCGGCGACCTTTAATAGTAGCGTCGCCCGGTCCTTGCCAGAAACATCCGACCAGCGTCCGTCGTCAAAGGCCTTTCTGGCAGCGGCAATCGCTTGTTCCGTTTCTGCCTCGCCCGCCTTGGCTGCCCTGGTTACCAGCACACCATGTGCCGGAGAATGCCGTTCGAAAACAGCGCCATCCTGGCTGTCGCACCATCTCCCATCGATCAGATGCCGGGCGACAAATGGTTCGGTCGGTAATTTCGGACTGTTCTGTGCAGCAATGAGATTTAGATCAAATTTTGTCATGCTAGGTCCCCGAAAAACTAGGCTTGCGTTTGGCGCGGAAGGCGGCCACGCCCTCCGCCTTGTCTTCGCTAGCAGCAATTGATCCGCCACCGAGCGCCTCGATCATCGCCGCCCGATCCTCACCAACTGCGCCATGGATCATGAATTTCGTGATCTCGACCGACCTCGGCGAAACCGGCTTGACCCGCGCTGCCATGTCATGCGCGCAGGCGTTCACATCCTCTGCCACTTCCGCGACAAACCCGATTGCCAGCGCCCGTTCGGCGCTGATCCGACGGCCGAAGATCGCCATCTCCTTTAACACCGGTTCCGGCATCAATCGGGCAAGACGCTGTGTCCCGGACCAGCCGGGCACGACGCCCACGGCTGCTTCCGGCAGCGCCAATGTCGCTTCAGGCGCCATGACCCGAATGTCGCAGCTTGAGGCAAGTTCAAGCCCGCCGCCAAAGGCGTGACCCGCAATCGCGGCAATGGTCGGCTTTGAAAGGCGTGCCAGGCGATCAAATATGCGGTGACCGTCGCGGATCCAGTGCCGGGCAAATTCACCGGCAGTCAGATCAGACCAGGCATTAATATCGGCGCCGGCGCAAAAGGCACGATTTCCCTCCGCGGTCAGGATCACCGCACGGATGGCGGGATCCCGTTCAATTACATCGCAATGGTCTTCCAGAGCTTTCAACATGGGGATCGTCAGCGCGTTGAGCTTGGACGGATTATCGATGCGGAGTACCGCAACTGCATCGTCAATTTCGAGATGCAGCTCGCTCATATTGCCAATCCCATGGCTTCCTCTCGTAGTAAGGCGGTCGAGATGGTCCCGGCATTTCCGGCAATACGGACCCGACCATTCGATGCCTGGACGATCTCGGTCTCGGGCTCGATGCCGGGCATGATTTCGGTGGCGATCAATCCGTCTTCATCAAGGCGGATGACACAGCGCTCGGTAATGTAGACGGCTTCCTGGCCAGTTTCACGAGCCCGCTTGCCCGAGAAGGTCACATGTTCGACCGCATCGACCATCTTGGTGAACTTTCCAGGCTTCTTGACGCGCAGGCCGTCATCCGAGATCTCGATATCCGCGGCCGCTTCGAACAATCCGGCAAACACGATCTTCTTCGCATTGGAGGTGATATCAACGAAACCGCCGCAGCCCGCCGTCAGATAGGGTTTCTTGCCAAGCTTGGAGACATTGACATTGCCTTCAACATCGACTTCGAGAAACGAGAGGAACGAGATATCGAACCCGCCACCCTGGAAATAGGTGAACTGGCTGGGAGAGGGCATAAAGGCGTCTGCATTCGACGCACAGCCAAACGCAAAGCCGGTCAGCGGCACGCCACCGACGGCACCCTGTTCGATCGCCCAACTGACGGCATCGCCATAGCCTTCCTCAAGCAGGATGCGGGGAACCATGGCGGAAATTCCAAAGCCGAGATTTGCTGTCTGCCCGGAGCTCAATTCCATCGCCGCCCGGCGCGCAATGACTTTCTCCACACCATGCTCGGCAAGTGAAAAACTGGATAGGGGCCGAATGATCTCGCCGGATATCGCCGGACCGAAAAAGGTTTCCGTGGTCTGTTTCTGCTCCGGATCGACAACAACAAGGTCGACCAGATTGCCGGGGATACGGACATCATGCGGACGCAGCGAGCCTTTTGCTGTCACCCGCTTTACCTGCGCAATGACAATGCCGCCATTGTTGCGGGCGGCAATTGCCTGATCCAGCCCGCCCAGATAGGCGCCTTCATGTTCATAGGTGAGGTTGCCGCGTTCATCGGCAGTGGTGGCGCGGACGATAGCGACATCCGGCGCGATATTCTCGAAATGCAGCCAGGTATCGCCGCCAAACTCCTGCCGGGTCACGATCGGGCGCTCCTGCGCCTTCCGGTTCATGGCACAGCCTTCCCGGACCGGATCAACAAACGTCTCGATACCAACCTTGGTCAATACACCAGGCCGTCGCGCTGCCGCATCACGGTGCATGTCGAACAGGATGCCGGATGGAACGTTATAGGCCGCAACGCGATCCTCTACGATCATCTTCCAGATTTCCGGCATTGGCATGCTGGAGGGGCCGCTGGGATAGGAACCGGCTATGATCGTCGATAACAAGCCGTCCCTGGCGATATGGTCGACACCTTTGATGCCATACATGTCGCCTGCCGCAATAGGGTGAAGTGTTGTGAGATTTCGTGGATGACCCTCGGTCTCGAAACGCGATCCAATCGCTTCCAAAACCTTGTCCGGACAGCCAAGGCCTGACGAAGAAGATACAGAAACTACCGCACCATCAGCGATCCGGGCCGCAGCTTCGCTGGCTGTTACGACCTTCGACACCATTTCCTGCTTCCTCCCTGTAGAGACGACTATTTGGATCGTTCCAAATTTGTTACTGGATCGTTCCAAATTAGTCAATACTTTTCTTTCAACAAGCCCGAAATCTGTTCACTCGTGGCTGGTTTTGTAAATTTGTCCGGTCAACCAGTCCGGCCAATCGCGTTCGAAGAAGGACTTTGCCTGCTCGTCAAAGGGCCGGATCTCCCGGACACCGATATCGAACTTGTCACCATCCAACTGTACGACAATCTGCTCGGTCTTGTGGGCATCCTGCTCTTTGCGGAAACGAAATTCCTTCAGCGGCCCAATTCTTGTTTGCGGTAGCGATTCACCTTCGGGATCGCAAACGGCACGTGCACCCCGACTGCCGCCGCCATTGCGAATGAAATATTCCAGTGCTGCTAGAACGGCTTCTGAAGCCAACGCCATCTGTATGCGCTGAAGGGTGCGCCCGATTTCAGCAGTTCGTGAGTAGGTAACTCCCTTGGCACGAATGGCAGCGTTCAATTCTCGCGCTTCGGCCAGCGCCTTCTCAACCGATTCATACGAGCAGATAAATCCGGCATGATCGCTCATTCTTGCCTGTACGTCGTCCCGAACAGTCTTGTTGTCCAATGGACTATCAGGCTTCAGGAGCGCGGATGTTTCTTCAATCGCCGTTCCGACAACCGCGCTGATATCGGATGTATCCGCTATCCTTGCCAAACCGCTTCCGGCAATATGTTCTGCCGCCCTTGTTCCGAATACCTGACCGGCATTAAGCGCTGCGCCACCGGGACGGGTTACGCCATGGGTCCCCGCAGCTTCGCCGACCGCATAACATCCCTGCAGGCTGGTCCGCCCCCAGGTGTCCGTGGCGATGCCACCATTCATGTGTTGATTGTTGACGGCAAACTCCAGCGGCTCGGCTGCAATATCCACCTTGTACCGGCGGTAAAGTTCGATCGCGAGTGGGTTCATGTGCCGCAAGCGGTCAATCGGCATTTCCTGTTTTGCACCGGCATTTGCCAGATAGGTTCCGACATCTTCGTCGAGTTCATCCAGACTGAAGGGCTTGTCACCGGGTACCGGTAGCGGGTTTCGATTAAAGTCCATCAAGACCCGCCGTCCCGCCTGGTTTTCCCGATGGATTGCCAGATCGACCAGGCTTGATTTGAAATCCAGCATGCGCGTCGCATGAAACGGCCACTGATATCCCTTGCGAAAAATATTGGACGCCATTTCCTGGGTCGTGCGGTAATAGTCGCCCAGAAAGTGATGTTCGTCTCCCGCATTGTCCACCGAATAGATATGCGGGATCGCCTGGACATAGGTGCCCGACAGGTTCCACGGGAAACCTTCCCGCCTTGTCCCGATCCCAAATTGGCTCTCGGTCAGATTGACTGTCTCTATCCCGGCTTCGAGGGCCAGGCCGAGTGAGCCGAAACAGCCATTCGGATAGACGCTGTCTCGGTATAGTTCTCCCGGACCGCCTGCTGCGAGTATCAGCGTCGAACACTGGAATACCACCAGTCCGAAGGGATTGACCTCACTACTTTCTTTTGGCCGGAAAGCCAGAATGCCGCGGACCTTGGGCTCCTGCCCTTCATCATCGGTCAGGATTTTCACCGCCGTCGTATGGTTGTAGAAGGGAATTCCCAGCTTTATGGCCTCTTCAGCCAGCACCTTGACCATCAGGCGCGAGGTGCGAGGCCCGCAACTGGTCGCACGCCCGACTTCATCGTGATCGGTTTGATATCGCAAAGACGCCCCAAGCTGGTCCTGGGGCAGGGGCAGTCCAAGATATTGAAGCGAAGCCATGGCGCGAGATGAACCGACCGCCTCAATATAGGCTGTATCCTCATCCATTGCCCCGCCGGCACGGATCGCCCGCGCCATCTCGAAATAATCGTCACCCCGATTTGCCGTGTTGGAAAAATGCAGGGTCTGCTTGTCGGATCCCGAGCAGGCGGACGTTCCACCCCAGGCACTCTGGCTGATGATGGCCGTATTGCAGCCGCGTCGTTCCAATTCGACGGCAGCCCGCAGACCCGCCGCGCCGCTGCCGACAACCACACATCCGGTGCGGTAGACCGGCACCATATGACCAGCGACAGTCAAACTTTCCGGTGCTGACTTGTCTGCCGCCAGCCTCGGCATCTCGACATCAGTCAGTGCATCCAGAATTTCCTGGGGGACATCAACGGTCACAGTACCTGCCTACCTAAATGCCACCATAGTCGACTTCGACCGATTCGCCCTTCTCCGCCGCACTTCTGACAGCAAGCGCGATCGCAAGCGACTTCACCCCGTCAACGCCATCGGCTGCCGGTTTGCCAAAGCCGGAAACCGCTCCGCAGAAATGTTGAAGCGCATAGACATAGAGATTGTGATCGGAGAAGTGGACGGGATGATTGCCTGATTTGTCGTCGACGAATATTTGCCCGACTGGCTGCTGGGTCATGACGTTGGACGCAGTTACAGAGCCCTCTGTTCCGTGCACTTCAAAGCCGGTTCCGGCATGTATATGGGTGAAGCTGTCATGCACCTGGACCATAATGCCTGACGGCATAGACCAGATTGACATCACGCTGTCTTCGACACCCTCGCCCAATCCGGAAGTTCCTGCCTTTGCAACAACACTCACCGGATCCTCGTCCAGATGGAAACGAACGGTATCGGCGTCATGGACCGTCACATCCGGAATGACACCGCCGCCGGCCTTGGGGTCATTGATCCGCCACCCCTGTAGATGTGGTGGTAGATACACAGCATGAAAAACGCGAACGCTCAGGATCTCGCCGAGGCGTCCGGACTGGATCAACTCACGAATGGCGATATGCGAACCGGCGCAACGAAGATGATGGTTGGTAGCAAAGACCACTCCCTTTTTCTTCGCAGCATTTACCATCGTCACCGCGTCAGCCACCGACATCGCCAGCGGCTTTTCACAAAGCACATGCTTACCGGCATCAATTGCCGCCATGGCCTGCGGGAAGTGCTTCTCATTGGTCGTGGAGATGTATACAGCCGAAATTTCCGGATCACGCAGGATCTGATCGATCTCGGACGTGCTTTCCGGAATTGAATGCTTAGCCGCATATTCCCGCCCGCGCTTTGCGCTGGAACTCATCACGGATTTGATGCTGTTGCCGTCCTGCGAGCGGATTGCATCAATCACATGTTCAGACGCGATCGTGCTGGCGCCGATTAATCCCCAGTGCATGCTTCCTCCCAATTGATTGGATCGTTCCAAGAATAGAGTACAAAATTTTTATTGGAACGATCCAAATATGTCAAGTCTGAGCGTTCCTGCATATGAAATAAAATTTTTCTTACATTATTTTCAATAAAATATATCTTTTCGTTACTTTATCTCCAAGTTATAATTCGCCACATTCCGATATGACCGGACAATCAGATGAAATCCCGATCAAGCACATTGCAGGTCAAGGTGAACCGCGGTTCGCAGGCGGACCAATATTTTCAAACGTTCGACGTGCCGGCCGATGATAATCAGACCGTATTGGATGTCGTATCCTGGATCCAGCAGCATGCCGATCCGACGCTGAGTTACCGGTTTTCCTGCCGTGTTGGCATGTGCGGCAGTTGCGCGATGATGGTCAATGGTGAGCCGCGCTGGACTTGCCGTACCCACGTCAAGAAAGTGGTCAAGGCGGACCGGCTCACAATCGAACCGCTTCGAAACCTTCCGGTCATCAAGGATCTGGCCGCCGACATGGATCCGTTCTTCGACAAGTGGGTCGCTGCTGGTGGCAGGCATCATCCATCCAGCACGCGTGCAGATCCAATCGCGAAGGTTGATCCCACCGATAAAGCTCGAGTAACGGCCGATGCCTCGATTGAATGTATCAATTGTGCTGTCTGCTATGCCGCCTGTGACACGGTGGCCGGTAATCCCGATTATCTGGGCCCTGCGGCGCTGCAGCGGGTCTGGACCCTATATAATGACGCAAAAGATGCCGACAAATTTTCTCTGCTGGATCAGGTTTCAGGCATGGGCGGCTGCCATAGCTGCCACTCAATGGGCAGTTGCACCCATTATTGTCCGAACGAACTGGATCCGATGTCGGCGATAGCAGGCCTCAAGCGGGCAACCGCCAGATCATTTTTCAAGCGGGGCGACTAATGCTGAATTTGAAACTCTATATGCTGCAGCGAATTTCGGCCCTGGTCATGCTTCCCTTGGTGCTGGGCCATATTGCCGTGATGATCTATGCGGCCCAGGGCGGTCTGAGCGCTGCCGAGATATTGGGACGCACACAAGGGTCCTTATTCTGGTTTCTGTTTTACGGAACCTTTGTAATTGCCGTTTCAATCCATGCTGCAATCGGCCTGCGGGTAATTCTTTATGAATGGATGGGCATCAAGGACTTCAAGTTGGAAATCCTGTCCTGGGGTATTTGCCTTGCTCTGTTCTTGCTGGGAGCGCGTGCCGTCTTGGCCGTGACATGGTCATGATGCGGCCCGCACGAGCCCACCCGCTATGGCTGGCCTATATTCTTCATCGGATATCGGGAATTATTCTGGCACTGTTCTTGCCATTACACTTCTGGGTATTGTCACTGGCATTGACCGAGCCGGCACGGCTTGACGAGTTTCTGACATTTGCCGAAATGCCGATCGTCAAACTGGCCGAGATCGGTTTGATCTTTCTCCTGGCGGTTCATGCCTTTGGCGGCGTCCGCCTGATGGCGATGGAGTGGCTGCCATGGTCGGCCCCGCAAAAAACACTGGCTGCTGGCGCGGTTGGAGTCGCGTTTTTTGTTTCCGGCGCCTTCTTTCTGCAGGTGATCTGAAATGATGACACCAAAGGACATAGAGCGGCATGACACCGACATCCTGATATTGGGAACAGGTGGTGCGGGGCTGTTTGCTGCACTTCATGCGCAGCAGGCCACACCGGAAGGAACCAGGATTACCATTGCCGTGAAGGGCCTTGTGGGCAAATCCGGCTGCACGCGAATGGTGCAGGGTGGCTACAACGTTGCACTGGGTGGAGGCGACACGGTCGAGCGCCATTTCATGGACACGATCGAAGGCGGCAAATGGTTGCCGAACCAGGACATGGCCTGGCGCTTGTGCGAGCAGGCAGTTGTTCGCATTCGCGAACTTGAAAATGAGATTGGTTGCTTCTTTGATCGCAATCCCGATGGCACCCTGCATCAGAAGGCGTTTGCCGGGCAGACCGCCGACCGCACCGTTCACAAGGGCGACCTGACCGGCATCGAGATCATCAGTCGGTTGATGGAGCAGGTGCTTGCGCAACCGGTCGAAAAGCTGCAGGAACATCGTGCCATTGGTTTGATTCCCGATAAGGACGGCTCGGCATTGTCTGGTGTTCTGATGATCGACATGCGGACCGGTAAGTTCAAGCTGGTACGCGCAAAGGCGGTTTTGATGGCAACTGGCGGCGGGCCGACAATGTACAAATATCATACTCCGTCGGGCGACAAGACCATGGATGGTCTCGCCATGGCTTTGCGCGTCGGACTGCCGCTTCGGGACATGGAAATGGTGCAGTTCCACCCGACCGGCTTGCTGGCGGGAGAACATACCCGCATGACCGGCACCGTGCTCGAGGAGGGGCTGCGCGGCGCCGGCGGCCAATTGCTCAACCATGCCGGTGCACGCTTCATGTTTGACTATGACGAGAAGGGGGAACGCGCGACCCGTGACGTGGTCAGTCGCGGCATCTACGCACAAATGCGCAAGAACAACGATCCGGAACAGGTAGGCGTTTTCATTTCAATGGGTCATCTAGGCCCGGAAAACGTCCGCAAAAAGTTCAAGGGCATGGTCAAACGCTGCGAGGATTGCGGGTTTGATCTGGCAGCAGGCAAGGTCGAAGTGGTGCCGACGGCACATTATTTCATGGGCGGCGTCGTGGTTGATACTGACACCAGAACCGCGCTTGAAGGCCTCTATGTCGCCGGCGAGGATGCAGGCGGCGCGCACGGCTCCAATCGATTAGGCGGAAACGGTGTCGCCAATTCCACCGTCTATGGCGGTATCGCCGGCGACACCATGGCGGCCGATATTGCCAATGTCGCGGCTTTGCGCGATCCCGATGAAGACATACTGGCTTCGGAGCTGGAGCGCGCCATCCATCCGCTGCACCAGACGCCGGACCTGGTGCTGCCATTGCGCAAGAAATTGCAGGATGTAATGTGGGATGATGTCGGTGTCATACGCACCGGGGCCAGCATGAAACAGGGGCTGGATAAAGTTGCTCAAATCTCTGACGAGCTGATGGACATCGGGGTGGCACCCGACAATCTGGCATTTAACCTGACCTGGCATGACTGGCTCAACATGCGCTCGCTTTCTGACATCTCCGAAGTCATTGCAAAAGCCGGCCTTGCGCGCGAAAATTCGCGCGGCGCGCATTACCGGGAAGACTTCCCCGAAACCGGTAAAATGGAAGACAGCTATTTTACCGTTGCGAAAATCGAAAATGGGGAAGTGGCAGTAAGCCGCGAAGACGTACAATTTACTATCGTCAAACCCGGTGAAACAATTTTGCCGGAAGGCGAACCTGAAACATTGGTGGCAGCACAATGATCCCGATAGACCTCATACAGAAAACCGCCGAAACCTTGATGGACAAAGCAGCAATTGAGATCCCGCAGGATTATCTCGATGGCCTGAAAGCCGCAGCCGAAACCGAAGACGGTGATCTCTCGGCCTTCGTGCTTCAGGCCATGCTCGAAAACTATGAGGCCGCCAAACAGGATCGGCGCGCCATGTGCGGCGATACCGGCGTTCCACGCTGGTATGTCAAATTGGGTAACGAAACGCAGATCGAAGGCGGCCCGATTGCCCTGGAAGCGGCATTGCGCCGTGCAACCGCAAACGCCACCAACGGTGTACCCTTGCGACCGAACCGCGTTCACCCGCTTTGGCGAACAGACAACGACAACAACGTCGGCATCGGTGCTCCGGAAATCGAATATGGCTATGAGCCCGGCGGCGAATGGATCGATCTGATTACCGTCCACAAGGGCGGTCTGTTCGGTACTGATTACCGCATGCTGTTTCCATCCGACGGTATTGAAGGCATCAAGCGGTTCTATCTCGATAGCCTGATGGCGTTTGGAAAGCGCGGCCTTGCCTGCCAGCCGGCAATCATCGGGATTGGCCTGGGCGGCTCCAAGGATACCTGTATGGTGCTGGGCAAGCGCGCCTCGGTATTACGGGTCGTGGGAAGCCGCAATTCCGATCCGAAAATTGCCGAACTCGAGGACGAACTGAAAGAGCTGGGCAATTCAATTGGCATGGGCGCGATGGGGTTTGTCGGCAAGAACATGGTCATCGATTGCAATATCGAGGTGGGATATTGTCATACTGGCGGCATGCAGATGTCGGTCCATGCCTTTTGCCTTTCCTCCCGCCGGGCGGTCGCGCGCATCTATCCCGATGGCAGGGTGGAACACCGCACCGATCCTGATTGGTTCACCGACTATCAACGCCGCGACACGGTGGAATGGGATGCGGCAATGGAGGCAGCCCAATGAAACCCCGTCAGCTAAGTCTATCCACGACACCGTCTGCCGAAGACCTTGAAGAACTGCGCTTGGGCGACATCGTCTATCTCGATGGTCTCCTCTACACTGCGCGCGAGGGCGTCTATATGCGGGCGCTTCAGGACAAGGCCAATATCCCGCTGGAACTTCCTTCAAAGAGTGCTACCAATTTTCATTGTTCGCCGGCAGCCCGGATCAATCCCGACGGCACGTTTGAGATGGGTGCGGTAACCGCAACGGCCTCCTTCCGCTTCGCAAAGTGGCTCCCAGAATGGATGGCGAAAACCGGCGCGAAGCTGATCATCGGCAAGGGCGGAATGACCTCTAAGGACTACAAGGAATATTTTGTTCCCAACGGTGCGATATACCTCTCGACTGTCGGTTACGGAACCGGCGCACTCCTGGGCCGAGGCATCAAGAATGTCGAAGCGGTTCATTGGCACGAGGAATTGGGGTTGGCACAGGCAATGTGGGTAATCAACTGCAACAAGATGGGGCCGTTCATCGTGGCTTCCGACAAACATGGCGACTGTCTCTTTGAACGCGAGAACGCAAAGATCGCCGAAAATATCGATAGTGTATACGAAGGAACAAAACCGGCAGTTTTGAAACGCTATGGCGAAACCGACGATCGTTCCGACGAGTTGATCGGATGAGGGGCGCTGACCTTCTGGTTCAAATATTGGCGGATGAGGGTGTAACCAGAATTTTCGCCCTGAGCGGAAATCAGATCATGCCGGTCTTTGATGCCTGTATTGATGCTGATATCGAAATAATCCACACCCGCCATGAAGCCGCCGCCGTATACATGGCCGAAGCCTATGCTCAGTTCTCAGGCGGTTTGGGCGTGGCCCTTGTCACAGCCGGCGCGGGAATTGCCAACAGCCTTGGGCCGGTATTCACCAGCAACCAGTCGCAAACCCCTGTGCTCCTGCTAAGTGGCGACAGCCCGGTTTCCCAGGATGGCCATGGCGCTTTTCAGGAAATGGACCAGGTTGCGATGACCGCGTCACTGACCAAATATTCCGCTCGACCCGCAAACACAGCCGAGCTTGCCGCCTTCACTGCCGATGCCGTTCGATTGGCAAAATCCGGAACCCCTGGCCCGGTCCACCTCGCGCTACCCTTCGACGTGCTGAACGACTCTGCCAGCGAAAACGAAAAGCCACCGATCACGGATACAAGATCGGCATTGCCGAATCTGGATGAAGTAGAAAAACAGCTTCAGACTGCAGAAAAACCTGTGCTTGTCCTTGGGCCATCGCTCAACGAGACGCGAGCGCCAGGCCTTGCCGGAAAGCTGCGTAATAGATTTTCTGCCCCGGTAATTGCGATGGAAAGCCCGCGCGGACTGAACGATCCGGCACTCGGTGATCTACGCCAGGTATTCGCCAGGACCGATCTTGTGATTGTTCTGGGCAAGGCAGTGGATTTCACGCTTGGCTTTGGCGGCCAGACCTCGGTAAATCCGGAAGCCAAATGGATCACTGTCAACGATGATGGCAGGGAGATTGCGCGGGCGGAAAAGAACCTGTCAATGCGACTGGCAACGTCCATCAGATTTAATGCAAGCGAAATTGCCGAAGCACTGGCAGGCCCGTCAAACCCGCCATTGGATTCAGACAATACCGGTCGAAAGGAATGGTGCGCCCTCGTCGACCGGTTGTTGAGTGCCAGAAGCTATGAGATGCCTGATGGCGGCGGAACCGGTCCAATCGACTCCCTTCAACTATGCGCCGCGATCCAACGCCAAATTGCTTCCATTTCCGATAGCATCGCAATTAGCGACGGTGGTGAATTCGGACAATGGTCGCAAGCGGTCACCGCTGCCGGCAAGCGGATGATCAATGGTATCTCAGGTGCGATTGGCGGCGGTATCGGCTATGCCATCGGGGCAAAATGTGGCGCACCGTCTTCAACCGTCTTCCTGATGATGGGTGATGGTACGGCAGGTTTTCATTTTGCCGAATTCGAGACCGCCGCGAGATATGAAATCCCGTTTGTCGCAGTCATCGGAAATGATCTGCGATGGAATGCCGAGCATCAGATCCAATTGCGTGATTATGGCCCCAACAGATTGATTGGATGCGAGCTGAGCGATGCGCGCTATGATCTTGCAGCCGCCGCACTGGGCGCGCATGGGGAGTTTGTCACCGATCTTGGTGAGCTGGACGCCGCCTTGAAGCGGGCCGTCGAGAGCGGCAAGCCGGCCTGTGTCAATGTCGTGATTGACGGGCTAACTGCCCCGGGACCTGCGTCGCACTAACTGGCGTTGCCTTCAGGCGATGGCGGTTGGAATACCCCGATTTTCACCGCCTCGAGCAAAGCAGTGTGAATTTCCTCGATTATGCGCCTTCTGGGATTGGTCTCGTCAAAGGCAAGCCCCAGAAGTCTCGTTGGTGCATCCGGCCCTAGCGATAAACGCTTTAGCGGCAGGGAATTGTGTGGCTTTACCGATCGGGCGGGCACGATCGAAACACCCATATTCGCAAACACCATACTCGAAATGGCTTCCAGACCTTCCAGCTCCATCGTTTCTTGAACCGTGATATTTTTCGATTGCAGCCAGGCTTCGATTATCTTTCCGACCACCGCGTCCCGGTTAAATCGGATAAACGGATTTTCCTGCAATAGCTGCATTACATCCTCGGATTCACTGTCCTCGGAAGCAATCAATTGAAGCGGCTCCTCTGCAATTTCAAGGAAGTCCATGCCCTTCGGTAGGACTACAGGCCTGGAGACGATAGCGGCGTCAACCGCACCGCGTTCGATCTGTGTAAGAAGTGCGGCCGACAATGCAGGTTGCAAGCGCACATGAAGTTCCTTGAACTTCTGCTTGAGAATGGAAATGGCCAGGGGCGCAAGGCCTGTCAGCGTGGTGGGCAGGGTTCCCAGGACGATATCGCCTTGCAAGCCATTCTCGCCAAGCACCGAAGGCACCATGTCATCATAGGCGCGGATAACTTCCTTTGCCTTTGCCACCAGCGCCCGGCCGGTTGGCGTAAGTTCCGGCGGGCGCTTGCTACGATCGAACAGCGAAAGCTGCAATTCCGTTTCCAAGGTCCGCATTTGCTGGCTGACGGCAGCATGAGTGACAGACACTGCATCAGCAGCAGCCGAAAAGGTCTTGTGCCGGTCAATGGCAACAAGCGTCCTGAGCATTTTGATCGACAATCTTGCCTCGAGTTATGTAAGCAAAACGAACATATTAAATAGCAAGAAATCTGCTCTGTTAAATCCACCTTAAGATAAAATTTTCCGGAGACGGCTGTATTTCCGAACATTTTCTGGGCGGCATTTTGCCTGAAATCATGATGGGCAGGATTGGTTCATCGCCCTATAGCTCAGCTTCTTCCGCATCTTCCTGTCTGCCCAGGCCTTCAGGTCGGCGATCGTGTAACTGCTTAGGAATGGATTGGCAGTGACGATCTTGTCGCGCGTAATCCTGCCCGTAGCATCGGCATTTGCCATGATTTGCGCGGCATCCGCCGTTTCTGGTGCCGACAGAATGGCAACGGCTCCGGCGCTGCCGGCAAAATGGGATAGGTACAAACTGGCGGGCGTTACAGTGTGGCCATGCCTGCGCAGGACACTTGCATTACCCTCGGCAAATCGTGCCGTCATTTCACGCGACAGAGCCGCGTCATGGCGCATGGCCAGAACCTCTCCTCTCGGCAGGTTCGCAAGATCGGGTCGGTGCTTGCGGATCAGATGCATCCAGGTCGCTTCAATGAATTGACCCGGACCGGAAGCTGTGGAACGCTCGTTCTTCACATCGACGCAACCGTTTGATTCGACATGTATAATCTGAGAAACAACATGATCTGGGCTTTGCCCGTTGCGTAAGATGTCGCGAACCAGATCAGGCAAGACGAAGATGACCGTCAAGCCAATGAATGACATGAGAAATATTGCCAGACTCATTAATGCCGTGCGCTCGAGTGAAGCAGTTAACCTCGCGGGCATTACATGAGCAGCCGGTATCTCGTCCCGGATTGGTGGCCGAATATCGGCTGTCTGATTGACATAATGGTGTTGGTCAGCCTCGGTCTCACCGAATCTGTTTGTCACCTGCTCCATAGTCATTTCGGAACGGCCTCCAAACGTTAAGCCCCGCAGCATGATTGTTCAGACCTGTTAACAGCTTATTAACCGACGCACTTTGCGCGTCTTATGGTTAATCGCGGCCGGAATTTCAGCCAGACAAAAACGTCGACGCATGTGATGTTTTCTGGTTAATTGATACAAGTCTAATAAGAAAAACAAAGATGATCCATCGCTGGATCTGAACCTGGAAGGCTATTGTAAGATGTACCCAAAATCTGTTTTTGCTGCCGTGGTGTCTTTGCTTGCGCTGGGATTGCACCCTGTTCAAGCGTTTGCACAACCGACAATTTCTGAAAGTGCTTATGAGATCATGACCAAGATGTCGGATTACTTCGGCAACCTGCAGAAGTTCTCGACGGATTACGACGCTGATTTCGAGATCGTGACCGGCGAAGGTCAGAAGCTCCAATTGGGCCATAGCGGCAGCATGGCCGTTGACCGCGCAACCGGTGCTCATATCGTCAGGAATGGTGAAATTGCCAATGTGGAATTCATTTATGATGGCGCCAAGCTGACCTTGTATGGTGTCAACATAAACTCCTATTTCCAGATTGATTCAGCTGAAGGTCTTGACAAGGCAATCGATGATTTCCGCCATGAGACCGGCCTCCCTGCGCCGGGCGCCGACCTGCTTGCGACCAACCTGTTTGAGACACTGACCCATGGCGTGAAAAGCGGTGAGTTTTACGGCACGACATTTGTCGATGGTGTCCTGACCTACCATCTTGCGTTTCGGGAGGCGGATGTGGATTGGCAGATCTGGGTCCGAGCCGACGATCATCCGGTTCCAATGAAATATGTCATCACGACTAAATGGGTCACCGGTGCGCCACAATACTCCATCCGGTTTCGCAACTGGAATTTCGAACCGCAATTTGCCGCCGATCTGTTCAAGTTTGAGCCGCCTGCCGATTCAATCAACCTTGAAAACATTCAGGTAAACGAAATGGGCGAACTAGTTTTGGAGAAGAATTGATCATGAAGATGAAAACCAAGATTGCTCTGTTCGCCTGTGCAGGATTGCTGGCAGCAGATTTGAGCGCCGAACAAACCGGTATCTTTTCGCTCGCAGGTCTCGTCATTGGCAAGGCTGAAGCGCGGGTCGGTCGACCGGCAACACCGGGAAGTGTGGCTGGCGTTGCCAGGCGCACGACCAGAAGAACCATCAGACGGACGTCAACCTATGTTGCCGCCCTGCCGGCGGGATGTATTGTCGAGAATATAGACGGGTCAAAATACTGGCTGTGTGGCGGGACCTACTATGCCGCATCCGGCAACCGGTATGTAGTCGTCATAATTGATTAGGAAACACCAGCCGGCGGATCACTTCCGTCGGCTACTTCAACCCTGCTAGACGCAGGCCCTCGACGAATACTTCGAGATCCTCGGGATATTTATTGGGTGGAACCTTGCGCCAGTTCTCGATGGTAAAATTGGGGTGCGCCTCCAGCACCGCATTGGCATGCGTGCTGGCTTCGCTCTTATTGCCGATCAAGGCATGACTGGCCGCCATCAGACGGTGCCCTTCTGACTGGTCACGCATTTTCTGCAATGTCTCGATTGTCTTTTCATATTCGCCCAGATGGAAATAGGCATCACCCAGATACCAGAGATAGGAATCCGGATGGTAAGGGTTCAGCTTGATCGCCTGTTTTAGTAGTTCTACCGAACGCTCCGCTTGGCGAACATAGACCAGGCAATCGCCCATCTCTGCGAGCAGGTCGGCATCGTTCGGATTGAGCTCGATTGCCCGTTCATAGGCTGCAATCGCCTCGTCATGCTGCTTCTTGTAGAGATAGGCAATTCCCATCTCCGAATAGCCGCGCGCATCGAAATCGTCACACTCGACCGCGTGCCGGGCAAGATCGAGCGCTTCCTGCAATGCCGCATTGGGATCCTCGGCCCAGCTATAGCGCCACTCTACATTGAAGGTCCGCGACATGGCGGCATAGCTCCGCCCATAGAGCGGATCGAGATTTCGCGCTTCCTCGAACAGACGCCTCGCATGCGAATTCGATTCCGGCCGGAACCGAAAACCAAGATCAAGTCCGCGCAGGATCAGGCCATAGGCATGAAGATTGGGCCGGATCTGGGTCGCCAATCGTTTTCGTTCGGCCATGTCGATATGGATCGCCAGCCGCGAGGTTGTTGTCGCGGTGACATCGTCCATGAACTCGAAAATATCGGCAAGCTGGCCATCATAGCGTTCCGACCAGATGATGTTTTCCGTCTCTGCCTCTACCAGTTCGATGGTGATCCGAAGCTGATTACCGATCCTGCGGAAACTGCCGGTTAACAGATATCGCACACCAAGCTTCTGACCGATTTCAGGTAGGATATTAATCTGATTGCAAACCAGGAAGGTGGAATGGCGAGCTGTTACCTTCAGATTTCGGAACCGGCTCAGATTGGTGATGATGTCCGTTACTATCCCCTGGCAAAGGTGAAGATCGGCCGGATCGCCGGTTGCGTTTTCAAGCGGCAGGACAGCGATGGAACTATCCGGTACCAGGTTTTCCAGCCTCGGATCGGCAAGATTGAGTTCGGAAACCGCACTCTCTACCTCATCACCAAACAGGACATCATAGACTTCCACCGGTTCGTCGATGTTCTTGAGCGTTTTCTTTCCAAGCGCGCGAAACTTTGTTCCGTGCCAGTCACGTACCGAGCGGTAAACCATCTCCGAGACACAAATGCCACCAGGCTCGGCCACGGACTGGATGCGGGCCGCCAAATTGATCGAGTGACCAAACACCTCGGTTTCATTCGCAAAGGTTTCGCCGATTGCTATGCCTACGCGGAACGTAATCGGCGCTTCGCCGCTGGACCAGATGGATTCCTGCGACATTTCCTTTTGCATCTCGACAGCAAAATGCAATGCCTTGCCGGCGCTGGAAAACAGGGCGAGCACGCTGTCGCCGGCAGTGTTTACCACCGAACCGCCATAGTCTCCGACAAGATTGCGGATCATGCTCAGGACACGGGTTACTCTGGTGATAGTGCCAGCCTCGTCCTGGCTCATCATCCGGCTATAGCCTTGGATGTCTGCATATAAAATTGCAGAAAGTTTACGCTCCTGCAGATCTGGCAAAGTGTTATCCATACTTTGTCGTGACCTATTGGTTACACTGCCAAGTAAATTGCAATACATTCACTTGGTAATAGTTTACATGACCGTGTCTTTTATCGCAAAGTATAATAAAATGCATTAACGAGGAGCTTCGGAAACCAAATGGAACAGCATGCACTCAGATCGGCTGAGCTTGCAGATTACCCATTTGTAGAAGCGATTTATCTCAACTCCATGGGCACCATGCTGAAACAGCTTGGTTGTTGGGACGAGAATTATCGTCGTGGCGCGTTTCACCGCGCCTACAGGCGATCTGAAGCTAGCATAATTACGCTTGCAGGGCGAGACATAGGCTGGATGCAGATCAGCGAACGCGATTTTGATATCAATCTTGCCCAAATTCAAATCCTCGATCCCTATTGCGGAAAGGGCATTGGCACCGCATTAATTCGTGACCTGATGGAAAGGGCAGAACAACGCAGCAAATCGGTTTCATTATCGGCCGTGCGGGCCAACCGAGCCATCGACCTGTACCTGCGGCTTGGGTTCAAGATCATCAATCCGGACGCAACACCGATCATCGACATGGTCTACGAGCCGCAATTGCCAAACTGAGAAATCAATCGCTATTGCCGCCGCGCGCATTCATTCCTCTGGCGTTCATCCCGCGCGCATTCATTCCTCTGGCGTTCATGCCTCGAGCATTCATCCCACGGGCGTTCATTCCCCGGGCATTCATGCCGGCGACATCCATTCCGCCATCTAGCATTGTATCCAGCAATACCTGCTCGAACATGCCTGTTTCGACATCCATCCGGATCGTGTAATCGGCCTGATCATAGGACCATGTGCGCAAGCCATCGGCAAAATCAAAGCCGGCGGCAGCCAGGCCGGTTATTCCCACCTCGCGAGGTGCTCTGGCAGGGTTGGGATTGTCTTCGCCTTTTTGGGTCACCATTTCACCTTCGCCGTGAACGAGAAACAAGGTAGGTTGCGGCAGACCGAAATAATTCCCTTCGTAACTGAAGCCATAAATTCTGGCGATCTTGGCATCCGGACCAAGTTGTTCTTCCAACTGCCGGTTAGCGCCGCGCCTGCTGCCCGCGCCAATACGGCGGCGCGCCAATAGCTTGAAACTGTTATCGCCCTCCTTATACCGCCAGGTCCGATAGCTGAATTCCTTGCCGTCCGGACCACTGGAAACAAATTCCTTCTTGTTGACGTGCAGCTTGATCCAGTTACCGGTCTTTGCCTGATAGATTCCATTCTGACTTGATGTGGTTTGATTCCAGATCAGCACCAGATCACCAGGCTTCGGTTCGACGCCGTTGACGGCAGTCGTGCCGGTAAGTGTCGCAATATTTTCATCATCTGCCGATGCAACGCGCACCTGCCACTTAATATTGGGATCCACGATGGATACATCATCCATCACCAAGCCAAACAAATCGATGTTGGATATCCTCAGTAAGTTTTCAGCCATCGGTCTCCCTCCTCCTCGGACGGCGGTCCGATCCGTGTGTATTGAAAATACATGTAAAGCTTAACCGCAATATTCCAAATTGCAAACATATCAGGCGCATGGCTGCTATTTTCGCCGTCTTCGACGATGTGATATTTGGGGCGGCGGCAGGAACAATCTGGAACTGTCGAAATGGCTATGTTTGTCGGGCTTCTTCAGTCGAGGCCCCAATGGAACCTGGCCAATTCCCCGGCGCAGGAAGTTCACATCGATCATGCGCCGATAGCGCCCGCCGTTCAGCCTGGCATCAGCTACGATCATTGCCTCCCATACATCGGGATAATCCAGCGTGCTGGCCTGTAACTGCTCCCAGGTATAGGCAAGATAGGCGCCGATCGTGTCCCTGGCCTCAATCAGTGCTTCGCGAAATCCTTCCGGGGCTTCGGCAAATGCGGCATTAAAAATTGGCTGGATGACTTCATGGTAAGAATCATCCGTTTCCAGCTGATCTGACAATTCCTCGGAGCTTTGCGCAATCAATCCGCGCTCGAGCAGTTCCTCGTGAAACACATCAACCAGCACGTCAAAAATCGCCCCGGTGAGCGGCTGCGCCAGATTATGTTCGCCCTGCCATCCATCGACAAAGTCATACATTGTCATGCCATTGGCTGCGATCCGGATCTGGTCGTTTGACGACAATTCCATGATCCGGTTGACCAGATTGAGCGCATAGAGATTACCACGTGTCTGTCTCAGCAATTCATCGATGACCGAACCGAAATGCAGCGATGCAATCAGCGCTGTCAGATCGGCAGCGGACTCATGAAAGCCGAAATATTCGGCGCTTTCGGTCCCCGGATCCGGAACGCCAATGGCAGAAAATATGATGCAGTGGCCGACTTCATGCGCGATGACATCGAAATTGAGGCTGAAAGGTTCCAGTTCGCCGTCATCGGCTTCGTGGTAGCCAACTTCCAGGAAGCCATATCCCATATAGGCGTTTCCCTTCAGATTGTCGGCGATGACAAGTTCAAGCCGCCTCAGATCTTTTGAAAAATGCCATTCAAGCTGACGGCCGAAATAATATTCCCAGATATCAAGCGTGAACCGTGTGGCGCCATAAAGATGCGCCGCCTCGAATTCCGGTGTGCCGACCGGGATATGGTCAAAATGGCCGTCCGACGAGGGAATTGCCGGCGGCAGTGAATCACCTTTCCACGGCGGCATCAGATAGGTGTTTTTCAACCCGCGCTTCTCGGCATCGCCATAGGGCAGCGGCCTTCCGACGGGTTCGACGACATACATCCGGTCATCATTGGGCCCCGGACCAACACTTCCGGGCGGAGGCGAAACCACAATTGTTTCCGGTTGCTGAAACGGTCCGACAAAAGGCGGCTGTGCATACAACCGGAAGCGGGTTCCAGCAGGAAACAACCATTTGCTGTCCGTCATATTGTTGTCCGGATCAAACGCCATCGAAGGACCTTACCACTATTGATACGCTGTGTGTCCATATCGGATTCATGCACGCCTACTCGCGTTCGTCACCATCAGGCTTGAACCGCTCATAGCTGCCATCCAGACGCAGTTGATCGACAATTCTTGCACCTAGCTCCTGCTCATATTCGCTGATCAATTGCCGAATACTTGCCCTGCCTGCCATCATTCTGCGAAGCTGCCTTCGATCGATCCCATTTTGCTCAGCCCATTCATCCAGCAATTGTCCTGAAAAAAGCTCATTGCGCTCGCGAAAGGCATTTTCCTCTTCCAGGATCGAAGTGCTAGAAGGCTTCAATCCGATCCGATCAGCTTCAATCTCTGCCAACAGGGCCAACAGTGCTTTGTCCTGAATCGATTGAGCAAGTTTCTCGTCCTTGGCCAGGTTTTCGAGTATCGCTCTGATTTCTGCGGAAGACTCAGTCGGTTCGTTCAGCCAGCTCGCATTGACCCAGGTTTCTGTGTTTTCGAAATTGAGATCTGGTCGCTCCGGTGTATCGCCGCTGCTTATAAATCGCTCAATTTCAGACAGCAATTCCAGCGCATCTTCCTGTTTTAAATCGGTTTTCCCGGTCGACAGCCATTTTGAGAGACTATCTTTTTTTGCACCATCGAAAGATAACTCACTCAGAATTACCTCCCAGTTTCGATCCTTGTAGAAGATGTCCTTTGCGCGGGCCGCAACCATGTCTGCCTCTTCCGCGCTCAAGATTTTTTCGCCCCTGGCACGATCTAATGTGGCCCGGACATTGACCATCGGCTCGCTCAATGCCGGATATCCGATCTCTGCCGGTCCGTGAACGAGAGCGACTTCATCGTCATCTTCCAGCCGCCCGGAACGATATTCCTCGAAAATTCGGCCAACCCCCCGCATGCCGAAGGCTTCCATTTCCGCGGCACGCAGCGCACCCATGCTGGCGCCTCCGAAGACCGCTATTCCCTGGCAGATTGCCCATAGGATTTCCTTGTGCCAGACCGCCGGCATGCCGTCGAAATATCCGTCGATAATCCCGATTGCTGCGGGATTTCTTTGAGCTGCCTTGTACACATCGCCCTGTTTGACGGGTGGCAGGTATTCAATCCCTTCGAAATTCTCTCGAGCCTGGGCCGGAAGACTTGGCCCGCAAAAAACGACGGCGCGCATCGTCACCCGCTCCCCGCTCTGGCCCTGAGACCTGGCACATAGCCATCGTGATCGTCGGGCCCTTCGAGACCGGGTACGACGACGCGTACCACCGGCAGATCAAATTCCGGCTTGGACAGGTTCACAGCTATCGGCTCGGAAAGGCCGGCCAGTCGCAGTCGATCTAGGATGAACGCAATACAGCTATCCGTCGTGCAGGATTGCTCGTTTATCTCGAACGTTCGTATCTTGCCCGGACGGTCCAGCATTCGCCGGAAAAACAGATGACGCTTTCTCAGGAAAGCGTCGTTATATTCCATTGGCGCGAGGTCATCGCGCACCCCGGTGATATAAGTCATGCGCACCTGGGCTGCCTCCAGCAATGCCCGCATCAGCGCCTGAGAGTTATCCGGATGTGCACTGGCCCCAATACCGCCATGGCTGGTCGGGTCGTCGCGATCCAGCACCAGGCAGAAAAAGGAAGGCACACCGATATCGGTCGTGGTTTCCCAAATTCCGATTGACAATCCCGCACTCTCAAAGCGGCCGATTATCTGCCTGCAGCTTTCGACCTCTATCGTGGAAGGGTCGATTTTCCGGTCCTGTCTTTCGCTCTTCTCGCTCTGGTTCCACAGCGCGGTTGAATCGCGCTCGATGACCTCGCATAACCCCTGACAAATCGCTTCTTCCATGGTGTTGCCTGAAGCAAGACCGTTACTGCTGCAATCAAAACAGCCACTGCCAGGCGGGGGCGGCACGGTAAAATTGGCTCTGACACACTCAAAAGGAAGCCACCTGCAATGCCCGCCGGAAATTTCCTTCCCTTCGATCCAGAGCATGACCAGATCGGGATGGAAGCGGCAGTCCGCAACCTTGGCCAGCCGATCGATTTCGACAAGATCATGATTGCCGGACAGTTCCCGGGCGTTGCCGAGCTTCAGCGGGTTTTGAATGGTTTCCGCATGATAAAGTTCGACGGCTTCCATGATGCCGGACACCTTGGCCGCTTCAAGGCTCAGACCCTTTCCCTGCGAAACAGCAAGCGAACGCGCGGTCGGCCGGGTCACCATAACCACCGGGATACCGATCCGGTCGAGCCCGGTCACATTGGCCACACGGGTAATCCCCATCTCGGGCAGTAGAGGCGAGACGCGTGCAAGGGTCTGGGCTGGTGTTACGGATCGCGTTCCGTACCAGTCTGAATTGCCTGAACTATCCTTCTCGCCATGTTCTCTGGCTTGTATTTGCGGCATGCGTAAAATCATTTCGCAATATGGGTTTCATGGCAATAGCAGCCGTTTCTGAACCACGGACCCAAACTCACTGCGCCAGAACATCAATCCCCTGCTGTTTCCAGAAATGCAACAAGTCGATAAACACCCAGTTCTCGGCCAGTTTGTTGCCGTCCCGCCGGTAGATGTCGATGACCCGGAATTCGCCGGATTTGCCGGTTGCCTCCATGCCCATGAAGCCCCCGCTTGGTTCTGCTGCAAAATTTGGCCAGCCGAAAAATCCGCCATAACGGCCCTCTGCCGTTCGGCAGATGTGATTTGTCTTTGTTCGGTCACTGAACCCTGCACGGAACGGACCCGCATGCTGTTTGGCGTATCTCTCGATCGTGTAGGTCGAACCAATCCCCACAGGTCCCCACCAGAACATGTCATCCTGCCAGTCGAGCGCCAGTTCTTCTTCCAGCGGCAGGCCGGATTGCCACTGGCCCAGATTTGAGATCATCGAATTGATCGCGGCAAGCGTCGCTTCGCTCTCCGATTTTGGCTGCGGTTCAAATAGAAGCCCGTCATGGGTATAGGGTCCCGGTTGGATCAGATTGGCGCCGGTTTGCGGTGGGAACGGGTGTTCGCCTGCCTGGATCATCAGCTGGGGAATGTCCACATGCATGCAGGTCTCGCTTATTTTTCCGTCCGCAACCCGGTGAAATGTGCAGTAGCGCATCATCACCAGTTTTTCGGTTGGACTGATACCCAGAAACGGTTCGTCAAACAGACCCAGCAGATGGCCCATCGCGGCCACCCAAACCGATTTGCCACCATCCATTTCATTGAAGCCGGCAAAGAAAATGTCGTCACGCCTTTGCAAGCGGCTTAGGGATTTCTTCAGCGGTACCCAGAATTTTTCTGCAACATTATTGGCATCCCGCAACTCGCCGAAAGGGTGCACACCGCGCCAGACAAAATTTGTCGCGACACGATTTTTGATAACATCTTCAATACCATCCAGGCTGGCAGTATCCAGCGCCTCATGAAAATGCCGGACCGTTTTCTTGGCCGACTGCAACTCGCTCATATCCTGAAGATTCTCCCGTGTTGAGAGGACAAAATCAGCGTCTCAAAAAAATAACTTGCCAAAACCGGGAAGCCGAGTCTACAATTTTTGCAAACGTGTGCAAAATACGCGCTGCTGTCGTTGGGAGGCGGGTTAATGGCAGAAATCCAGATCCGTAATGTAACCAAACGATGGGGGAATTTCATCGGTGTCGACAATTTCGACCTGACAATCCCCGATCGTGAATTCCTGGTTTTGCTCGGACCGTCAGGCTGCGGCAAGACAACGACGATGCGTATGATCGCCGGACTGGAAGACCCGACCGATGGCGAGATCATGATTGGCGGCAAGGTCGTCAATAATCT
>JANQQM010000114.1 GCA_028289365.1 Salaquimonas sp. | reverse complement strand
AGGACAGCGATGATTTCTTCATCTGTCAGGATGTCCTTGTAGACAGGCATATCGGATTCATAGTCCTTTAGATTCGCTATATCGGCCAATCCGTATTTTGTAATGTCAAAAAGCTGCTGATCGCCGTGGTGCCATGTATGCCCGGTCTCATCATGTGGAGGTGCCGGCATCCGGCCATTGGCTTTTGGTTGTCGCCACCTTGGTTCACCTTCAAGATTGTCGCCGTGGCAGGAAGCACATTGTTCTGCGTAGATAATTTTACCCTGAGCAACGGTCTGCCTAATATCCGGCATGAAAAGGCCAACTCTGGGCTCATTGGGTTGGTCCCAGGCAAAAAGGGTCACACCAAATAGCAATGCCACGCCGGCTATTGCGAAAATCATGAAACGAGTTTTGGTCATGGTAGGAATTACTCTTCCCTGGTTTCTAATCAGGTCTGTTATCGCTGCCGGCATCCAACAGCTTACGTAAGTTCTCCGTATCAACGGGATGCGGATGATTAAATTAGTCTGGCTTGCGAAAGTCCTGATGGCAGGTCGAGCAAGTCTGAGTTAGCGCTCTGAATTGAGCGGTCATTTCAGACGGTGCTGATGCGGTCTGGGATGCAGCCGACAGTTCATTAGCCTTTGTATTGAAGTCATCGACCAAACGTTCGAATTGATCCCAGTCTTGCCAGATTGCTGTCAAAGCCTTGCTCGGCTCATCGACGGAGCCTTCGGGAAACAAGACCAACATTTCCTGCCCGTGATCGGCGATGCGTCGTGCAGCTGATGAGGCGATGTTTGTTTCGAACTCGACTTCGCCCTTGATCATTTGACCCAGGATTTTCATCTGAGAAGAAATATCCTTCATCATCAGCATGCGTTCCCTGACAACGCCGGTCGCGCCTTCATGCGCCAATGGGGATGCTGTGGTTGCAGCAGCAATTGCCGCCACAAATGCATAGGTGGAGGTTTTCATGTTTGCTTTCCTCAAAGAAACAGACAAGGCAGCGTCATTGCCGCCAAAACTAGTGTTTCAAACGAGGAGGGATCGCGGTGGTGGTGGGTCGATTACCAGGTTGGCGCCAGGAAACTCGCGTATTTCAAAAGATATTGAATCAGTCATCCGCGCGGGATGGTGCAGCTGATACTGTTCTACCAGTGTGAGCAGATTTGCGCCGCAATGAACGGTTTCGCTCACGCCGGAATCGCAGCAGTCTTCCTGATTATGTGAATGGTCGTGTGAGTGATGTGCACTAACAGCGTGATGATGGGCTATTTCTTTTGCATGGGAATAAACACCGCCCGACAAGCCCAAGGCCAACACGGCGACAAATGTCATGGCCCTGGCAAACGCAGCCAGAGCATCATACATCCAAGCCCTGCAGAATGTTCTTCTCATAGTCATAGTTCCGGCGGTCGCTGTTGTAACGACCAAACAGACCGAAACTTAATGCTTCCACCGGCTGGAAGGTCAAGTACGGTCTCATAAAGATCAATAACCCGGAATCTCACGCGACGTTTTGTGTAATTGGAATTGCAAAATCGCAGGATTACGCTATCTCAGCTATGGAAGCTGTTCTTTAAGGCAAATGGATCTTGAATATCATGATTGGTTTTAATCGAAGAACATTCTTGCTTGGAGCCATTGTATCAGTGGCTGCCCCAGCTTCGTTGGCACTATCCAAGTCCTTTGGTCAGATACACGTCGTCAAGGGACGAGGATGCGGATGCTGCACGGTCTGGTCAGATATCCTCAAGACTGAGGGTTTTCTTGTCACCGAGACAGAGATGCACCCCGCTGACCTGATGCAATTGAAACTCTCCAGGGGTATTCCGCAGGATATGACATCCTGCCATACAGCGCAGATCATGGACTACGTGATTGAGGGGCATGTGCCGCCGGCGGACATTAAGCGTTTGCTTGCGGAAAAACCCGATGCACTGGGTTTGGCGGTACCGGGCATGCCATATGGTTCACCTGGCATGGGGCCGGAAGAGGAACGCGAGGCCTACGATGTGTTTCTGCTACTCAAGGACGGCACCAGCGAAATTTTCAGTTCCTACAAAGCTGCTTCGTAGCAATACGTCATAATGTGATGAGGTTTGCTGAAAACTAGCCTAACCGCAGCCGTTGTGGCGCTTCCACATTTCTGCATCATATTAAACGAAGAGGCAATCAAGCTGTTAGAGGTATAGGCTAGAAGCGATCAGGAAGAAAATCAGCACGCCAACGACGTCGTTCGTTGTCGTGATGAACACGCCCGTCGCCACCGCAGGATCGAATTTGAGCCGGTCAAGAACAATGGGCACCAGTGAGCCGACAACTGCCGCCTGAATGGTAATCGCAATAAGCGTCAGGGCGGCGGTCGCAGCAAGCGCATGAGGACGGTCAATCTCCACCAGGCTCGACATCAGCAATATGCCCAAAGTCACCAGGCAGCCTACGACTGCCCCATTCAACAAGGCTCCGCCGAACTCGCGTAGGATCCGGCCAAGAAGATCTCCCGTCCATAACGCGCCGGCCGACATTGCCTGAACGGTGACGGTTGATGCCTGTATGCCCAAATTTCCGGCGAGAGACATGACAATCGGAATCAGTGCGGCGAGGATCGCGGCTTCCGTAAGTGCATCCTCATACGAACCGACGACCAGTGCCGCGATACCAGCGCCAACCAGGCCACCGGCGAGCCACGGCAACCGGCTTCTCATAATACGAACGGGCCCATCTGCGGAAGTTGCTTCGGGATCGAGACCGGCCATGATCTTCATGTCCTCGTCAGCCTCGGCACGCTCGATTTTTCGCAACTCGTCAGAGGTTACCATGCCGACCAGGTGCTCTTCGGAGTCCAGCACAGGCAATACTTTGAGCCGTTGCCGCTTGGCAATCCGGAGTACGTCCTCACGGTCGGTATCAACCCGGACAACTGCCGGATCATGTCGGGCGAGATCACCAACGCGCGCATCCGCAGGCGACAACAGAAGGTCACGGATCTTTAGATATCCCGTCAACCGGCCTTGTTTATCCACCACATAGGCTGCGTAGAGCTTGTCGATGACTTCAGCCTGCTGTCGAATTTCCTCGACCAACTGACCAACCGTCCAGTCCTGCGGAGCGGCAACTAGTCGATGCTGCATTATCGCCCCGGCACTATCGGGAGCGTAGCTCAGATCGATGCGCAGACGCTTGTTCTCCGGTGATCGGGTCAGAACATCCTGGCCAAGACTTCCCGGTGCCTGCGCCAGGAGGTCGGCGGCCGCCTCGGTGTCGAGGCTGGCTGCCGCCTGCGCAACACGGTCACGTAAGGGTCCGTCCAGGAGCGGCTCTGCGACACTGGGATCGAGCGTACCCAGCACGTCGAGGAGTCGTGAATTGTCAAGATTCCGAAGCAGTTTTCGGGCCTGTTTGGGCCGCAGCCTTAGCAGTAATTCCCCGATTTCTGGAACAGGAAGGTCAACATTCTTAGATTCAGCCTGATCGGGCTGAAGCTTCTGACTTTTGGTTTTGCTCATGACTTCAAACCCCGATCCAGCGATGTCCGTATCCGTCTCTAAGACGTAACGAGGCTACTCGGAAAGCGCAACAAAATCGATATAGATCCGTTGGTTAAGGTATTTTGAAAGGCGAAAAAGTAACGGCCGCTGGTGCCTGCTCTCAATCCCAGTTCAGCATTCTATCCGGCAAATGCCGTTCGGATCACTTCTGACATCGCATCGCAAATAGGGCCCTTCGCTCCATTTGCCTTTTGCAGAACGAGATAGGTCGGATGACGGGTTGCAATGCCTGGCAAAGGACGCAGCCCGTCAGTCTGTTCTGAGCTGTTTAGCAGGCCAGCCGCAATTCCGGCCTGCACAGCGGCGCGAACCCCCGCTGCACTTTCGCTTGTGAACACAACCTGGTACCGCCTCCCGGCGTCGTCGAGATCAGCAAGGGCAAGGTCACGCCACCAGCAGTCGCGATCAAAAACGGCGATCGGCAACGCTTCAGCCTGGGAGCAATCAAATTCACGGTTGCACATCCAGATCAGATGGTCCTTACGGAGGACTTCGTCCGCGCCGTGGGGTTCTGCAACTTCGTACACTGCGAGATCTAGCTTGCCTGAATTCAATGCGTCTGCAAAGCCGACGCCTAATGCGCAATTTACCTCCAGTTCGACGTCTGGATGAAAGGCAGAGAAACCCGAGATGATATTCGCCAATTCTGTCCGGCCATGATCATCCGGCATCCCGATCCGTAGTTTGCCCTTCAGACCGCCGCCCTGTAGTTCGGTAAGCGTAACATCCAGAGATCGTATGACGGATTGAGCTACCGGACGCAGTTTTTCGCCGGCAAGCGTGAGTGTCACACCCCGGCCGTGGCGCCGAAACAAAGCCTGCCCCACGATCTCCTCCAATTGCCGGATCTGCAGGCTGGTTGCCGCTTGCGATCGACCAATACGCGCGGCTCCACCGGTGATGCTCCCGGCCTCCAGGATAGCTAGAAAGGTACGCAAAAGATCACTATCGAGATGTGTCATAGTATTAGTATTTTCGATGGCTGAATCCTGAACTACTTGTTTCATAAATGTTTGTCGAGTCCCTAGATTGGTTTTCATAAAATTGGAGACCGCAATGTCAGTTCCGGAAATCGTTCAGTCGGCACGGCCGGGTGCGAGACGTTTTTATGTCCTAACGGCCGCAACACTCATTTTCCTCACGATCTGGCAACCGCGCTTCACCTTGGACACTGCGCAGTTTGTTTTATTAGGCATGATCCATGTCACGCCGCTTGTCGTGCCCGGAATCATTCTTGCAGCCTGGATCACGGCCAGCGATGCGAGTGACCAGGTTGCATCAGTGTTTCATGGACGAACGTTACAAACTGTCGTCGGAGCCACCATCGTTGGTGCATTGCTTCCAGTCTGTGGTGTAACTGTTTTACCCCTCATGGCCGGCCTTCTTGCAGCTGGGGTGCCATTACCGCCTGTTATGGCGTTCTGGCTGGCGTCACCCATTACTGGGCCTGCAATGCTGTCAGCGACAGCTGCAACGCTCGGATGGGAATTTGCCTTTGGTAAAGCCTTGGCAGCCGTGGGGCTGGGATTGTTCGGTGGCGGCATGACCGCTCTGGTCTCAAGCCGTGATTGGGCCACGTCACCCCTGCGATCAAACCGAATTGTCGGTTCACTCGGGAAGCAATGCGGTGAATGTGGTGAAGGAGCATCGGGTTTCGATTACCGTATTTGGCGGGATCCATCCCGGCGTGCCAGGTTCGTTCGGGAATGCTGGTCGATCACGCGGCTGATATTGATCGTTCTTACGCCGGCCTTTGCTACGGAATTCTTGCTGAACGCATGGCTGGAGCCGAACGCCGTAGCGGCCTATGTCGGCAGCGACAGCGTATTTGCAATTCCGCTCGCGGTCATTGTTGGTGGCCCTGCATATATCGATGGCTATGCAGCGCTTCCCCTAACCCGAGCGCTGATGGATCACGGAATGTCAGCCGGTGCGGCAATGGCGTTTCTGGTCTCGGGTGGAGTTGTCAGTATTTGGGGCGCAATGGCGATTTTTCCTGTTCTCAAGTTTAAGCCGTTCCTGCTCTATCTTGCTCTGGCTGCGATCGGCTCGATGGCTTCTGGATGGTTGTTCGGTCTGTTCTACTGACCGCAAGCGGGTAATGACCGTGCCGCATTGACAGCGCCGGTGTCCGATCGGTATCTGACCAATAGAAAATTGGGAGGAGCCGTCTATTGCAAACCAGCCTGGACGAAAGATGCCGGGAACTGCTGATCGAGTTGGGATTGTCTCGCCCAGAAGACGCCATCACCGCCAAACCGCTCACCGGCGGGGTAGCGAGCGACATTGCGATGGTGGCGGTCGGCGGGCGGAAGTTCTGTGTCAAATTTGCCTTGCCGAAACTGAAGGTCGAAGCGGACTGGTTCGCGCCTGTTCATCGTAATGCTGCCGAATATGCCTGGCTTGAGGTTGCTGAGCGGATTGCGCCTGCCAATGCTGTGAAACTATATGGCCGGTCAGAGAAGCTGCATGGATTTGCAATGGAGTTTCTGGACGGAAACGACGTCTATCTCTGGAAAGCCGAACTACTCGCGGAATCATCGGATCGGGGAGAGGCGGCAGCGGTCGGCGCGCTAGTTGGGCAGGTTCATGCAGCATCGACAAAAGCGGATTTTGACAAACAGGCCTTTTGGAACCGGGACGATTTCCACGCAATACGGATAGAGCCCTATATCCTGTTCACTGCCTCAAGGCACAAAGACATTGAGCCGGAACTAAAGCAACTCGCCGAACAGCTTTACGAGGCTGATCAGGTGCTGGTACATGGCGATGTAAGCCCAAAGAATATTCTGTTCCGCGGTAAAGGTCCGGTTATCCTCGATGCGGAATGTGCGACCATGGGAGATGCCAGCTTCGATCCCTCCTTTTGCATGAATCACCTGATCTTGAAAACGATACACCTGCCTGCTTCCCGTGAACGTTATCTGGCAAATGCACTCGAATTCTGGAAAGCATATGCACCGTTGATAGACTGGGAACCGCCCACGGCACTGGAAAGCCGTGTCTGTAGATTACTTCCCGCACTGATGTTGGGCCGGGTGGATGGAAAATCACCCGTTGAATACTTGTCTGAACCGGAAAGGGGTGTTGTACGGCAATTAGCCCGGCAGTTTATCGAAACGCCAGTTGACCGGTTGGAAACCCTCGTTTCGCGAATAGGTACCGCACTCGAGGAGATGAAAGCGTGAGCAGGATTCAATCAGTCAAGGCGAGGCGGGTTTGGGATTCTCGCGGCAAGCCCACGGTTGAAGTCGAAATTGTCTTGGATAATGGCTGTCTCGGTCGGGCAATTGCACCTGCAGGTGCTTCGCGAGGCTCGCGCGAAGCGCTAGATCTGCGTGATGGTGGTGCTTCGCTCCGCGGCGTTGATGTTTCGCGTGCAGTGGCGAATGTCAACGGCCCAATTGCGGCGACCTTAAAGGGCCTGGATGTTCGCGACCAGCAGGCTGCCGACAATGCGATATTGGAACTCGATCCCTCGCCATTGAAGGAAGTGATGGGCGGCAATGCGGTTGTTGCTACCTCCCTGGCCGTGCTGCATGCAGCGGCGATTGATGCTGGCAAACCGCTTTGGCGCCATGTTTCAGATTACTACGGCCAGCAGCCATCCTTGCCCTTGCCGGAAATCCAGATCTTTGGCGGTGGTGCGCATGCCGGAAGGCGCGTTGACATCCAGGATTTCATGATCATGGTCCCCGGCGCATCCAGTTTCGACGAAGTCATGGAAATCACCAGCGAGGTCTATTTCGCGGCGGGTGACATCATGGCATCACGCGGGAAGACTGCCGGCCTGGCTGACGAAGGCGGCTGGTGGCCAGTGTTTGATAGCAATGAGGAAGCGCTGGAGACGTTGGTGCTTGCGATTGAGAAGGCCGGCGAAAAACCAGGCGAGCGCGTGGTCATCTCCCTTGATGTTGCGGCATCTGAGTTTGGCAAGAATGGCAGCTACCGGCTGGCACTCGAAGATCGCGAAATGTCATCAGAGGCGCTGATAGACATGCTTGGCCGTTGGCTGGATGCCTATCCAATCGTGTCGATCGAGGATCCGATCGGAGAAGATGATCCGGAAGCAATGGTGGAATTTACCCGCCGTTTCGGAGACCGGGTGCAGATCATCGGCGACGACTATCTCGTGACCAGCGCACGGCTTGTTGAGGAAGCTGCTAATACCGGGGCGTGCAATGCGGTTCTGATCAAGGTCAATCAGATTGGTACCGTCTCGGAAGCCGTAGAGACTTTCAAGGCGGCAAAGTCTGCTGGTTGGGGAACAATCGTTTCGGCACGGTCGGGCGAGACGGAGGATGTTTCGATCAGCCATCTTTCGGTAGGCCTGGGGGCAGGGCAGTTGAAGGTCGGTTCCTTCCAGCGCTCTGAAAGAATGGCAAAGTGGAACGAATGCCTGCGCATTCAGGATGAATTGGGCAGTGATGCCTTTGTTGGCGATGCCCCGTTAGCCAAGACGTGGTGGGCCAGCTAAAATCTGTTTTGACTCAGGGAGCAATAATTCAGGCCTCATAATCAATCACGTCTTGTGGGGCATGTAGGAGCGTACCGTCATATTTCGGCAGATCATCATCGATTTTGAGCCAGGGCAGTTTGCTTTCATAGTTTACGTGGAAGGTCGGTTCGAAATCGCTCGGATCTTCGAGTGACGCCGCATAGAGGTGCATTCCACCCGGATAGTGATCAGCTTCAAAGCCCATCGGGGAACCACAGGTCTTGCAAAAATGCCGTTTTACGCCGGTGGATCTCTTTATGGTCTGGGGTGGTTCTCCCAACCAGCGGAAGTTCTTGATCGGCACGCCAAGCCAGGCGACCACTGGTGCGGCGCAGTTTCGGCGGCAATCATCGCAATGGCAATAACACGCCCAGCTAACTTCGCCGTGAAACTCCCAGCGCGTCTTTCCGCATAGGCAACGTCCGCGCGTCGTCATGGTATCCCTCATTCAGTTTAAGTTCATTCCCCGTAGCAGAAAATCCGATCTTGTCGAGACTGTCGGATTGGCGCAATAAAGATATGCTCCCTGTGGGACACAAAGAACGACTTTCCTTATAGTCTTTACCCGACGTCAAAGGATAATTTACATGCGGCGCGATCCCGCAATTTACATTCTTGCCGTCGGGCAAACGCTGTCCTGGGCCTCGATCTACTATGTGTTCCCGGCACTTCTGCTGCGGTGGGAGCAGGATTTAGGTTGGTCAAAGGCAGACCTGACGGCAGCAATCATGCTGGCAGTACTGGTGTCAGCAATGGCGTCACCGCTCACCGGCCGCATCATCGATAGAGGGCAGGGGGCGCTGTTGGTGGCCGGATCTTCGATCGCTGGCGGCATAGGCCTGATCCTGCTCGCTCATGTTGTCGAGTTATGGCAGTTTTATGCAGCCTGGCTGATCCTGGGGCTTGCCATGGCCGGGTGTCTTTACGAGCCATGTTTTGCGCTTGTAACAAGGTCGCGCGGCAAGGATGCCAAGCCGGCAATCATCCTGATTACGCTGGTTGCAGGTTTTGCCAGTACGATCAGCTATCCGGTTTTCTATACACTGTCGGAAAACATGGGTTGGCGTAACGCGCTATTGGTTGGCGCCGCGACCATGTTTGTCGTCGTTGCGCCTTTGCTCTGGCTTGGCGTGCGGAAACTTGAAGCCGGGGCAAAAGAACAGATAAAGGCAAAGGCAGCCGCTGAGCCATCCCGGGAATTTTTGAAGTTCCCTGCCTTTTGGTGTCTTGGCCTCGGCTTTACTTGCCTGGCGATCGCGCATGGCGCGGCACTTCATCACCTCCTGCTGATCCTGGACGAGCGTGGCCTGTCCGAGGAGCTGGCCGTGCTGGCCGCATCCTTCATCGGTCCGATGCAGGTGGCTGGCCGGATTGCAATGATGTCCTCGGAACGATTTACGTCCCATCATGGATTGGCACTGGCAGCCTTTGGCGCGATGGCAGTGTCCATAGTTTCGTTGCTGATGAGCGGGTCTTCGCCAGCCTTTGTTTCGGGATTTGTGATCCTGTTCGGCAGTTCCTACGGGATCGTCAGCATCTTGCGGCCGGTGCTGGCACGGGACATTCTGGGTGAATCAGATTTTGGTGCAAAATCCGGTGCCCTGGCCATGCCTTACCTTGCCGGGTCGGCGCTCGCACCATTTCTCGGCTCACTGATCTGGAATTGGGGCGGATATGATCTGATGCTCTCAACGCTCATCGCCGTGCTCATTGTCGGGGCGATTTTATATAGTTTCGCGCATCGGATGGCCCGTCATGAGTGAGCCTAGCTTCTTTCAGCGGTAGTCCCGGCCAAAATCGATGCATGAAAATTAGTTATGGCCTGCGCCAACGCCTCGCTACCTGCGCCACTCGTGCCGGAATTGTCGATTTCGATACGGGGGATGTCTGAAGGCAATTCGAAACTGGCCCGATCAAGCCTCTCCTGGATGTCCGCTTCGGTTTCCCTTCCGCGGGCCATCAACCGGGTTTTGAGAACGTCTCGAGAAACAGTTATGTGCACAGCAAGCACATTCTGGTAGCGCTGTTCAAGATCAGGCAGCACGGCGCGCGAACAGTTGAATATCACGGTGCGTCCTGCACCTATTTCATCGATGATTGTATTTGGCAGTGCATATCCAAGTCCATGAGCCTCCCAACAGACGCTGCAGCCACCGGCCGATCGCATCGAGGCAAATTCCTGCCGGCTGATTTCGATGCTGTCTTCAGAATCAGGATCGGAAGGTCTGGTTATCATGCGCCTCGGAATGATGTATTCCGGCCGGTCTTCCAGAATAGCGCGCGCGCCACGCAAAAGCGTATCCTTGCCACAGCCGGAAGGCCCGACAACAAGAACAAGTCCTCCGGGACCAATTTTGTTGCCTTCATCGAGGTTCACGCGACACGGATTCCCTGACGCCAGACCGAGCGGACAACAGGTGGGCCCTGATCCTTGCGGACACGGACAAAATCCGCACGTCTACCGGTTTCGATGCGTCCGCGATCATCAAGTCCGACGGCCTTTGCCGGTTCGTCGGTCACCAGCGCAAGCGCCTGTGGTAGCGAAATCGAATCCACTTCTTCCGCCAGGACAAACGGCGCATGCAGCATACTGGAAGGCACGTAGTCGGAGGAAAGGATCTGCAAATGACCGGCAGCCGCTAATTCGCGGGCTGAAACATTGCCGGAATGCGAACGGCCCCGAACAACATTGGGTGCGCCCATCAGCACGCTCATGCCGTTTTCAATGCTTGCTGCTGCGGCCTCCACCGATGTCGGGAATTCGGCAATCCGGACATGGTCGCGTATAGCTTCCTGGACGTGTTCGATTGTTGCGTCGTCATGACTCGCGAGTGAAATGCCGCGCGTCCAGCATTTCTCGGCGATTTCGCGGCGGTGTGGTTCGGAATACTTCTTTGATTCTGAAATCCTGTAGCGAACGAAACGCTTAAACTCCTCGTCGGACAACCCCTTTTTGGTTTTGAAATACAGCTCATATTGATCGATGCTCTGAAATTGCCGCTGGCCCGGTGCATGATCCATCAATGATACAAGCCGCACATCTTCATGGTCATCAAATGTTGCGAACTCGGCCAGTGCCTGCGGAGAAGACACTTCACATCGCAGATGCAGGAAGTGCTCAGACCGCAGCCGGTCCTCTGTCTGCATGGTAAGAATTGTATCCGCCATGGTTCTGACTTCGCCTGGCTCAAAGTCGTCATATTGCATGCCGACCCGAAGGCAATCGAAGACGGTGGTGATGCCCGAAGTTGCAATTTGGGCATCATGTGCCAGCAGGGCCGCCTGCATGTTCCACCGAACTCCCGGACGCGGCAGGTAGTGCGCCTCCAGATGATCGGTATGCAATTCGACCAATCCGGCAATTAGGTAGTCACCCTCGAAATCCACGCCCTTGGCGGTACTACTGTCATCCAATTGGGAAATCATGCCGTCGCGAATAACGACGCTGCCCTCGATGACCCGGTCGGGTAGAACAATTTTCGCATTGCTGAATATCTGTTCGCTTGCCATCAGATTGCTGCCGATGCCCTGGAAGTTTGAGACGTAGTCTGGCTAGCGAATTTGTGTGACGAAACGACAACAAATGGGTCGCCAGGTTTAGCCTCGTGGCACAGGACAAGCTGGTCGATGACCAGCGGCCGGCCAATGATTGCCTCAAAGTGTTTTTCTGCCGCAGCTAGTATCATTGGTCGATCACCCTCTTCAACCGGGCTTGTCAGCGTCATGTGGTAGCGGAATTCTTCGTGTACATAAGGGTAACCCCAGCTATTCAGCATCTCGACCTGACGAGGAGACAGATCCTTCTGTAGTCGGCGGGCGACTTCTTCAGGTTTCAGCGATGCGCGATAGGGTTCAAATTGGCTGACGACTTCCGAGGCAAGGCTGTCGAGGGCAGAGGTCTGATTTTCCGGTACAAGTGCCAGGAACGGCCCGATCCACCTCAAAACAAGTGTTTCCATAACGACTGGATCAGCAGATTCTGCAAATCTCGCGATGTCGGCCATCAACTCTTCACACGTCATGCCGTCCGCCAGGCGCATGGGCGGTTTCAGTGTCGCGTGAAATCCATATCGGCGCGGTGCCTCGGTAAACCTGATCATCTGCTCCGGCGCCAAATTAGCAACTTGTGCTCGCGCAACATTGTCACCGCGCCAGACTGAGTAGCCCAGCCAGCTTTCAGCTAACTGTGTGAGCGGATCGTCAACCGCAGGGGTATAATAGATTGCATATCTGCCGCTCATCCGGCACTCCGATCCACCGCTGCCCAGTTAAACTACCAGCCTGCGAAGTTGCTGTGAAATTATGTCAACAATCGAAACGGTGATTACAATTATTATTATTATGGCCGCGGTTTCGGAATAGTAGAAGCCGCGAATGGATTCAAACAGAATTTGTCCGATACCGCCTGCGCCGACCAGTCCGAGTACAGTAGCCGAACGGACATTGGTTTCAAAGCGATATAGCGAATAGGAAATCCAGAGCGGCAATACCTGCGGAACAACGCCATATACAATTTCCTGTATCTTGTTGGCGCCTGTAGCCCGGATTCCTTCTACAGGGCGCGGGTCGACGGCTTCCACCGCTTCCGAAAACAGTTTTGAGATGATGCCCAGATTATGAATGAATAGCGCCATCACGCCGGCAAATGGCCCGAGGCCAACGGCAACGACGAACAACACTGCGAAGACCAGCTCGTTGATGGCACGAGCGGCATCCATCAGTCTGCGAACCGGCTGAACGATCCAGACCGGTGCGATGTTGTTGGATGAGAGGATTGCAAACGGAATACCGAACACGACCGACAGGAATGTACCCCAGATGGCTATCTGGACCGTCAAAATCATTTCATCAACATACAACCGCCATTCAAGAAAATTCGGTCTCAGAAAGCCGCTGGCATACTCCGCCATGTTCGAGGCGTCTGTGAACAGATTGACGACCAGAAACACTTCCGCGGGCGCGAAGCTCCAAATCAGCGCGGCAATAATGGTTGCCCAAATGACAAGCTTGGAAGCGACTTCACCCAAACGGGGCTTGGGAATGGCGACGGGTTGAGCAGAATTGCCCAGTTCTGTTTGGGTGCTCATATGAGATCCGGATTGTTGTGATTGTCTCTGGAAACTGGCAGCCGATACACTGACATGGTCAAGAAGCTCTCCGCGGTATGAGATACAAGCCGCGGAGAGCAGCACAGGCTTAGCTTTGCGGCACCGAAGCCATCAGGCCTTCATATTTGGCTTTTTCGACTTCCAGTTCCTTCAGCTTGGCTGTCTTTTCTTCTTCAGACATGCTGCTGGCCTTGGTTTTTGCCATGTTCTTGGTGATTTCCAGAACGCGGATCGGGTACAGCTGTGCATCTGATGATGGACGGAACGGCGCCCATTGCAAATCAGAGAGAATCTTGCGCTGTGCCTTAACTTCTTCAGGTGTTCCCAGACGACCATAGGTCATGATGAACGTGTAGACTTTCTGCTTTGCGTCTTCATCAAGATCCTTTTTCCAAACCAGCGGATCGGAAGGAATGAGCGGAGAACGCCAGATTTCCTTGATCTTTGTAATTGCTTCCGGCTTGGAAAGTTCGAGGCGACGCCAGTTTTCTGTATTGTTGGTTGCGACATCCACCTGACCATTGGCAACAGCGAGCAGGTTGGTCTCGTGATTGGCGTTGCGAACCGTCTTGAAACACTCTTTGGGATCGACATCGTTACGCGCGAATACGAAGGTTGTTGGAACAAGGAAGCCCGAGGTTGAGTTTGGATCGCCAATGCCGAAGTCAATCGACTGGTCGCATTTCAAAACGTCTTCCAGCGAGTTGATATCGGTATTGTCAGATTGTGTGATTAGGATCGACCAGTAGCCTGGATTACCTTCGCTATCTACGGTTTGGGCAAAGACTTCGCCGCCCGCCCGGTCAACGGCTTCCATCGCTGACTTGTTGCCGAACCATGCCACATCGACCTTCCCGAAACGCATGCCTTCAATCACGCCGGCATAGTCCGAAGCGAAAAATGGCTTTACCTTCATGCCGGTGTGCTTTTCCATTTCGGCAAGGAATGGCAGCCAGGTGGTCTTCAGATTTTGGGTGGATTCAGTGGATATGATCCCGAAATTCAGTTCGTCCATGGCGTGGGCCACGGTCGAGGCGGCCATGCCGGCCGTCAATGCTGCAGTTGCAGCCATTTTGGTAAAGAAGTTCATAGTGGTCTCCCTGGTTGAAAAGCTCATTGTGGTTGGAAAACTTGTTCAGGCGCTTGCCAGTGCCGGTTGCAAGCGTTTCCTGGATTTGGCCTTGCCGCTCGTATCTTCGGTTTCCGGCGTGTCGGGCAAGATCAGTTCCTCACTGGCATCGCCATAAATTTCGCGAAGAAAATCATGGGTGAGGGCGGTACTGGGACCATCAAATGCAACCTTGCCATCGCGCAGTGCAATGGTGCGCGGGCAGTAACGTCTCGCATACTCGACTTGGTGCAGAGAGACGACAACGGTAATCGCATCATCCCGGTTGATGGACGAAAGTGTTTCCATGACCCGTTTTGCCGAGGCCGGATCCAGGCTGGCAATCGGTTCGTCAGCAAGTAGAACTTTCGCGCGCTGGACGAGGGCCCGCGCGATGGCGGCACGTTGTTGTTGCCCGCCCGAAAGAGTGCCAGCGCGTTGGCGCGCTGTGGCCGCTATACCCACGCGGTCAAGGGCATTCATCGCTGCCTGTTTTTCATCCCGGCTGAACCAGCCCATCGTTCCACGCCATGGCGCGATGCGTCCAAGTACGCCGGTCAGGACATTGGTCAGCACTGACAGTCGCGTCACAAGATTAAACTGCTGGAATATGACCCCGATGTCGCGACGAATTTTCTGGGCGTCGGAGGTGAGCTTCCCGCCGGACAAAACATGGTGCCCGTCAACTTTGATCAATGCCGAAGCGTTTTTATCTGGCGTG
>JANQQM010000109.1 GCA_028289365.1 Salaquimonas sp. | reverse complement strand
AGGCCGAAGACTCGTTGATCACCCTGGAATCTGACAAAGCCTCTATGGAGATACCGGCACCGGAATCCCCCATATGGGGCGCAAATCGCACAGCAATTTCCTGGAACAACAACGCCGTTTCATGCTGGAGACGTCCGGCATCAGGCGGATGGGAGCGGCGGCCCTCGACCTTGCCTATGTGGCTGCCGGGCGGCTGGACGGGTTTTGGGAGCAGGGGCTTTCGGCCTGGGATATCGCTGCTGGAACCATCATCGTGCGTGAGGCCGGTGGCATGGTTTCTGATTTTGAAGGCCGTAATAAAATGATGGAAAACGGAAGCGTTTGTGCCGGAAATCCCGTGATCCACAAAAAAATGCTCGGCGTGATTAAGGATGCCGATTCTGCAAACATGAAAACCGAGTTATCAAGTTGAAGCCATTGCCGCACAATTGCCTGACAAATGACGCAAGCCCTTGATTGCAAATATTCGCACCGATTGTATGCTGCGCGCGACAACAGTCCATTGTGCCGTGAAATCTATGCAAAGGCGGCGCGCATGAATGATGCGGAGGGAGCATAATTGGCGAAGGTATTTGATCCGGGGAGGCTTTCCAGCCCGCGCGTCCATCTGTTCACGATGGTCATCTTCCTAATCCTCGTAGGTTTCCTCTCTGCTGTTCTTTATCTGCAGATAGCTGCGGCCTTTGTCACCAATCCGGGGCTGAACGGTTTGATAATCGGCGTTCTGCTTGTCGGGGTCTTGCTGGCTCTGATGCAGGTGTTCGGTCTGATGCGGGAAGTGAGCTGGGTGAATTCCTTCCGCGAAGGCAGTGTCGAACTTGACGATGTTCGCGAGCCGGTATTGCTGGCGCCGATGAAAGCGCTGCTGGGCCAATCCGGCCGGGACATGTCGCTTACCACCAATTCCATGCGTTCAATCCTGGATTCTATCGCAACAAGGCTTGATGAGACGCGGGATATTTCAAGGTATTTGATTGGCTTGCTGGTATTTCTGGGGCTGCTCGGAACGTTTTGGGGGCTGCTGCAAACGATCGGTTCGATCGGTGATACAATCCAGTCGCTGGATCCGCGTTCGGGCGATGCCAATGATGTTCTCGATGCACTGAAAAGCGGATTGCGGTCACCGCTTGCAGGCATGGGAACGGCGTTTTCATCCTCATTGTTTGGTTTGTCAGGTTCGCTGGTCCTGGGTTTTCTTGATTTGCAGGCAGGCCGTGCGCAGAACCGGTTTTATGTCGAACTTGAGAATTGGCTGTCGTCGATCACAGACATGAATTACGACATGGCAATGCCGGCTTCAGGTACGTCTGATGGTACGTCGGAGGAAATCCGCACCCGGCTGCAGGCTTTGTCCGAAAATCTGCAAGCCTCAAGTGGCGGATCTGGCGTGGGTAATCAGCGTGCGACTGCCGCCATGGCTACCCTGGCAGAAGGCATTCAAGGCCTGGTTGCGCATATGCGCAGCGACCAGCAATTGATGAAAGAACAAATGTCGCGCCAAAGTGAACAGCAAGCGCAAATCATGAAGTTGATGGAGAAGCTCGACGGTTTCTTCGACAAGGCATCCAAGGGCTAGCAGATGGCAATCGGCAGGACCAGGAGAACGCAGACACGGGTCGATTACTGGCCCGGATTTGTCGATGCTCTGTCGACCTTGCTGCTGGCGATCATGTTCCTATTGTCGGTTTTCGTGCTTGCCCAGTTCCTGCTCAGCCAGGAGATCACAGGCAAGGATGCGGTGTTGAATCGTCTCAATGACCAGATTGATGAACTGACCTCGCTATTGGCGCTGGAACGCACCAGCAAGCAGGATCTTGAAGACAGTCTCGCCAATCTCGAGGCTTCACTGTTGGATGCCGAGGCAGAGCGTTCACGGTTGCAAAATCTGCTGGAAAGTGGGACCGGCAGTTCGGCCGAAAGGGATAGCCAGATCGGACAGTTGTCCAGCGATCTGGACGAGGAGCGGCAGATTTCGCAGCGGGCACTGTCGCAAGTGGAATTGCTCAATCAGCAAATATCGGCGCTACGCCGCCAGATCGCGGCGTTGGAAAATGTACTGGAAGCGGCTGAAGAAAAGGACCGTGAGAGCCAGACCAAGATTTCGGATCTCGGGCGCAGACTGAATGTTGCGCTTGCCCAAAGGGTACAGGAATTGAACCGCTACCGTTCGGATTTTTTCGGCAGGCTGCGGGAAATCCTGTCGGACCGGCCGGATATCCAAATTGTTGGAGACCGGTTCGTATTTCCCTCCGAGGTCCTGTTTGCATCCGGTGCAGCGGAACTCAATCCCGAGGGCCAGGTAGAGATGAAAAAGATTGCCGATGCGCTCCTCCAGATCAGCCGGGAAATTCCCGAAGACATCCAGTGGGTGCTGCGGGTCGATGGTCATACCGACAATATTCCGCTGTCGGGAACGGGGCGTTATCGCGACAACTGGGAATTGTCCCAGGCACGCGCGCTGGCTGTTGTGAAGTTCTTTATCGATGAAGGAATTTCTGCCGAAAGGCTGGTTGCAGCCGGCTTCGGTGAATTTCAGCCGCTGGAGGAAAGCGACAGCGACGAAGCTCGCGCCAAGAACAGAAGAATAGAGTTGAAACTTACCGAGAGGTAAGAGCGTGACTTACTCGGCTGCGGTGAATGCCTTGGCGCCGTCGTCGAACTGCAGTTGTGCGAGTTTTGCGTAAATTCCACCATGGTTCACCAGCTGGCTATGCGTGCCTTCCTCGACAACGGTTCCCTTGTCCATGACAAGAATACGGTCGGCCTTGAGCACAGTGGCTAGCCGGTGAGCGATGACCAGGGTGGTGCGATCCTTCATGAGTTTTTCAAGCGCATTCTGGACCAGTTTCTCGCTCTCTGCATCCAGCGCGCTGGTCGCTTCATCCAGCAGCAATATCGGGGCGTCCTTCAATATTGCCCGGGCAATGGCAATTCGCTGACGTTGTCCGCCCGACAGGGTCACGCCGCGCTCGCCCAGCTGGGTCTCGTAGCCATGTTCCATTTCGCGAATGAAGCTGTCGGCAAATGCAGATTTCGCAGCGCTTATTGCTTCTTCCTGGGATGCTTCCGGCCTGCCGAACAGAATATTGTCCATGGCTGATGCGGCAAAAATTATCGTGTCCTGAGGAACCAGCGCCATGATATTGCGCAATTGCGCCGGATCGTAATTACGAATGTCATTGCCTTCAATCAGCACTGAACCTTTCAACGGATCGTAAAATCGCAAGAGCAGCGAAAACAAGGTGCTTTTGCCGGCGCCCGACGAGCCGACAATGGCGATGGTTTCTCCGGGCTTGATCGTAAATGACAGGTCATTGATCACCGGGGCATCTTTTCGAGCCGGATAGGAAAAGGAAACCTTGTCGAAGGAGATTTTTCCCCTGACCGGTTGCGGAATGGGGATTGGATTTTCAGGTGGATTGATGGTCGGTTCTTCAGCGAGAAGTTCCGTTAGTCGTTCCGCTGCACCGGCGGCCAGGGACAATTCGCCCCAAACTTCGGACAGCGCACCGAGCGCGCCAGCTCCAAATACGGCATAAAGCAGAAACTGACCCAGCGTGCCCGGTGTCATGGTGCCGTTCAATACATCACGAGCACCGAACCAGAGGACTGCGACCACGCTGGAAAAGATCAGGAATATCGCGAAGGCGGTCAGCAATGCGCGGGTACGAACGGCAGTTCTTGATGCGTCAAATGCCGTCTCCACGGCGCTTGAAAATCGATTACGGACAAGGGGTTCATTTGCGAATGCCTGCAATGTGCGGATGGCGCCGATTGCCTCGCTTGCATAGGCAGTGGCATTTGCCAGCATATCTTGCGCTGTCCGAGAGCGTCGCCGCACAGCGCGGCCAAAGGCGACGATTGGCAGGACAATAAGCGGGATTGCAGCGATTACGATCAGCGACAGGCGAGGGGAAGTATAGATCATCATGATCACCGCACCGATACCCAAGAGCGTATTACGCAACGCCATGGAGGCGGTGGCGCCAAATGCCGATTTTACCTGGGTGGTATCGGCCGTCAGTCGGGAAACAATTTCCCCGGAATTTGAGGTGTCAAAGAAAGCGGAGGACAGCATTGTTACCTTGCTGAATACGTCACGGCGCACATCGGCCACGACCCGCTCACCCAGCCAGATAACAAAGTAGTAGCGACTGGCACTCGCAATCGCCAATACCGCTGCGATCACCACCAGCATCGAGAAATAGTTATTGATGAAGGTGGCATCTTCGGCAAAGAAGCCATGGTCGATCATCCGACGAACGGCAATCGGCAGCGTAAGCGTCATGGCGGTCGCGAGCAGCAGGAAGAAGAGCGCGCCAGCGACATGAAGCTTATAATGGATTAGATACGGGAACAGCCTGGCCAATGGGCGCAGACTTTTTGCCTTCTTGTCCCTGCCGGTGCTGGTTTGCTGTTCCTGGTCGCTCATTGGTTTCCGTTTGCCATTCATAAACTAGCGGTAACAATCATGATGGCATTGACATAAAACAATAACCGTCTGCCTGTACTCTTGTGCACCGTGTATCAGTCATGTATAGGCATGGCCAGAAATTTGAAAGCCGCTGATTGCCAAAACGGGCTTCGGCGGCTGTTTGGTTGGCGGCAAAGCAGATTGACCGCCCGAAGATGCAGGACAAATCGATGAAACAGGATATCCACCCGAGCTATCATAAAATCACGGTTGTGATGACGGATGGCACAGAGTTCGAAACCCGTTCCACCTGGGGTAATGAGGGCGACAAGATGAATCTTGATATTGATCCCACATCCCATCCGGCGTGGACCGGCGGTAACCAGCAGCTGGTTGACCGTGGCGGTCGCGTCTCACGGTTCAAGAAGAAATATTCCGGTCTTGGAATCTGATTGCATGATTTCCGGGTAACCGGGCCATATTCAGATTTAGTATCGATGACCCTCCGCATTTGTGGGGGGTTTTTTATTTGTCCTGGACTTCGGGAATAATCTCTAACGCTTGATTTTGGCTCCAAGCGCCGTCGACAGCAGGTTAAGCTGTTGATTTACAGGATTTATTCCGGGTGATGCCGGGGCGGATTCTACCGTGCCATCTTCCCCGTAAATTTCATTATCGAGAACCAGGATCCGGTTTTGCAGCGCAATCGATCGCGCAACCAATTCGACAAAATGGCTTGGGAGATCATCCCAGCCCGGCCCGTGAATTGACTTGGGCAAGGTCTCAAGCCGGATCTTCTTCTTTTCTTCCAGCAGCTGTTCGCGGGTCATCTCACCATCGCTGACTGCTCGTTGTAGCAGGAGCCAGGAAGCAAGTTGCATCAACCTGGTGGTCAGCCGCATGGATTCTGAACCATACAGCATTGACGATGGGCGGTTCAGATCCTTTACCGCTGTCCGGCCCTGACCGTCCAGATAGGTCGCGGTCTCCTCGACAAGCGCCATGCCATCGCGAAACATCGCCTTGAACTTGCCTGATCGCGCAAAGCGCTCCGCAAGATTGATCGTGTTGTTGCCGGTACTCTTGTGGTTTTTGGGGTCTTTTTTCTTACTCGACATAACTCCCGCCCTTCACCGGCATTTTTAATCAACCAAAATTGTGACGTAAAGCAGTTTATGCATCACGAAAATCTCGAAAGACGGAATTTTGATCCGATTAAGCGCAGCTGAATTCTTGCCGAATAGACGCCAAAACTATGAAAAACATAAAAAAAGAGCCGCAAAGGCGGCTCTGAAGAGTTAACAGGGAGGCGTCAAACAGGGTGGACAGGGCCACCCGGAATGAATCCAGACAAGCTGGATGTAATGATTAATGCCTCATAAAGCTTAATTAATGGTTAACGAACTCCAATAAATTAACCATTTTGAGCCAGTCTTTCGCCGGAATGTACCGAATTTTATCGTCTATCGTTTCGAAAATAGTGCGTCAGCAGCGCTTAAATGCGCTTGCTTGGCCGTAGCAGCCTCCTTGAGCCGCTCAATTTCGGCGCCCAGAATGTCGATGGTCTCATTGATCTCCTCAACCGACAGCAAATCAAGTGCCTGACCTATCTGAAAAATGGCAGGTGATGGGGTGACATCTTCTTCTTCCATGATTTCATTCCTCCCAGACCGAATTACAGATAAATATAATTTTCCATCATGGCAAACCCAGCAACGAAAAGAAATTTATAGGTGAATAATGCTCCCTGAGACAATGACAGCGATTTCCATTCGAGAACCAGGAGGACCTGACGTATTGGTTCCGAAAGAATATCCGCTTCCGGAGATAAAACCCGGCGAAGTCCTGGTGCAGGTTCATGCAGCGGGCGTCAACCGTCCGGATTGCCTGCAAAGACAGGGTGCCTATCCGCCGCCACCGGGCGCTCCTGAGATACCTGGTCTGGAGATTTCAGGGGAAGTTGTTGCAGTTTCACCTGAAGCTTCGGAGGCGCTGCTCGGGCAGTCGGTCATGGCGCTGGTTCCCGGCGGGGGATATGGCGAGTATTGTGCCGCCAACCATCTCAATCTTCTGCCAATACCCGATGGTATTGGATTTGAAGAGGCGGCTGCAATTCCGGAAACATTCTTTACGGTCTGGCACAATGTCTTTCAGCGCGGGAAACTGGTTGAGGGTGAAACATTGCTGGTGCATGGCGGATCAAGCGGTATTGGTACCACGGCAATTCAATTGGCCAAGGCATTCGGAGCGAAGGTGATTGTGACGGCTGGTTCAGCAGAGAAATGCGAAGCCTGTCTGGCGCTTGGTGCAGATCACGCAATCAATTATCGTACGCAAGATTTTGTTGCGGTGACGAAGGAAATCACCAGTGGCAATGGCGTCGACCTGATCGTGGACATGGTGGGCGGTAGCTACATTGAGCGCAATTACGATGCTGCCGCGCAGGATGGCCGTATCGTACAGATTGCCTTTCTCGGCGGTCCCAAGGTCGAAGTCAATTTTGCAAAACTGATGGTCAAACGCCTGACCCATACTGGTTCAACCTTGCGGCCACGCAGTGTCGAGTTCAAGGCGGATATTGCCGGCGCGCTAAAGGAAAAAGTCTGGCCGCTGCTTGAAAGCGGCAAAGTCGGCCCGGTGATGGATAGCCGGTTCGGTCTGGAGGACGCCTCAGAAGCACATCGCCGCATGGAAGACGGAGGCAATATTGGCAAAATAGTCCTGCAGGTGCGTGTAGCCAGCCAAAATCAGTGAACATCAACTTCAGGCAGGAAGAAACAGTAATCTAGCGATACTGATCCTTGCGTGTCGTGGCCATGACGTTTATATGGAGCCTATCTCCTGAGATTTGTCATTTGACCATCGGAAGCTTCTAGCCTCCGACCCCGCGGGAAACCCGACGGGTAAACAAGAGGAATGTATCATGGCCGATGCGCCCCTAATGCCCAAAGCGACTGCAGTATGGCTCGTCGACAACACTTCGCTGAGCTTTGATCAGATTGCAGATTTCTGCAAATTGCACCCGCTTGAAGTGCGCGCGATCGCTGATGGTGAATCGGCGCAGGGTATCAAGGGAATGGATCCGATCTCGACCGGGCAGCTAACCCGCAGCGAATTGGAGAAGGCCCAGGAAGATCCAAACCACAAGCTCAAACTTGCAGAAGCCAAGGTCAAGGTTTCGGTCGCCAAGCGGAAGGGGCCGCGATACACGCCGGTATCGAAACGGCAGGATCGTCCCAATGCAATACGCTGGCTGTTGCGAAATCACCCCGAACTTCGGGATGCGCAGATCATCCGCCTGGTTGGAACGACGAAAACAACCATTGAAGCAATTCGTGATGGTACGCATTGGAATTCGGCCAATCTTACGCCGCTTGACCCGGTGACGCTTGGATTGTGCACACAGATTTCACTCGACATGGAAGTCCAGAAAGCGAGCAAGAATCGGCCCGCTGATGTTCCTCCCGTCGAAGTTTCGGATACCTTGCTGCCGGCTTCGGATACCGAGCAGGTGCCACCCGTCGGGGACGAGTCCGAAGTTGATGCTGCGTCTGTGTTTTCGAAGTTTGCTGATCAGCCAGAGCAATCCAGCGAGACAGATTTACCTGAAAAGAACGATCAGTAACCGATCACTCCTTTGACGGTTCGGATTGGGAGCAAGGTCCGGTATCCGCGCTTTGTCTGTCGCCTTCCTCGCGAACCATGGTTGCCAGAAAGTCCTGCAGTGTTCTACCTGGGATGCGTGCGACGGTTTCTCCCGTTTCGCTCATGTTCACAACGCGATCAATACGAAACATCCTGAAATCCCGGCGCAGACGGCACCAGGCGACCAGGGTCCAGACCTTGCCCCAGTAGTAGAGACTAAGCGGTTCAACGACCCTATGGGTTTCCTGCCCCTGACTGTCCTCATAGCGAAGATCAAGCGCGGCAGCAGCGGCAATGGCGGCGTTCATTCGATCCAGCGTTTCCTTCTCATCGGTACCCATCTGATGGTCGAAGGCATAAACGGGCACCTGGGAAACACGGGCACGTTCCTCTGGCGGCAGGACTGCCTCGATCTTTGACAATGCCGCTTCTGCCGCGAGTGCCATTCGGGCGCCGCCCCAGGCACGAACAATTCGCGCTCCAACGACCAATGATACGATTTCGTCTCGGGTAAACATCAGGGGCGGCAGGTCGTAACCGTCGCGCATGAGGTAACCGACCCCGGCCTCGCCGTCGATCGGGACGCCGGAAGCCTGAAGATCCGCAATGTCGCGGTAGATGGTTCTTTCGGATACCTCAAGGCGCTGCGAGAGTGTCTGGGCCGTCAGCAACCGGCCAGCCCTCAGATACTGAACAATCTGAAATAGCCGGTCGGCGCGACGCATTTCAAATATCTCCCCTGATTATCCCTGGCCGGCGAACAGGCTGATGGAATTACCATCAGGGTCTTCGCAGTAGGCAAACCTGCCCGCCGGAATTTCAATGATCGGCGAAACGACCGATCCACCGGCGGCTTTCACCCGTTTCATTGCGGCAACAAGATCATCTGAAACTGTCAGGTGTATCGTTGGGCCGGTTCCGCTTGGTGCTGGTTTGCCGGGATATAGATGGCCCGAGACATCTTTTTCGCCCTTGCCATATCCGAACATTGCCATCGGATTTGGCCCATCATTCATGTCTGCAAATTCCGTCAACAATACTTTTGAATAGAATTCCTTGGCTCTTTCCATATCGGTCACCGGAATCTCGAACCAAACGGCGGAATTTACCGGCGCCTTGAACCGCGTTTCACTTTGCGTGTGTACATTCATCTTGCTGTCTCCATGTTGGCTGGTGGTCATTGCCACCCGACAGCTTCTCTTGTTGCATAGTGCTCCTGACAGCATCCTGTCAGGAGAAATAAGGATTATTTTTGAACGGGGACGGTATAGTTCAAGGCGAGCCTTCCGCCATCGGCAAAAATTGTTTCCCCGGTGATGTAACTTGCATCAGTTGAGGCCAGGAATGCAGCAATCGATGCGATTTCCTCAGGTTCACCGATTCTGCCAAGCGGGGTCCTGGAGTAAATACGCTCCATGGTTTCCCGGTCTCCGGACACGCTTTCGAGGATCTTGGTCATGATCGATCCGGGACCAATCGCGTTAACCCGAATTCCGTGCGGTGCCAGCGAAAGCGCCATTACCTTGGTCAGTTGGGTCAGGCCGCCCTTAGCGACGCAATAGGGAACCTGGTTTGCAATGGCCACGGTGGTGTTGATCGATGACATATTGATTATCGAGCCTGGTTCGCCGCCATTGGCAACCTGCTCCACCATATGGCGGGCAACTGATTGTCCGCAAAGAAATGCGCCCTTGAGATTTACCGCAAGCACCTTGTCGAATTCAGATTCCTCGATATCAAGAAAATCTGCGGTCGATATGGTTGCTGCATTGTTGACCAGGATGTCAATCGACTCAAACATGTCCAGCGTCGTGGCAACCAGATTGTGAATGTCCAGTGTTTCCATCACGTTGCAATGGACAAAGTGGATGCTGCCCGGCTCTATTTCTGTTGACTGGACTGCCTCTCCCTCATCTTCGTTGATATCTGCAATGACAACATTGGCACCTTCTTTTGCGAATCTTTCGGCGACGGCTCTGCCGATCCCCTGAGCTCCGCCAGTTACAATTGCCACTTTGTTTTCAAGTCTGGTTACGCTGGTCATTTATGAATTCCAAACAGTTACCGGTGTTGACCGGCGGGCAGCACAGCTGAGACCGGTGCCGGTCAATGCGGCACCGGGCAAAACTGTACCTTAGCCGCCAAATCCGCGTTTATGGAGTGCTTCGCCGATTTCGGTGAGAATTGCCGGGTCGTCTATTGTCGCCGGCATTTTCCAATCCTCCCCATCTGCGATCTTTTGCATCGTCGCCCGCAATATCTTGCCGGATCGGGTCTTGGGTAATCTGGGAACCGTGATTGCAGTCTTGAAGGCAGCGACCGGTCCGATCTTTTTCCGGACGAGGGAAATCACTTCCTTCTCTATTTCCTCCTCGCTGCGCGAGACGCCGGAATTGATGATCAGGAAACCGGCCGGAATTTGCCCCTTGAGCTTGTCGGCGATGCCAATCACCGCGCATTCGGCGACATCCTTGTGACCGGCGATAACTTCCTCCATGCCGCCGGTCGAAAGCCGGTGTCCGGCGACATTTATGATGTCATCGGTGCGGGCCATGATGAACAGATATCCGTCTTCGTCGACATAACCTGCATCAGCGGTTTTGTAGTATCCGGGAAACTCTTCCAGATAGGTGGTCCGGAACCGCTCGTCTGCATTCCACAATGTGGGTAAGCAGGAAGGCGGCAGGGGCAGCTTGACGACAATGTTGCCAAGTGCACCGGTTTCAACGGGATGACCTTCGTCATCCAGAACCTGGATATCGTAGCCCGGCATCGGAACGGCAGGTGAACCGTGTTTGACGGGCAATAGACCCAGCCCGACCGGGTTTCCGGCGATGGTCCAGCCAGTTTCTGTTTGCCACCAATGGTCAATTACCGGGACCGACAGCTTGTCCTCGGCCCATTGGATTGTATCGGGGTCGGCGCGCTCACCGGCTAGGAAAAGCGTGCGGAAACCGGATAAGTCGTATTGCCCAATCAGGCTTCCATCCGGATCCTCCTTCTTGATCGCCCTGAACGCGGTGGGTGCGGTAAACAGTACTGAAACACCATGTTCTGCAATGACCCTCCAGAATGTTCCGGCATCCGGCGTTCCTACGGGTTTGCCTTCAAAAATGATGGTGGTGCAGCCATGCAGAAGCGGGGCATAGACGATGTAGGAGTGACCCACGACCCAGCCGACATCGGATGCAGCCCAGAAGACCTCTCCCGGGTCGACCCCATACATTGCGTTCATCGACCATTTGAGGGCGACCATGTGCCCGCCATTGTCGCGTACAACGCCCTTGGGCTGGCCCGTGGTTCCGGATGTATAAAGAATATAGAGCGGATCGGTTGCCTTCACGTCGGCGCATTTGAAAGTGACACCGGAATCGCGGGCAGATCCAACGAGTTCCGCATAGTCAAAGTCGCGGCCTTCGATCAAATCACAGCCTAGTTGTTCGCGCTGGAGTATCAGCGTGGCAGACGGCTTGTGGGAAGAAATCTCGATTGCCTCGTCAAGCAATGGTTTGTAGGCGATCACCCGGCCCGGCTCGATGCCGCAGGAAGCTGATATGATCATGGCGGGCGCGGAATCCTCGATACGGGTAGCCAGTTCTCGCGCCGCGAATCCACCGAAGACAACGGAATGTATGGCGCCGATCCTTGCGCATGCCAGCATGGCCATGGCCGCTTCCGGTACCATGGGCATATAGATGATGACGCGGTCGCCCTGCTTGACCCCTTTTTCGGTCATGACGTGTGCGAGCGCCTGCACCTCAGCATGCAATTCGCCATAGGTGATGGTCCGCTTCGATCCGGTTATCGGGCTATCATAGATGATTGCAGCTTGATCCGTGCGGCCGCCTTCAGCATGTCTGTCGACACAGTTATAGCAGGTGTTGCATAACGCGCCGGAAAACCATTGCCCGTATGGACCCATGGTGTCGTCAAATATCTTGTCCGCCGGTTTAGCCCAATCAATTGCGGTTGCGGCTTCGCCCCAAAAACCGTCGGGGTCGCTTTTCCATTGCTCATAAACTGTGTGATAGTTCGATGCCATTTGATCCCTCCTCGATGCCGGTTCCGGATGCAGGTGAAGCCGGCGTCAATCCGAAAGAACTTTATTGCCGGAAGACCCTGTTTGTCTATCAGTCAAAAGGCGAGGGCGCTATTTGCCGCGGCGGGTTTTTTGCGATTCCAGCTCCGCAACATAAGCAGAGAGATTTTCAGCCCATTCGCAGTATCCGGCTTCGCTGGCGTGAAAGCCGTCTGTCGAGAAATTTTCCGGTAGAGGCTGCCATTCCGGTTCCGGAGCCAATGCGCCGCGTTCCCGGCAGAGTATGCGGCCATTGTGATCGAGGAGCCGCGATCTGACCCCCAAGATCCAGTTGAGCGGGGAAGGCAGTGCCGGGACGGTTTGCATGTCGAGAATGCCCGACCAGATTATCACGGCGGCGGGAAATCGACTACGCAGGGCATAAAGGAGAGTTCCAAAATCCCGGCAAAACTGGTTGCCCCGGTGAAAATTCTTGGTGTCGTTTATACCGATGTTCAGTGCGATGTAATCGAAGTGCTGATGTTCAATATTCGGGACAACATAATCGCGGATTTGAGCGGATACGGCGCTGTTCATTCCGGCGATCCGAACCTGTACAGGACGTTTTGTAGCTTTATTCAGAAATTGCGGTAGCTGGTAGGCGAAGCTTTGCTCGATATTGTCTACGCCGACACCGGCAGCTGACGAATCACCGATGACGAGCAGCTTGAGTTTTTCTCCGCCGCCGGAAAAATCAAAATGCCCCTTATTGGGGGGCGGCTGCATGCGCGGGGTTTTTCTCCTGACTGCAAGGCCCTGCCAGACATAGACAGGAAATAGCAGCCAGGTGAGTAACAGCTCTATTCGCGTTGGTCGGGGACTGGATGCCATTTATACTCCACATTGTCCCCGTCCAACGGGTGAGATGGCTGCTAGGCAGCTTTCTCGATTTCGTTGGTCCAATTGCCGAGCGCGGCAAGGCCGTTCATTTTTGCCCGCTTTGCAAAGGCGCGTTGTGCCGCTGCGACGTTTTCCGCCTTGCCCATCCATGCCTGGAGTGCTGCTGCCTGGAGCGCACGGCCATAGGAGAATGTCAGTTTCCAGGGCATGTCGTACATGGCATTCATGGCAGAAAGGTTGGCCGTTGCCTCCAGTTCGGTTTGGCCTCCCGAAAGAAACGCAATGCCGGGCACAGAGGAAGGTACGGTATCCTTCAGGCAGGAGACCGTATGGGAAGCAATTTCCTCGGCCGTTACCTTTTGTCCCGAGTTTTGTCCGGGAACCACCATGTTGGGCTTCAAGATCATGCCTTCCAGTTTAACGCCGGCATCATAAAGTTCGGAGAACTGTGTCTTCAGAACCCATTCGGTTACCTCGTGGCAACGCTCGATCGTGTGGTTTGAATGCGGACCATCCATGAGAACTTCCGGCTCCACGATCGGTACGATGCCGGCTTCCTGGCAAAGTGCTGCATAACGGGCCAGCGCATGGCAATTGGCCTTGACGCAATTCCAGGTCGGCGTGTCTTCGGAAATGGTGATCACCGCACGCCATTTGGCGAACCTTGCGCCCCTTTCATAATAGCGGCCCAGGCGCTCCCGCAATCCGTCGAGGCCTTCGGTTACCGTTTCAATCTGTGTACCTGCCATCGGCTTGGCACCCATATCAACCTTGATGCCGGGAACCGCTCCTGCCTGGCTAATCAGGTCGACAAGCGGGGTGCCGTCTGCCGCGGCCTGGAAGAGCGTTTCTTCATATAAAATGACACCTGAAATGTAATTGTTCATGGCTTCGGAGGCACGGAAGAGAAATTCGCGATAATCACGCCTGCTTTCTTCCGTGGATTCGGTATCGATACCGTCGAACCGCTTCTTGATTGTGCCGGTCGATTCATCGGCAGCAAGAATGCCCTGTCCCTCCGCAACCATTGCAATGGCGATATCCTCAATCTTTTCGTTCATGGCAATTCTCCGCGTCAGCCTTGATGTTGTCGGGTTTACCTAACAGAGCTTTCTGGAAAGTGGAATAAGGTTGAAGGCGTGCATACCTGTGCATTTACGATCAAATCGATTTTTATACCGAAAAGTTGTGATTGAGCCGGTCATTTGAAGAATTTACGGTCATAGAGCGGTATGCCGGAGCGCATCATGTTTGATGGAAAAAGACTTTCTGAAAGTGACTTCATGCGTAATCCGGCGCCGGTAATCGCCGAATTACATGCAATTGGTGACGTGGTCGAGACGCGAATTCCCATTGTTGGCCGTGTCTGGATTGCAGTATCGCACGAAATGGCCGGTCGGGTCTTAAAGGAGCAGGACAATTTTTCGATCCGCAGGGACGGTAAAATTGCCGGCCTCCAATGGTGGATGCCGGGCATATTCCGGGCACTTGCACACAACATGCTCACGGTTGACGAGCCCGACCACAAGCGGTTGCGGTCGATCGTGGATGAGGCCTTCAGGCGACAGGCGATCCTGGATATGGAGCCACATATTGACGAGATTGCCGAAAAAATGGCCAAGGAACTTTTCAGGGATGGCGAACCGGCTGATCTCGTCAGTGCCTATGCCCGACAATTGCCGCTCGCAGTCATTTGCGAAATGCTGGGCCTGCCGTCAGAAGACAGGCCGAAATTTACCCGCTGGGCGAGTGGACTTACTTCGGTAAATGGCCTTCTAGGATTCATCAAGCTCGTGCCCGGACTGAGTGCAATGAAGCGCTATATCGAATTTCGGATAAGGGAAACTGAAAAGCACGGCGGAGACGGCCTTATTGCAGAGCTTGTCGCCGCAAAGGCAAATGGCGCGGATATCAGCGATCAGGAAGTTGTTGCAATGGTCTTTTTGCTGCTGGTGGCTGGGCATGAAACCACTACGCATTTGATCAGTGGGGCGGTGTTCACCTTGCTGGAGGACAAAAAACGAAGGGACTGGCTAAAGGCGGATTGGGATCGTGCGCCGTTGGCAATCGAGGAATTTCTGCGATATGTCGCGCCGGTGCAGTTTTCCAAACCTCGTTTTGCCGTCCACGATATCCAACTGGGTGATGTTCGGCTGAAGCGCGGGGACATGGTGATGGCCATGCTGGTTGGTGCCAATCTGGATGAGGCGGCATTTGAAACGCCAACTGAACTGGACATGGCGCGCCGGGCCAATCGGCATATTTCGTTCGGTGCCGGAATTCATTTCTGCCTTGGGCACCAATTGGCCAGGCTTGAAGCAAAGTCTGCCTTGCGAGCCTTGTTTACTCAATGGCCAGATCTCGGACTGGCCTGTGATCCTGAACAAATTAAATGGAAACAGCGGATCGGATTGCGAGCGATTGAAAGTCTTCCGGTGATTTCGAGGTCAGGTCAGTCCATGGCGTGACATCGATTGGTGGCGTTGATTTATTATTTCGACTGCAACACCGCGACGCCGGGCAGGACCTTGCCCTCCATCCATTCGAGAAAGGCGCCGCCGGCGGTCGAAACATAGGTGAAATCATTGGCCACGCCGGCATGGTTGAGGGCTGCGACCGTGTCGCCACCCCCGGCTACCGACACCAGATTCCCGGCGTTTGTCTGCATGGCCGCAAATTTGGCCACGGTTACCGTCGCATGATCGAACGGCTCGATTTCAAACGCCCCGAAAGGTCCGTTCCAGACCAGGGTTCTTGCCTTCTTGATCCAGTCCTCGACCCGACCAATCGTGTCGGGTCCAACGTCCAGCACCATTGAATCGCCGGGAATCTCGTTAATCGGCACGGTTTTGTGTTCTGCATTTGCCTTGAACTCGGTTGCGACGACACCGTCGGAAGGCAGCAGGATTTCACATCCGGCGGATTCGGCTTCTGCTGCTATTTTACGTGCTGTGTCGGCCAGGTCATGTTCACAAAGCGATTTTCCGACATCGACGCCCTGGGCAGCAAGAAAGGTGTTTGCCATTCCGCCGCCGATGACGAGGGCATCCACCTTGCGAACGAGATTGTGCAAAAGATCCAGTTTGGTGGATACCTTGGCGCCGCCGACAATCGCGATGACCGGACGGTCTGGGCTTCCCAACCCTGCTTCCAGCGCTTCCAATTCCGCCTGCATGGTGCGGCCGGCACAGGATGGCAGCAGATGGGCCAGCCCTTCCGTCGAGGCATGGGCGCGGTGGGCTGCCGAAAACGCGTCATTGACGAAAATATCGCCATTTGCGGCGAGCGCCTTTGTAAAATCCTCGTCTTTCGATTCTTCACCGGGATGGAATCTGGTGTTCTCCAGAAGCACGATCTCGCCGTCGCTCAGCGCCGAAACCGCGGCTTCGGCCATCGGGCCGACGCAATCGGTTCCGAAGGCGACCGGGCGGTCAAGCATGATTGCCAGTGTCGAAACAACCGGCGCCAGCGACATGGTCGGTTCAACCTTTCCCTTTGGCCGACCGAAATGGGCCAGAAGGATTACCTTTGCACCCTTGTCGGACAGTTCCGTAATGGTCGGTAAAATTCTCTTGATGCGTGTCGTGTCGGTGATCTTGCCATCTTCCATGGGTACATTCAGATCAACTCTGACCAAGACACGTTTGCCTGAAAGGTCGATATCATCAAGGGTTTTCAGCTGCATAATCGAAATCCATCCCGCTTAATTTTTTGAAGAAATTGCCTTAGTCATCAATATCCAGTCCCGGCTGTCAGTCGCCCAATTTTCACGGATAATCGCTCGCCGGTCCTTCTCGGAAAATCCGGATCTTTCATACAATTTGCGCGCGCCGGTGTTCCCATCGGCGACAATCAGCGAAAGCCCGATCAGATGATCGGAGATGGCGATTTTTTCTGCAAGCTTTAGGAGCTCTGAACCATATCCCCTGCCGCGGTGCTCGGGCAGGGTGGCGAGCACATTTATATACCAGGTATCGGGTACCGTATTTTCCAGTTCCTGCAGGGGCACAAACATTTCCGGCATGTCGGCAGGGATCGGTTCGGGTTCCGACGGGATCGCGTAGCCGGTAAGTCCGGCCACCGGTGCTCCGCCAGCTTCCAATACGATCGCCTTGCCATCCCTTGCCATCTTGGCCTGCCGTTCGATGCCGACATCCCAGGGGTCGGGTTTTTCGGCAAGCGGAGAGGCTTGCGCGATCTTGGCCCAGATATATTCGGCCAGACCCTCGCCGGCCTCGTTGACCAGTTGGGCCAGGATGGTGGCATCTTCTTCTGTTGCCAATCGAAAGGGTGAAGTAAGCTTGATCAACTGAACCGGCCCTTTGAATTTGATGCCGTTGCGAACTGAAACCCTACGTCAGCGGGTTTCAATCATGATCGATGTCCCTTTGGGCCTGTTTGATGCCTGCCCAGGTCGCTTCTGCCTTGCCGCCGCCATACCGTTCATGGTTGTGGCGGTTACGGGAGAAAAGCCGCGTCAGCAGAATTGCCAGGAAAATTATGGCAATTCCAAATCCAATCGCGATCAATACTCCCGTTTCCAAGCAATTACTCCGTCGGTTTTCTAGAGCAGTTTGCCCATCGCAACGGCGGTGTCCGCCATACGCATGGAGAAGCCCCACTCATTGTCGTACCAGGAAAGGACACGCACCAGATTTCCTTCCAGGACTTTGGTCTGCTGAGCGGCAAAGTTGGAGGAATGCGGATCATGGTTGAAGTCGACTGAAACCATCGGACCGTCATTATAGTCCAGGATACCCTTCAACGACTGGCTCGCAACCTTCTCCACTGCCGAGTTGACCTCTTCGGCGGTGCAGTCCTTCGAGGCGACAAACTTCAGGTCGACGACCGAAACATTGGGTGTCGGAACCCGAATTGCGGAACCGTCGAGTTTACCGTTCAGTTCGGGAAGGACGAGGCCCACGGCCTTTGCAGCACCAGTTGAGGTCGGGATCATAGAGAGGGCTGCAGCCCTCGCCCGATAGAGATCCTTGTGCATGGTGTCGAGCGTCGGCTGATCGCCAGTATAAGCGTGGATTGTCGTCATGTAGCCTTTCTCGATACCGAAATTGTCATGCATGACCATGGCCACCGGCGCCAGGCAGTTGGTGGTGCAGGATGCGTTCGAAACAACATGGTCATCTGCCGTCAACTGCTCGTGGTTTACGCCATAAACAATGGTCTTGTCGGCACCAGAAGCCGGGGCGGAGACGAGAACCCGCTTGGAACCGTTTTCCAGATGCAGCGCAGCCTTGTCGCGTGCCGTGAAGATACCGGTACATTCCAGTGCAATATCGACATCCGACCATGGGAGTTTGGTAGGATCGCGTTCGGCGGTCACCCGGATTGGACCACGCCCGACGTCAATCGTATCGCCATCGACCGTCACCGTGCCCGGAAATTTCCCGTGCACGCTGTCATAGCGCATCAGGTGGGCATTGGTTTCGACCGGCCCCAGATCATTGATTGCTACGACTTCCAGATCCGTACGGTCCGATTCAATTATCGCCCGCAAGACATTACGGCCAATGCGGCCAAATCCGTTAATTGCGACTTTCACAGTCATTGATGCCTCCAAAATTTCTTGAACTCTATAAGAACGATGTGGCCCATACGTCGCCACGGGGATTTGCGCGCTGTAACCAATTGCCGAGGCTTCTTAGCCGGAATTGTTCAAATCTTCCAGATGTGCGTCCGGTCAAATTGGCACAGCAAGTCTGATTATTATTGCTCCAGGATTTCGGTTGCTGCCGCAACCACGGCTTCCGCCGTTATTCCAAAATGATCAAACAGGTCTTCATAGGGTGCGGATGCACCGAAGCTGTCCATGCCGACAAATGCACCCTTCTCGCCGATGAAACGTTCCCAGCCCTGTTTGACTGCAGCTTCAACCGCAACACGGGCAGGCGCTTCACCGATTACCGAGTTGCGATATTCTTCGGACTGTTTTTCAAACAGTTCAAAGCACGGTACGGACACAACCCTTGTGGCCACGCCTCTTTCCTCGAGCATGGTCTGGGCTTCCAGCGCGATCTGTACTTCCGAGCCCGAGGCAAACAAGGTCACCAGCGCTTCATTGCTGGCCGGTCGAAGCTCATAGGCACCCCGGCTGCAAAGGTTTTCTGCCTCATATTCATGGCGAACCGCGGCAAGGTTTTGCCGGGTCAGTGCAAGTGCGGAAGGTGCGTTTTGATTCTCAAAGGCGATTTGCCAGCACTCAGCGGTTTCCATTGCGTCTGCCGGGCGCAGGACGAACAAGTTCGGGATTGCACGAAGCGCTGCAATCTGTTCGACCGGCTGATGGGTCGGACCGTCTTCACCCAGGCCGATGGAATCATGGGTCAATACGTGGATTACCCGGATCTTCATCAATGCGGCCAGCCGGATCGCCGGTCTGGAATAGTCCGAAAACACCAGGAAGGTTCCGCCATACGGGATAAGACCACCATGCAAGGTGATTCCGTTCATGGCAGCGGCCATGCCGTGTTCGCGGATGCCGTAATGCAGATAGCGCCCAGAAAAATCATCGGGTGTAATTGCAACCGTCTGGCTGGTTCTGGTGTTGTTCGATCCGGTCAGATCGGCGGAGCCGCCGAGGGATTCCGTCACCACACCATTGATGACTTCCAACGTATTTTCAGAAGATTTTCGCGTGGCCAGCACTGGCTTGTCGGCTGCAAGTTTCTTGCGATATTCATCCAGTGTTTCACCGAAGGCTGCAGGCAGGTCGCCGCGGATACGCCGCTCGAATTCGCCGCGGACTTCCGCGTCCGCCTCGCTGAAGCGCTTTTCCCATTCCTTGCGTTTCTGGCCTGATCTCAAGCCGGCAATCCTCCAGGCATCGAGAACCTCTTCCGGTATCTTGAACGCGCCGCACTCCCATTCGAGCGCCTTGCGCGTTGCCTTGATCTCATCATCACCTAGGGGTGAACCATGCGCCTTTGCGGTTCCGGCTTTCGTTGGTGCGCCATAGCCGATCGTGGTGTTCGCTGCGATCAAGGTAGGCCGTTCATGTTCGGAAACCTTGGCCATTGCTTCGGCGATCTGTTCGGGATCATGGCCATCGACTTCGATTATGTCCCAGCCGCTGGCTTCAAATCGCTTTACCTGGTCGGTCGAGTCCGAAAGCGACAGAGGGCCATCGATGGAGATGTTGTTGTCATCCCAGATGACCGTGAGCTTGGACAGTTTCAGATGACCAGCCAGTGCAATTGCCTCCTGGCTGATGCCCTCCATCAGGCACCCGTCGCCAACGATACACCAGGTACGATGATCGACGATGTCCTCGCCAAATTCGTCGGCCAGCTTTCGTTCTGCAATTGCCATCCCGACGGCATTTGCGATGCCCTGGCCAAGCGGCCCGGTCGTGGTTTCAATGCCGGAGGCGTGCCCAAATTCGGGGTGGCCAGCGGTAATCGAGCCCAATTGCCGGAAATTCTTGATCTGCTTGATATCCATATCCTCGTAGCCGAGGAGATAGTGCAGGGAATATAGGAGCATTGAGCCGTGACCGGCGGAAAGCACAAATCGGTCGCGGTTGGGCCATTCGGGATCTTTTGGATCAAAAACCAGAAATTTTGAGAATAGTACCGTTGCCAGATCGGCGACACCCATGGGAAGCCCCGGGTGACCGGAATTGGCTTTTTGAACCGCATCCATCGACAAAAATCGGATAGCGTTCGCCATTCCGGCGTGTTTTTCAGTCTCGTTCATTGAAAATGCCTGACTTCCTGTTGGTAGTATATGCGGGCGCGTTCTTTAAAAACCGGCGGACCTGAACCGTTATGCCTCGCCAATGAAAAATGATTACGCTGCCTTGGCAGCGACGCGCGGTTTTCTAGCAGGTGGAGTGCTCAAGTCAATGTGCGGATTGAATTCTAGAAAGGAATATAGTCAGGGGATAACCGCATCAGAAGCAAAATAAATGATCGATTGATTGTTGACGATTAGTTCGTGCAATGCGTAATGTTTTGGCGCTAACCATCTGTCTGTGTGGCAAATAGCGCGTTTGTTCGCGACGTGCTGGTGTGTAGTGACGTGTGGCCGGGGGGCCGGGCAACGCTGTAAATGTGACAGTTCGGCGAATGCGGATGCCGGATATAATGTCTGGCATATAGAGTTGGTAACAACATCCGGTGAGCTGTTACAATTTTGGGCGGAAATTGTATTAGTTAGGTGCGGCAATGGTTCCTTCTTCGGAAGTTCCAAATGGAAATTCTGACAAACCAATCATCGAAACCGATGAAAGCGATGCGGTGGATGATGCTTATACGCGGTTCGACAAGGCGTTGGCGGGGCTTATAAGCGCATATTCCAACCGGTCGGAGCGTGCTACGCAATTATTGGATGCGGAAGCTGAGGTACAGCGAATGGGTGCTGACCGATCGCGATTGGCCGAATCGCTGGATGAGGCAGAATCGCGTGCAAAGCGGCTGGAAAATACCAATCGAGAGGTTTCCAGACGGCTGGTCGATGCAATGGAGTCGATTCGCAACGTACTAGACCGTGAGGAGTAGTTCATGGCCCATGTCACGGTAACGATTAACGGCAAGGCCTATAGAATGGCCTGTGACGAGGGGCAGGAGGCCCATCTGATCAGCCTGGCTGACCGGTTCAATGAATATATTGGCCAGTTGCGCGAATCGTTTGGCGAGATCGGTGACCAGCGGCTCACGGTCATGGCGGGCGTCATGATAATCGACGAGATGCAGGAGCTTGAAAAGCGGGTGCGCAGTCTGGAAGCAGACATCACTGTGCTGAAGGCCAGCCGGGACGACGCGTTGGGCAAAATCCGGGACAATGACGGCGACATGGCGCGCCGGCTTACGGCAGCGGCTGAAAAGATCGAGGCGATTACGGTCGAGATCAACAAGCCTGATCATTAGCTGCAGCTGATATTCATCATACCGGAAGATTGGCCAGATATTCTGCTGGCAAGCGAGGACTGTCATCTCTATATAGGCTTTTGGCGGGCTGCGCGGTGCGTAGGATAATTATTTCCGGGGCCTTATTGATCCTGAAGGGAGCTGTCCCTGTCCAGGCTCGTGGGCTTGGACATACGGCGCCCACCTACTTTGTAGGTTCCCGGGATCGAGAATCCAACGGCCGAAGCGGCTCGTCAGCTTTTTTATGATTGATTTGAGAAGATGGGAATTGCTTCCAACTCCCCAATGCCCGGGATTGGCCGATCGAAGCGAGGTTTACATCTCCAAATAAATAGAGATGCTAGCAGGCCTGCCACAATCACGGATCCCATCATGAACAAGTCCGAATTGCGCAAGATGGCGCTTGAGAGGAGAGACGATCTCGATCCGGTTCAACGCCTGGAATACAGCATGGCGGCTTGCGAGCATGGCGCCGAAGCGCTGGAATTTGAACCCGGTACGATCATTTCCGGGTTTTTGCCGATCCGTTCAGAGATTGATCCGCGACCATTGATGGACAGGCTGGGAAAGCAAGGGGCTCGGCTAACGCTTCCTGTTGTCATCGACAAAGAGACCATTTTATTCCGTGAGCTGTTGCGTGATGGTGAGCTGGTCGATACGGGATTTGGAACCCGCGGGCCAAGTGACGAGGCCGAGATACTCGATCCGCAATTGCTGATCATGCCGCTTGCTGCTTTCGACAAATACGGCAACAGGCTCGGCTATGGCGCTGGACATTACGACCGGGCAATCAGCCGGCTGGAAGCAAAGGGAGTTGATCCATTTCTAGTCGGAATTGCATTTAATGTTCAGGAAGTGGACAATATACCGGCAGAGGCGCACGACAAGAAGCTGGGTGCCATCGTGACCGAAACCGGTATCAGGCGGTTTGGCAAGTAACAGGATTTGAGTATGCGTCTTTTATTTCTCGGCGACATGGTGGGCCGCAGCGGCCGTGAAGCGGTCTTCAAAAATCTGCCCTCCTTGATTGACCGATGGAATATCGAGTTCGTGATTGTCAACGGCGAGAACGCGGCGGGCGGATTTGGCATTACGGAAGAAATTTTCAATGCGACCCTGGAAGCCGGCGCAGATATGGTGACAACCGGAAACCATGTCTGGGATCAGCGAGAGGCACTTGTCTTTGCCGATCGACAGGATCGGTTTCTGCGACCAGCGAATTTTCCGGAAGGAACACCTGGACGAGGAGCCAATATCGTGGAAGCGCGAAATGGGGCAAGGGTCATGGTGACCAATATAATGGGTCACATCTTCATGCAGCCAACGCTGGATGATCCGTTCCGTTGCGGTGAAAAATTGCTGGAAAATGTGGAGCTTGGCCGGGATGCAGATGTGATTTTCGTTGATTTTCATGCGGAAGCCACTTCGGAAAAAGTTTGCTTTGCGCATTTTATTGATGGCCGGGTCTCCGTCGTCGTTGGCACTCACACGCACTGCCCGACCGCAGATCATCAAATTCTGCCCGGCGGTACGGCGTATATTTCCGACGTCGGCATGTGCGGAAGTTATGATTCCTCGCTTGGCATGGACAAGGAGGAGCCGATTAACCGGTTCCTGACCAAGATCCCAAAGAATCGATTTGAAGCTGCTTCGGGAGAGGCAACGTTATGCGGTATCGGGGTCGATATCGACGAGACCACCGGCCTTGCGCAAAAAATTGCACCGCTTCGCATGGGCCCCATCCTGGAAAACGTCTTGCCCTGGTGAATCGAATCATCGGCGATAAAATAGGGTCCTTTGCTCTCTGACAGAACGGAGCCGCAATTTCCTGATGCACAAGCGGCCAGTTATCAAATCAATATCCAGCTGCAACATCTGGACGGCAGGCATCGGGTTTGTTTATAAGCTGGCAGTATTCCACTCCATTTACAGCAGGTTGGGCTATGGCAGGCCATTCGAAATTCAAGAACATCATGCATCGGAAAGGGCGCGCTGATGCAGCCCGGTCGAAGCTATTCTCCAGGCTATCCAAGGAAATCACGGTTGCAGTGAAGATGGGTGGCGGCACCACGGATCCGGGCATGAATCCGAGACTGCGGCTGGCAATCCAGAACGCCAAGGGCCAGTCCATGCCAAAGGACAACATTCAACGCGCGGTCAACAAGGGAGCCGGCGGCGAGGGCGAGGATTACAAGGAAATCCGTTATGAGGGCTATGGTCCGGGCGGTGTCGCGATCATTGTCGAGGCCCTGACCGACAATCTCAATCGATCGGCCTCGAACATCCGCGCGGCATTTACCAAGAATGGCGGGACAATGGGCGAGACCGGTTCGGTTTCCTTCATGTTCGATCGTGTTGGCGAGATCGTCTACAAGCCGGATGCAGCTGATGAAGATGCCGTAATGGAAGCCGCCATAGAGGCCGGTGCCGACGACGTAACCAGTGACGAGGAAGGGCATACGATTACCTGTTCCTTTGAGAATGTCGGGCAGGTCTCCAAGGCGCTTGAAGAAAGCCTGGGAGAAGCTGAATCGGTCAATCTGGTCTGGGTTCCGCAAAATCAGACACCATTGGATGAAGAAAAAGCAACGACGTTGATGAAGTTGCTGGATGCGCTCGACGAAGATGACGATGTGCAGAATGTCTTTTCCAACGAGGATGTCGCCGAAGAGGTCATGGAACGGCTTTCGGCATAGCTAGCTGCCTGATTCCGGACGGGTTACGAAAATAGATTGCGGGCGCTGTATATCTGCGTAGAATCGGGCGACCATGAATCAGTCCATACGCATTATCGGCATTGATCCAGGCCTTCGCCAAACAGGTTGGGGGATTATTGATGCTTCGGGCAATTCCCTGACCTTTGTAGCATCCGGTACCATCAAGACCAATGCGAAGGCAGAATTGGCAAACAGGCTGGTTACACTTTATGCCGGGATTGAGGATGTCCTGCGGCAACAGGATCCGGCCGAAGCGGCGATTGAGAGCACTTTTGTAAACCGAGACGGCTCAGCAACCTTGAAATTGGGGCAAGCGCGCGGTGTTGCCTTGCTGGCTCCGGCGCGTGCCGGGCTCGTCGTCAGTGAATATGCCCCAAATGCGGTGAAAAAATCGGTTGTCGGCACCGGTCACGGGGACAAGCGTCAAATTCAGATGATGGTCAAGACGCTGCTACCGAAAGCAATATTCGAGACCGAACATGCCGCCGATGCATTGGCGATTGCGATTTGCCATGCCCATATGCGGTCCGCCGCGACACTGGCAAATCGTGTGTCGTCAGCTCTCTAACGAATAAGAAGCTTCAAATTGTTAGTCAGTTTGAGCGCATGCAAAACTGCATGACATCGATGGTTCCCTTGCGGAACTGCGCGGCACAGCCGGTGAGATATTTCTGGTAGCGATCATAGACTGTCTGCGAAGTAAGGCTAAGCGCTTCCTCGCGCGCTTCGGTCAGGTTTTGCGCCCAGCAATCCAGGGTCCGGGCGTAGTGCAAGCGCAATGACTGCGTATGAAAGACGTCAAAACCGATATTAGTTGCAAGTGATGTAATTCGTTCAGGGGCGCATAGCTGACCGCCCGGGAAAATCTCGTCGCGAATAAATTTTCCAAACCAGACATCTTCCTGGGTCAATTCGATGCCGTGTTCGTTCAAGTAGGTGAAGGACGGCGTTACAATTGAATGCAGCATCATTATTCCGCCGGCAGGCAGTATTTCCCTGCATTTGTGGAAGAAGGCCTCGTGGCGCTCCTTGCGAAAATGCTCAAACGCTCCGATGCTGACAATTCTATCCACCGAGCCGGAAAATTCCTCCCAACCCTGGAGGCAAAATTCCACCTTGTCGGAAAGGCCCAACTCCCCGGCTTGCTCCGTGGCATAGGCGAGCTGGTTTTCGCTCAGAGTCAGGCCGATCACATTGGCACCATAATGGTCCGCTGCCCTAAAGGCGGTCGCGCCCCAGCCGCACCCAATGTCCAGCAGTTTCATACCCGGACTTAACTGGCACTTGCCAAGTGAAAGATCGATCTTGGCTCTCTGGGCTTGTTCAAGTGTGAAATCCGGTTCCTTGAAATAGGCGCAGCTATAGGTTCGTGTCGGATCGAGAAAGAGCGCAAAAAAATCGTCGGACAGGTCGTAATGGGACTGAACGTCTTCGTAGAATGGTCGCAGTTTCGACATGTTGGTTACTATCCAAAAACTGGTTCTAACTGAGAGGATGGAATCAGCTTTTTGCGTCCCTGATCAATTGCGTTTCCCTGATATGGGTTGCAAGGCCCAATAGCCCCAGGAAGCGAATGGTCCAATAGGTCAGATCGAATTCGAATGGCCGATGGCCGTGGCGTGAAGACCTGGGATCGGCGTGATGATTGTTGTGCCAGCCCTCACCATTTGTGAGGTATCCGATCAGGATATTGTTGCGGCTGTTTTCGCCGGTATCATAATTCTGATATCCCCAGATATGAGTGACGGAATTGACCGACCAGGTTGCGTGCCAGACAAATACGGTTCGTACGAATACGCCCCAGATGAGAAGGCTTGCACCGAACAGAATTGCAGAATTCAAGCCACCACCTAGTGCCAATTCGACACCGAAACCTACCAGGAAGAAAACAATGCATTGCAGTGCGATGATCCCCAGATAGACGGACGGCTTTTCCAGCTTGCGATAGAACGGATCACGCAGGACATCCTTGGCGTAACGCGAATACAGTTCCCGGCGCGTTTCGCTAGGCGGTTTGACCAGGATCCAGCCGACATGTGCCCAGAAAAAGCCCCGGACCGGAGAATGCGGATCCGGTTCCTCGTCGGAATATTCATGATGGCGTCGGTGTACCGCCACCCATTGTGCCGGAGATTCCTGGAAACAGCATACCGCCAATATCGCGAAAGTGCGCTCCAACCATCTTGGGCATCGAAAGCCCTTATGGGTCAGATATCGGTGGTAAAACAGGTTTATGCCGAGCGTCCCGAATACATAGTTGCCCAGGAAAGCCAGCAGCAGACCGGTCCAGGAAAAGAAGATCGGGAACACTGCCAGCAAGGCGATCAAATGAAAGAATGAAATTCCGATCAAATTTACCCAATGAATGTCGTGGGCCGGTTTTGAAATTGCTACTGTTTGCTGTGTCGACATTCTGAATTCCGGGCGCATGCAACTGTGTGATATCAATCAAATCAGTCATGCATAGCATAAATTCAGATCAGATTGGCTCATATCCTGACAATGTTAGACGACTATTGTTCGAAGACGCCATGATCAGGGTCAAAATTTCAGTCGGTTTTCAACAAGACATATGCCTGGTTTGCGGTGTTTTCAAACCGCTTTACCGGGTCCAGCCTTGCGGGAATCAACGAGCCACGCCATCCTGCAGCGGTCAGAATTACGAGAATGGAACCATGATAGGCAAATTGACCGGTATAGTTGATCAGATCGGCGAAGATCACCTGATCCTGGATGTGCATGGGGTCGGTTATCTGGTTCATTGTGCTACGCGGACGATTTCCGGTCTGCCGTCGAAAGGGGAAGAGATCAGCCTTTCGATCGAAACGCATGTTCGTGAAGACGCAATCAGGCTCTATGGATTCTCGACCGACCTTGAGCGGGATTGGTTCAGGCTCTTGCAAAGCGTGCAGGGGGTCGGCGCAAAGGTTGCGCTTGCCATTCAATCCACGCTGAGTGCGGGTGATATTGCTTCAGCAATAGCCCTGCAGGACAAGGCGATGGTGGCGCGCGCGCCGGGCGTCGGGCCAAAAGTAGCCGGGCGGATAGTTTCCGAATTGAAAGACAAGGCGCCGGCCTATTCCGGTGCTGCAGCAGAGGAAATTGGACTACAAACCGATATAGGCGAGGGGACGGCACCATCAGCGGTGACGGATGCTGTCTCGGCACTGACCAATCTGGGATATTCGTCACAGCAGGCGTCGACTGCCATTTCGAAGGCGCTGAAGAAAGCCGGCGACGAGCCGCAAAGTGCTGCCTTGATCCGGCTGGGTCTGAAGGAGCTGGCCGGTTGATTGAGCATGTTCCGAGCAAATTTGTCGTGGCATTATTCTCAATAGCGATATGGCGAATTGGGCAATACTTAGGTATTGAGGCGCGATGAATGATGATCGGCTAATCAATCCGGAACTTCGCGGAGAAGATCTCGAGGCTTCCCTGCGACCGCAGACGCTTGACGAATTTATCGGACAGCAGCGTGCCCGTGAAAATCTCGGTGTATTTATCGAAGCGGCAAAGGGCAGGGGCGAAGCCTTGGACCATGTCCTGTTTGTCGGCCCGCCAGGACTCGGCAAGACTACTCTTGCACAGATCATGGCGCGCGAATTGGGTGTCGGCTTTCGTTCAACCTCCGGCCCGGTGATCGCCAAGGCCGGAGATCTGGCGGCGTTGTTGACCAACCTGGAAGAAAACGACGTCTTGTTCATCGATGAGATTCATCGGCTGAATCCGGCGGTCGAAGAGATTTTGTATCCTGCGATGGAAGATTTTCAGCTCGATCTGATTATCGGTGAAGGTCCAGCGGCGCGATCGGTAAAAATTGAGCTTGCCAAGTTCACCTTGATCGCCGCCACGACAAGGCTTGGCTTGTTGACGACGCCGTTGCGTGACCGATTTGGCATCCCGATAAGGCTGAATTTCTATACGGTGGAAGAGCTGGAAGAAATCGTGCGAAGGGGCGCCCGCATACTTGCTTTGCCATTGTCGGAAGACGGTGCGCTCGAAATCGCAAAGCGCGCGCGTGGAACCCCCCGGATCGCCGGAAGATTACTGCGCCGTGTCCGGGATTTTGCGACTGTTGCGGGCGCGGAGACAGTTGACGCAGGGATTGCCGATGAGGCGCTGGTTCGGCTTGAAGTGGATGCGATGGGGCTGGATCAGCTGGACCGTCGTTACCTGGATCAGATTGCGATGAATTTCGGCGGCGGACCGGTGGGTATCGAAACAATTGCAGCTGCCTTGTCGGAACCGCGGGATGCCATCGAAGATATCATCGAGCCCTATCTCATCCAGCATGGATTTATACAACGCACCCCCCGCGGACGTATCTTGACGGCTAATGCCTGGAAACATCTTGGAATGGTGGCGCCTGCCAATCTCACAGCAGCGCAAATCGGCTTGTTCGATGAAGAATGAACAAGCTGTTTTTGGGCGATGACAAAGCAAAATTGACCTGATAGCAGGATGTCATGAAAAACAACCGGGACAGAACCGAGCTTGCCAACCGCCTGATCGAAAACGGTCATGAAATGGAGGTTCGCGTCTATTATGAAGACACAGATTTTTCGGGTGTCGTCTATCATTCCAACTATCTGAAATATATGGAACGGTCGCGCACCGAGTGGCTGCGCCATCTGGAGATATTCCATACCGACCTAGAGAAGGACGACAGCGCGTTTGCGATTCACAGAATGGCGCTGAAATTCGGTCCGCCGGCGAAGATCGATGACCTGCTGCTTGTTCGCACCGTGTTGAACAAACTGACCGGAGCGCGGTCTTTTTTGCGCCAGGAGGTTTTGCGGGTGGAGCCAGACGGCGAGGAAACCATGCTATGCGGGGCCGATGTCGAGGTGGCGTTCATCAATCATGGTGGTGGGGCAAAGCGATTCCCGGACGACTTGCGCGCCAAGCTGACTGGATCAGAAGATGGGTGATCAGTAACGAAATATTAATTTCGTGACACGGAATTGATCGGCAAAATCAATTGAAAGAATTGAAATCGTTACACTTTTTTAACCTTAAAGTTGGCTTAATCGGCGCGTATTAGTATCGTTATCGTATTGCGTCACGCTTTAACCATGTTTATCAGATTTTCGGAGAGCAGACTCAGATGCGGGTTTGCTCTGTCGACAGGCACAATTCATGTGCAAAACGGGCGGGCAAAATTTACCCATGAATTTGCTGATGAACCGGCTGGTTAAGCGGGTCGGCAAGCTACTAGTTTGGTGAGGCTAGCATCCATGGATGGGATGGCATTATTCGGCATCGCGCCTGCTATGGCACAAGGCGTGGAAGTTTCAGGGCTTGGAGGTCCTGAGGCAAGCGTTACGCTGCTTGACCTGTTTGTTCAGGCGGGCACGGTCGTCAAACTTGTGATGATCGGTCTGATAATCGCTTCGATTTGGAGCTGGGCGATCATTCTTGACAAGATTTTTCTATATGCCCGTACCAAGAGACAATTGAACCGGTTCGAGAATGTGTTCTGGTCCGGTCAGAGCCTGGAAGAACTTTATCGTTCACTATCTGACCGTACCCCCACAGGGCTTGCTGCGCTTTTTGTTGCTGCGATGCGGGAATGGAAAAAAAGTTATGAGCGCGGTGCGAGTTCGCCCATCGGACTGCAGATGCGCATAGAAAAGGCAATGGATGTGGCCCTGGTACGCGAAAGCGAAAAGCTGGAAAAACGTCTCATGTTTCTGGCGACAACCGGATCGGCAGCGCCGTTTATTGGCCTGTTCGGTACGGTCATCGGTATCATGACATCGTTCCAGGCGATTGCGGGGTCACAGTCTACCAATCTGGCGGTTGTAGCTCCGGGTATCGCCGAAGCCCTGCTGGCGACGGCACTTGGCCTGTTGGCTGCGATACCGGCGGTGATTGCCTATAACAAGTTTTCCTCTGATGTCGGGAAGATTACCGGCCGGATGGAGGCCTTTGCGGACGAGTTTTCTGCCATACTTTCGCGACAGATAGATGAAAAGAGCAGGCAGGGCGCGCGAGCCGGGTGATAGCGGCTGAATTGGAACGAGGAAATTCGGGCGACGGATCGGACAGCCTTATGGGAATGGCAATTAGCAAGAATGGATCGAATGGGCGCGGCGCAAGAAGGAAGCGCCGTCACCAGCCAATGAGTGAAATCAACGTCACACCATTTGTCGATGTGATGTTGGTGTTGTTGATCATTTTCATGGTGACAGCGCCTCTTCTGACGGTCGGCGTTCCACTGGACATGCCCAAGACAAATGCAGGTGCGGTAAATGCGGACACCAAGCCGCTGACGATTTCCGTGGACAATGAGGGCCGAATCTTTCTCCAGGAGTCTGAAATTGAGCCGGATGAGATCGTCGCCAAATTGAGAGCGATTTCCGAAAACCGTACCGGGGAAGAAACACGAATATTCGTCCGTGGCGACAAGGCAGTTGCTTATGATGTGATTGCGCGAGTGCTGGCGGACATTTCCAGCGCGGGATTCAAGAAAATAACGCTTTCCAGCCTGCCACAGGACGGACAATGATTTGAATCGCGGGATTAGTCGGTGAATGAACGATGAAGTTCGGCATCACAGTATCGGCATCCATGCACAGTGCGGTAATCGCGCTGGCGCTCGCTTCATTCTCGACGCCTGCTCCGCTGATCGCGTTGCAGGATGAAGGCGTCGAGGTCGATTTTGCCGTAGATAGCGATGCGGAATCGGGAAAGGGAGAGAAACAGGCCGATGTCGATCCTGTTCCCACGCCCTTGCCAAGCAAGCGCCCGCAAACGATCGAAGATGCCCGCAATGTGGGCGAAGCAAAGGAAGACAGTCGCAGCCGTGAAGGTATTGTGACCGACAAGACGCTCGATACCGAAAAAACGTCCGCTGCGCCAAAGGCCGAAAAAGTGGTGAAGGCGCAAGAAATCAAGCAAGACCCGGTAAAGGCGGCCGATGATATCGAAACGCCTGTCCCGACGACCGAAGTTGCCAGTCTGAACGAGACAAAGACGCCGCTGATTGAAGAAGTGCAGCCCGATGACGGTTTGCCTGCGCTCGATCCTGACAATGATTTGATCAGCCCTGCAGAAACGCCGGTTCCTTCAAAGGCACCTGCAGACAGACCAAAAGCCAAGGCTGCGCAAACCAAGGAGCGCAAGAAACCGGAAGAGACCAAGCGCAAGAAGACTGCGACTTCTACTGAAAATCGCAAGGAAATCACGGACAAGATTGGTCAATTGTTGAACACGCAGGAAAACACGGCGGGCGGGGCGAAGCGCCAGACGCGTGTTGCCTCCATCGGTGATCCTCAGGCAAATTCGGCTCCGCAGTTGACACGTGGCGAATATGACGCTCTCAAGGGGCGGGTGACCCAGTGCTGGAGCTTGCCGTCATTTGTCGATCTGGAAAACCTCAAGGTGACGGTACTGATGCGAATGGCTCGAGAAGGGTATATGGACGATATTGCCGATATCAGCGTCGCCGGTCTGGCAAATCCGGCCCATGCACGTGCCGTTGAAAGCAGCCTTCAGCGTAATCTAAATCGTCGGAATTGTGATTTCTCAGACGTGTTACCGGGAGACAAGTATGAAACCTGGAAAGATGTGAAGATCAATTTCGAACCAAGAGACTTTTAAGCAGAGACGGAAAAGACAGTGTTTAAGAAAATGACAGGCTATCGAGCGGGCATGACGGGATCCATCCGGCAGATCATGCCAAAATTCAGCATCCATGTCCTTGTTGCACTCTGCTTGCTAATGATGTTGCGGCCTGCACATGCGCTTGTCGAAATCGATCTGTCGAAAAGCAATGTCGAGCCGTTGCCGATTGCGATTACCAGTTTTGCCGGTGATGCGGTTGCGCAAGACATCGCCGATGTGGTTCAGGCTGATCTTGTAAATTCCGGCCTGTTCAAGGCGATTGACAAGGCTGCCTTTATCGACAAGGCGACCGGGCCGGATGCCATTCCGCGTTTTGAGGACTGGCGTGTGATCAATGCCCAGGCACTGGTGATGGGCAAGGTTGTCCGGGAACCGGATGGAAGGCTTCGTACCGAATTCCGGCTGTGGGATGTCTTTTCCGGCGAGCAGATGATTGGTCAGCAGTTTTTCACTGGGCCCGAAAACTGGCGACGTGTGGCGCATATTATTGCGGATTCGATCTATGAGCGCCTTACCGGCGAGAAGGGGTATTTCGATACCAGGATTGTCTACATTTCCGAGACGGGTCCGAAAGACAAGCGGGTCAAGCGGCTGGCCATCATGGATCAGGATGGCGCCAATGCGAGAACGCTTACTAACGGTCAATCGCTGGTGCTGACACCGAGGTTTTCGCCGACACGCCAGGAGATCACCTACATGTCTTTTGAGGGCGGGAACCCGCGTGTTTACCTGTTGCAGATCGAAACCGGCCAACGAGAGATTGTCGGCAATTTTCCGGGAATGACCTTTAGCCCCAGATTTTCGCCCGACGGACAGAAGATCATCATGAGCCTGCAACAGGGCGGAAACTCCAATATCTATACGATGGACCTGCGCTCCCGTGCGACCATGCGGCTGACCGACACAAGTGCGATTGATACCGCACCTTCCTATTCGCCGGACGGTACCAAGATTGTTTTTGAGTCAGATCGCGGCGGCAAGCAGCAGCTTTACGTAATGAACGCAGATGGCTCCGGGCAGGAGCGGATATCCTTTGGCCCGGGAAGCTATTCCACACCGGTTTGGTCCCCGCGCGGCGACATCATCGCCTTTACGAAATTGTTCGGCGGAAAGTTTGCGATCGGTGTCATGAAGCCTGATGGTTCCGGCGAGCGTATCCTGACCGAAGGATTTCACAATGAAGGTCCTACCTGGGCGCCGAATGGCCGGGTATTGATGTTTTTCCGTGAAGCGCCGGGTGAAAATGGTGGTCCAAGCCTCTATTCGATCGATCTGACCGGCTATAATGAAAGGCTTATCAGCGGGAATGGATTCGGGTCGGATCCCGCCTGGTCGCCGCTGTTGAAGTAAATAGTTCGTGTTCATTGGAGCAGTTGGGCCGGAAACGCCCAATATGCCGCCATTTTGACAAAATGGCGTGACTATTGAACATATGGCTCATCCGTGGTTTTCATACAGCGGATATCGGGGAAACCAATAATTAACCTAGTTTCTTTGTCGGCTCTTTACCGAATTATGGTTATTGAGCCGTTTAGAAATTCCATAAAGGAGTAGGGGACGATGACGCGCGCGACGTCCAAATCATATTCGCCAGCCCTCATATGCCTGGCACTGGTGCTAGCGATCAGCGGTTGTGCAAAACAGTCCCTGCCTGACAATGCGGGCGGCTTGGGGCTGAATAATGCCACCCCCGGTTCTGAGCAGGATTTCACCGTCAATGTCGGTGACCGCGTATTCTTTACCACGGATTCCACCAACCTGACCGGCCAGGCGAGAGCCACGCTCGACAAGCAGGCCCAGTGGCTGGCTCGGTATGCGAACTATCCGATCACGATTGAAGGCCATGCCGATGAGCGCGGCACCAGGGAATACAACCTGGCTCTGGGCGCGAGGCGTGCTGCGGCAGTTCGCGATTATCTGGTTGCCCGCGGTGTCAATGCCAGCAGAATCAAGACGATTTCCTTCGGCAAGGAACGTCCGGTAGCGGTGTGTAACGACATTTCGTGCTGGTCGCAGAACAGGCGCGCCGTGACCCTGTTGACGGCGCCGACCGGATCGTAGCAGCGGCTTCCTTTAGCGAGGTGGTTCGAGGGTGGCCAGGTGCCACCCTTTTTGGTTTGATGAATTAGCGTAAATAATCAGCGGCACAATGCTATGAATGTTTATCATGAAAGACAAAGCTCTCGAAAATGAAATTAGGGACAAGGTTGCTGTTAGTTTCGGTCGTCAAACCTTCATGGCAACTTTGGGTGCGCAAATCGAGGAAATCAACTGGGGTGCGGTGCGTATTTCCTTCGGTCTTGATCCGTCGCTCCTGCAACAGCATGGATATCTGCATGCCGGTGTCTCAACGGCGATTGTCGATAGTGCCTGTGGTTATGCTGCCTTGACCACGGCGCCGCTTGAAAGCGATGTGCTTACTGTCGAATTCAAGACGAGTTTCCTGCGTCCGGCCTCCGGTACGAAATTCGAAGCGCGTGGCATGGTGCTGAAGCCGGGACGCAAGCTGGTTTCGTGCGAGGGTGAGGTTTGGGAGATCGAACCAGGACAAAAATTGATCGCAAAGATGAGTGCGACAATGATGCTTCAAACAGGCTAAAAATGCAGAATATGGTGTAATTCGATCGGTTATCACCTAAATTTGGCCGAACTCTTGTTGCTCTTGTAGACAGCGACATTTAGCGTGTTATTACCGGCACAGTTGACCGGGTTAGAAACGATACCGTCTAAACAGATGTGAGAATTCAATTGAAGGTATTTCGAACATTCCTGCCGGCAGTGCTTTGTGCAGCCTGCATTGTTCTGCCGCCGGGTGCCGCGGGAGCACAGTCCCAGGGGCTGAAGCTACCAGAGCCATTGTTTCCCGGCTTTGGAAATAACAGGCGTACAGCTCAAGCCCAGCAGAAGGCGCAATCTTCCGATGCAGCTGCCCGCGTAATTCAGCTGGAAGGTCAGGTGCGCGATCTGAATGGTCGTATTGAGGAACTGAACTTCCAGGTGCTGGAACTTCAGGAACTGATCCGAAAGATGCAGGAAGATAATGAATTCCGCTTCCAGGAACTGGAGAGTCGCCGTGGCGTTTCAAAGAACAGATCGAAGATCGCAAGAGTTCAAAGACCTGAAGTGAGGGAAAGTCTGCCGGGAAAGACACAGCCGTCTGAACGCACCGAGCGCGCGCCAGCCTCGGACGGTGATTCCATTGCGCGTATTATAGAACAGGGGCCGCCGCAGCCGCGGACAATTGACGGGGTCGAACTGTTTGACGGCGGACAGGGAAGTAGTGCCCAGGCATTGCAGCCAAGGGCGCTGGGAACCATGACATTCGACGCAAATGGCAATGTGATCGATTCGGATATTGGACGCCCGATCGACCTTACCCGTCAGGGTAGCGCGCCCCTGGATGGCGCGGCATCAGGCGGGCAAAACCAGCAGGTTGCGAGCCTGGTTCCGA
>JANQQM010000108.1 GCA_028289365.1 Salaquimonas sp. | reverse complement strand
AGGAAGCGCGGGCGCACGCCTGTTGCCTCAAAATGTCCCTCGATTTCACCATTCGGGCCAAGGCCGGTTCGCTTGAACCGGAAAATCTCCTGCATCTGTATTATGTCGCCTTCCATGCCGGTCACTTCAGCCACGCTGGTGACCTTGCGCTGACCGTCGGACAGACGCGTCAACTGGACGATCAAGTGAATGGCGTTCGAAATCTGGCTTCGGATCGATTGGACCGTCATCGGCATGCCGGTCATGCCGAGCATCTGCTCCAGACGCGAAATGGCATCGCGCGGAGTATTGGCGTGGATGGTGGCCATTGAGCCTTCATGGCCGGTATTCATGGCCTGCAGCATGTCGAACGCTTCTTCGCCGCGTACCTCACCGAGGATGACTCGGTCCGGGCGCATTCTGAGCGCGTTCTTGACGAGATCGCGCTGCCTGATTTCCCCATTGCCTTCATTGTTTTCAGGGCGTGTTTCCATCCGGCCGACATGGGGAATATGAAGCGCCAGTTCGGCTGCGTCTTCAATGGTGATCACACGCTCCTTTTCATTGATAAATGCGGAGAGCGCATTGAGCATGGTGGTCTTGCCGGTGCCGGTGCCGCCGGAGATGATGGTTGTCATTCTTGAAGAGACCGCATGCTCCAGTACTGTGGCCATTTGCGGTGCTATCGCCTTGAATTCAATCAGTTTTTCTAGGCTGAGCTTGTTCTTGGAGAACTTCCGGATCGAGACCAGAGGACCGTCAATTGCGATCGGTCTGATTGCGGCATTGAAACGTGAGCCGTCCGCCATGCGCGCGTCACACATCGGATTGGATTCGTCGATGCGCCTGCTCACCGCGGCGACAATCTTATTGATTATCCTGAGCAGATGTGCCTCGTCCTTGAACGGGATGACGACAGGCTGAAGGACACCGCCGATTTCGGCATAACAGTTTGTGTGACCGTTAATCAGGATGTCCGAGATGTCGGGATTTCGCATCAGTGGCTCGAGTGGACCCAGGCCTGTCATTTCATCGACGATTGTGCCGACAAATTCTTCCAGCTCGGCATTGTTGAGCGCCAGGCGCTCCTTGCCGACATAATCGGTCACGAATTTCCGGATTTCGCTGACGAGTTGGTTGCGGGGCAGTTGCTCAAGTGCCATCAGATTAAATTCTTCAAGCAGTTTGCGGTGGAGCGTTACTTTGGCGTCAAGAATTTTGGCACGCGTTCCGGAAGCAGGCGGCGCCGGATTTTGTACTGGAGCGGCCGGCTCTGCTTCGGCCTTGGGCTTGGATTGGCCCTCGTCGGCTTCTTTCGTCCGCTCAGGCTGTGGCAGATCGTCTGCCGTGGCTGCCGGAGGATCCTCGAAACCCTTAAAGATATCGATGTCGTCGACGGCTACGTGAATTGCTGAGAACCGGTTGCTCATATCGCTTCTCCGTTCAAGCCGGTTTTTTCCGGAAGATGTTGCGTCCGACAGCAAGCAGTTCTTGTAATTTGTCGGTCTTGACCTCTTCCTCGGCATCTGTGGCCAGGATGATCCGGCGCAATTCACGGGTGACGTTGTTATCGGCCTCGATTTCCTCCAGCGAAACGCCGCGATCGACTGCATCGCGCACCAGCCGGTAATTGTTTGGGATGCCGCCTGCATAGGTGTCACCCAGCGCTTCCTCGACGTCCTTGGCATTCAGGCCGGTAGCATTGGCGCGATAATCCATCCTGTTGACCAGGATCTTGGCATTAACCTGTTTTCCGGCTTTCGGCTCCACTGCCTCCAATAGTCGTTTGGCGTGGCGAACGGACGGGACCGTCATATCGGCAACGATGAAGAGCCGGTTGGAACCGCGGATGACCGTCTCGGTCCAGGGGAACCACATTCTCGGCAGGTCGATAACGACATAGTCGAAATAGGCCGAGACTAGATCAAGCAATTTTACGACCAATGCCGCCTTGAAGCTGCGCATTTCGTTTGGCTGGTTCGGAGCGGCGATGACCGATAGTCCGTTACTGTATTTTGACAGCATTACATCCAGCAATTGCCGGTCCAGGCGTTCAGGCGCGTTTTCAATTTCCGAAATATCAAACCGGGGCTCGATATCGAGATATTCAGCACAGGATCCTTGCTGGAAGTTGAGATCGACCATGCAGGTGGTACGACCCATGCCGGAACCGTATTTATGCAGGATTTGTGCGGCCTCCAACGCCATGGACGTGCTGCCGACGCCTCCAGAAGCGGGCATGAATGACAGGAATTGGGGGTCAATTTGCGTGTCTTCGCCGGGTTTCTTGAAAATATTGTTGGTGGCGCGAACCAGATCGGAGGTCTGGACAGGCTTTACCAGGAAGTCCGAGACCTTGAGCTGAAACAGGACGCGGGCAGCAGCAGGCGTGAAATTGTCTGTGATCACGATAATCGCGCAATTGCCGCCGGCCATCCGCTTGATTTTCTGAAGTTGTTCGAAATCCTCGACCTTGGAGGCATCGACATCGATGATCAGTGCGTCAGCACCCAAATCGCGGATTTCGGCACCGACATCCTTCAGGTTTTTCTCCAGCGCGATGAATTCCATCACTTCGCTGGAGGCGATGGCGCCCTTTGCCATCGAAACCAGATCGCCATCATCGGAGATCAAGGCCATCCGGCGCGCAGCATTTTCCTCTATGGAAGACATAATCCCACCCCGTTCTATTGACCGCTTGGGACGACAAGCTGAACCGCCTGAAGATCTCCAGCAGGAACCTCTTCTTGGGCGGTTGCGTAATTGTTATAGGAATCGGCCTGGCGTTGGCCGTTGGTGTAGATATTTGTGTCATAGACATAGCGCGGCCAAGGGTCCTGCATCTGCAGGGCACGGTTTTGGACGACTGCATTGCCGGTCCATGGCTCGATAAAGTCATAGCGAGCGACGTATTGATAACAGCCGGTCATCATGGTCGATGTGGCTATCAGCGCCGTGAGCGATAAGGTTCTTTTCATTTCCCTGTCCTTTTTTCGTGCTGCCGGATTCTTGATTTGTCCGGCTTTACCCCGTCGAGTTCGTCTGTCGGCGAGGCTCAGAAGTCGATGATGTGGCCCGAGCGCGGCGCACCCGCTCTTGCGGCAGCGACACGGCGCAAGTTTGCGCGGCTTATTTCCGTCTTTCCGTTGAGGAACAAGTCCACGTCATTGGGCGGTGCTGCACCATCCAGCGGGCTTGCGATCTGTGTGCCCGGTGCCATTGGCCGGACCAATCTGGGTGTCACGATAATCACCAGATCGGTTTCCTTTTTGCGGTAGGCATTGGATCTAAACAGCGCGCCCAAGATCGGAATATCGCCCAGCCAGGGAAACTTGCGCAGATCATAGCTGGCATTTGATTGCAGCATGCCGGCCATGATAAAACTCTGTCCGTCACGCAGTTCCACGGTTGTCTGGGCACGGCGAACGATCAGGCCGGGAATTTCAACATCATTGAATTTCACTGCACTTACCGGATCGATCTGGCTGACTTCCGGCGCAATCTCGAGATTGATCATGCCGTTTTCCAGCACAGTCGGCGTGAAATCGAGCCCAACCCCGAACTTCTTGAATTCGATCGTGATTCGGTCATTGTCGGCAGCAACCGGTACGGGAAATTCACCACCGGCAAGAAAGCTTGCTGTATCGCCTGACAGTGCCGTCAGATTTGGTTCCGCGAGTCTGCGGGCAACGCCCTTTTGTTCAAGCGCCTGGACCAGTACATCCACATTGACGCCGTGGTTGAGCATTTGTCCCAGGACCTGACCAAAGGGCAGGGCGCCGGAAATCAGCGAATTTGAGACCGAAGTCAGTGAAAACGGGTTCAATGCGCCGGTCGCAGCGACGAAACTGCCGGGCTTGCGGGCCCGAAGGCTGATACCCAATTCCTTGTCCTTGCGCCGGGCTGCCTCGATGAACCTGACTTCCAGGGTCACCTGGGTCGACGGTAAAACGGTTGTCGAATCGATCAGATCCTCATCGAAGTTCTTGGCGATATTACGTGCCTTAGCGGCGGCTGCGGGATTTTTGGCCTTGCCGGTCAGAACCACGCGACCGTTTGAGGATTCCGCTTTGACGCCAGAGCTGTGAAGCGCCTTGTTGAGGAGTGCCGTATCCGGCCCGACCTCGACATCGAGCATGCCGACCAGATCGCGATCTTCATTGTAAAGCGCAATTCCGGTTATTCCCGGCTGTGTACCGACCACATAAAATGTCCGATCGGTAAGCGGTGTCACGACCGCAATTTCGGGATCGCCGACGACAATCTCACTAAAGGACTTGTCGGCTTTCAGTGTCTTGGTCTTTCCCTTCCCGACCTGAATGGTCTTTGTATTATTCTGGGAAGAGAGGTGGATGATTGCCTCCTGCGCCATTGCAGGTGCAGGTTTAATCAGATCCGCCGCATACAAGGCCGTGCCCAGCGCCAAGGCGCCGGCAAACCTCGTGACATGCATTGCTGCATGTCTAAACATGTTGAACTTTTCCATTTGTTCCCAACCGGTATCCCTCCGGCCCCCACTCTAATTTTTATTGTTTTTGCCCATTCCTGTTTTCTATTTCGTCGAGCACCGGTACCGAATGGTTCACGACTTCGTCGCGACGAACCACCGATACATTTGCAGTCGTTTTCTTTCTCTCCTGCGAGAGGAAAGAAAACAGACCCTTGTCGGAAGCCGCGGAAGCAGCTTCCATTCCCTTGCCGTTAAGAAGCTCATCGGCAGATAAAATGTTTGAATCGATTTGCTGGTTGTCACCCGCACCGCGCAGCAACAATGACAAGCGGCCGACGGAATTTGCCAGTGCCAGCGTTTGCGCACCGCGGGTATCCGTCTCGAGCGTAACCGATTTGGCGACCTTGGCGCCTTCAACTGAGCGTTCGGCGTCCTGATCGATGGAAAGGACCTTGACGTTTTCCATGATGATGTCGGCGGTCTGCTCACCATTGTCGCGGTTTTTCTTGGTAAGCACGATGTCCACCTTGTCGCCGGGCAGAACGAATCCGCCCACGCCATTAACAAGGTCGACCGGTATCGTTACGGCGCGCATACCATCGGAGATTACGCCGGCAAGTCCTGCATGATTGTTCTCGCCGGTTATCTTCATGGCGAGAACCGGTTCACCGGCCTCGATTGTCTTTATTGCCTTGCGTTCGGTGCTGCCGACCATTCCCTCAATGGTGTTGAATGCACCTTGGGGAACCGAATCCTGAGGCCAGGAAATCTCCTTGAGCTGTTCAGCGGAAATTACCTGTCCAAACCGCAATTGTTCCGCCGCAACGACGACCGTTGACAGGGCGACGCCCGGATTTGATTGCTTCAGTTTTTCGATTTCGGAAAGTCTGGCCTGGGCCTGATTGTTCAGCCATTGGTTGCCCGCGAAATAGGAAACCCCACCGAACATGATGGCCAAGCCGGCCATGATTAATACTTTCTTATTCAACCCAGCCCCCTGCAAAGCTTTTATTTATTTGCCGGTGACCATAGGCAGAAAGCCTTAAGGATCAGATTAACAGCACGGTGAATTTACCTAAAATTGTGTGGTTTAAAGTTAGCATTTCCTAAATCTGAATCCGGGGTAAACGAATTTTTACAAGAAAGACCCGGTGTTATTCTTCAGTAGTTCTTTCAGAGCGCGTGAAACACTATGAAACTGTGAAATTGCTGTATCGAACCTTGCATGGACCAGCGACAGCCATTGTTTGAAACATCTAACCGAAGCGCTCATCAAGCCAATCGGCAAAGTCGGTCATGACCCGATCCCGGTTAATCTCATGCAGGCATTCATGCCGTGTCTGCGGATAGATCGTGACGGTGACGTCTTCCAGGCCGGTAGAGCGTAGCCGCTGTCCAAGCGCAAAGATGGATTGACCGTTTTCACTTGCCGGATCATCGCCACCAGCAACAAGATTGAATGGCATGGTTTTGGGTAATGCCTCGATCCCCGATTTGCTGGCGCCATTTGCTATTGCCTCGGTAACCGAAAGCCATGCGCCGACCGAAAGCTGGAAGCCGCAAAGCGGATCGTTGATGTATTTGTCCACTTCAGCCTCATCGCGCGACAGCCAGTCTGCCTCGGTCCTGCTGGGCTGGAACTTCTTGCGCCATGGCTCAAACGTAAGCTGCGGGGCCATTGCGCTTGGAACGTCGGAACCTTTCAGCATGCGTTCGGTCTTGAGGATAAGTCTGAACAGGTGGAGCGCGATATTCGCCTTGATGTTTGCGTTCCAGATTGCGGCTGCCGCAATGTGTCGAGGATTAGCCACCACGTAATTCATGGCAAAGATCGCACCCATGGAATGGCCAAAGCAGACGATTGGGATATCGGGATAGAGTTCTGCGATGTGGCGATTTATCGTATCAATATCTGCAAGAAGTTTTGCGCCACCTTCAGTGCCACCGAAACTTCCTATCGGTGCATCCGGTGCTGTCGTTTCGCCATGTCCACGATGGTCGTGTGCAATTACGGTGTATCCGCGCTTGGCAAGATATTGGCCAAATTCCCGATATCTGCCGGCATGTTCGGACATTCCATGGTTGATTTGAATGACAGCTTTCGGTTTTGCCCGGCGCGTCTTGTGTGGCGCAAGAAAGAAATTCAAACGGGCACCAGTGGTGCTTTCGATGCTCCCTTGTTGCCAGTTTTGCACTCTTCTGGGCTCCGACCGGCAATATCAATCACTGGTCACAGATGCCGTCAGATTGTCTATCTGTTCATCCGTAAATCCGAGCGCATTACCGATTTCGTGGATTTTCAGCGTTTCTTCCTTCTGTTCGATCTTGTCGCTGATCATCACCAGGTAGCAGCTCTTGACGATAAGCTGGCGCATCAGTGGGTTTAGCTGATCCCGGCCTGCGCGTAATTGTCCGGCGATGTCGAAGCCGGGCTTCAGTTCCGAAATGATCTTCGAGATTTCCTTGTCCGGGATCCGGGTGCCGAGCATATCTTCGTGGATGCGAGAGATTTCAGCAATCTCTTCCGTTGCGATGTCGCCGTCAGCCATTGCGATCGCACACATTGATTGGATCAGCAGCCGGACCTCTACAGGTCCATGTTCGTCCTCGGAATCTTCGTCCGGCTGCATGAAGCCGGCGACATGCCGAATGGAGCCATAGATATAGGCGATGGCGCCAACACCTATAAGCAGCCATCCCAGGGCCGAGAAAATCGACGTTTCTGTGGTGGACGCTAAAAAAAGTGCACCTGCGCCCAGCATGGCAAGGCCGATTCCGGCGCGGGCTGTCTGTCTTGGTGTCATGAGAATCCCTCAGCGTGCGAATTTCATGAAGCAATATGCGATCTGATTTGTCCAGCACTGGTGGCCGCTATCACCGAAATAGTGTTGTTTGTTGGAAGTTCTTTGAAATGGCGCGTTGCCGTTGCGCGCGTGATCGCTTACATAGCCGCCAAAAGCCAATCAAACCACGAGGTCTGCCATTCATGGCGCGTCAGTTCATTTATCATATGTCGGGTCTTTCCAAGGCCTATGGATCGAAGAAGGTTCTGGAAAACGTCCATCTGTCTTTTTACCCCGATGCAAAAATCGGAATTCTCGGGCCAAACGGCGCCGGTAAATCAACAGTCCTTCGTGTCATGGCGGGGCTGGACAAGGAATTCAATGGCGAGGCCTGGCTGGCGGAGGGTGCGACGTCGGGATATCTGCCGCAGGAGCCTCAGCTCGACAGTTCCAAGGATGTGCTTGGCAATGTCATGGAAGGTGTCGCCGAGAAGAAGGCGATCCTCGACCGTTACAATGAGCTGATGATGAATTATTCCGATGAAACGGCGGAAGAAAGCTCCAAGCTGCAGGATGAGATCGATTCACAAAATTTGTGGGATCTCGACAGCCAGATAGAGATGGCGATGGAAGCGCTGCGTTGCCCGCCGGGGGATGCGAAAATAGACAATCTCTCCGGCGGTGAGAAAAGGCGGGTGGCACTCTGCCAGCTCTTGTTGCGCCAACCAGATTTGTTGCTGCTCGACGAGCCGACCAACCATCTGGATGCAGAAACCATTGCCTGGCTCGAAAAGCATTTGCGGGAATATCCGGGGGCGGTACTGATGGTCACCCACGATCGCTACTTCCTGGACAATGTAACCGGCTGGATCCTCGAATTGGATCGAGGCCGGGGTATTCCCTATGAGGGTAATTACACCGCCTATCTGGATGCGAAGGCCAAGCGCATGCAGCAGGAGGGCCGCGAGGAGGCCAGCCGGCAAAAGGCGCTTGCCCGTGAAAAGGAATGGATTGCTTCCAGCCCCCGCGCGCGCCAAGCCAAGTCGAAGGCGCGCTTCAAGGCCTATGACGAGCTGGTCAAATCCGCGAATGAGCGCCGGCCAGGGGACGCGCAGATCGTCATTCCTGCCGGAGAGCGTCTGGGCCAGGTGGTTATCGAGACTGACGGTCTTTCAAAAGGCTATGATGACAAGCTCCTGATCGACGATCTTTCGTTCAAACTGCCGCCGGGTGGGATTGTCGGGGTCATCGGGCCGAACGGTGCCGGTAAAACCACCCTGTTTCGGATGATCACCGGACAGGAACAGCCGGACGGTGGTGAAATCCGCATCGGTGAGACGGTCAAGCTTGGCTATGTAGACCAAAGCCGCGACTCTCTGGATGGTTCCAAGAGCGTTTGGGAAGAGATTTCGGGCGGAAATGACGTCATCAAGCTTGGCAAGCATGAAGTTAATTCGCGTGCCTATTGTTCTTCGTTCAATTTCAAGGGCGGTGATCAGCAGCAAAAGGTGGGTACGCTTTCAGGCGGTCAGCGAAACCGGGTGCATCTGGCGAAGCTACTGAAGGAAGGCGGTAATGTCGTGCTGCTTGATGAGCCGACCAATGATCTGGATACGGAGACATTGGGCGCGCTGGAAGATGCGCTGGAAAATTTTGCCGGTTGTGCAGTGATCATCAGCCACGACCGGATGTTTCTCGATCGCCTTGCCACTCATATTCTTGCATTCGAAGGCGACAGCCATGTCGAATGGTTCGAGGGCAACTTCGAAGAATATGAAGCCGACAAGATCCGCCGGCTTGGTCCGGAAAGTGTCAATCCGAAGCGGGTGACCTATAAACGGCTCACGCGGTAGCGGGCTCTAAATTTGGCTGGCCCAGAAGAGCTTTCCGGATACGCGTTTCTGTGTAACGAAAATTGCGCTAGTCTCTGACCAGCATGACAGACGATTCACGCAAAAAAACTGGCAGGGGCGGTCTGGCAAATCTGGGCCGCGGGGCGTGGACCCTGCCATTGTTCATTGCGATGGTGATCCTGATATCGCTTGTGATCGCACGACCGGTCGAGAATTTCTATCGTGACATCTTGATGTCCGCGGTCTCGCCCTTTACCGAGCCAGACCAGGATATTGTCTTTGTCACGGTCACCGAAAAGACGCTGGAGGAATTTCCGTACAGATCTCCAATAGACCGGGGATTCCTGGCCGATCTGGTCGAGCATATTGCCCAGGCCGGACCGAAGGCCATCGGGCTGGATATCCTGTTTGACCAGCCGACCGAAGCTGATAAGGACCTGCGCCTTGCCGAGGTAATCGGGGCAAGTCCGGTGCCGATCGTGATTGCTTCGGCTGGAGTCGAGGACGGGCTTTCGCAAAGCCAGGCAGAGTATCTGGCGGAGTTTGCGCCCGGTACGGCAAGAGGTCTTGCCACGTTAGGACGTGATTCTTTTGATGGCGTCGTCAGAGATTATTTTGCAGGCCGCCAGGCCGGGCAAGAATTTGTGCCCGGATTTTCCTCCGCCATGGCGCAGGCCGCCGGCGCCGGACGATCAGATGAACGCCAGGCGCTGGTTTACTACCGGACTGATGCATCCGAACCCTATCCCTTTCCGGCCTATCCGGCGCACGCAGCCAAATTGCTGCCAAGCGAATGGTTTTCCAACAAATTCGTGCTGATCGGGGTGGACCTTCCGCTTGATGACCGGCATCGAACACCGTTTGCGGCGCTGATCGGGGTTAAGGACGGGACCTTGCCGGGTGTTGTTATCCACGGCCACAAGCTTGCGCAAATATTGAACGGTGACCGCTCATCACCTGCCGGACCAATCATCAATGGGGCAGGGTTGTTGGTCACGCTGCTGCTTGCCTGCTGGCTGGCATGGCGTCCCCTCCCGGTATTGATCAAGCCAATTGCCATCAGCGCGGTCATCTTGGGTTATTGGGTATTGTCTATACTGGTTTATGCGCGGTGGGCCGTCCATATACCCGTTGTTGCGCCTTCAATAATCGTTGCCGGCATCGCAGGGGCAGTCTCCTTCATTGCCTGGCGGCGTGACCGGGAAGAGCGCCGTTTTGTTGAAAAGGCGTTTTCCCAATATGTCAGCCCGGCGGTCGTGAAGCATATCGTAAAAAACCCCAAAATGCTGACTTTGGGCGGGGAGAAGCGGGATATTACCTGTGTCTTCACGGATTTGCAGGGTTTTACCTCCATCAGTGAAAAGCTGACGCCGGAAGAGATTGCAACGGTGCTTAATGGATATCTGGACAGTATCTGTAACTTGTTTGTCGAGCATGGCGCGACAATTGATAAGGTTATTGGCGATGCAGTCGTCGGATTTTTTGGAGCTCCAACCGAGCAGGAGGACCAGGCTGACCGGGCTGTCTCGCTTGCATTGGCGGTTGACGGATTGTCAGAGAAATTTCGCAAGGAAATGCAAGAAAGAGGGCTCTCAGTGGGTATCACGCGTATCGGTATTCACAGCGGGCCGGCAATTGTCGGAAATTTTGGCGGTGAACGGTTTTTTGACTATACCGCGATAGGCGATACGGTGAACACGGCTGCGCGTCTTGAAGGCGCCAATAAATATGTGGGAACGCGCATCTGCGTGAGTGGGGAAACCGAAAAGCGATCAAATGCACACTTGTTCAGGCCGTCAGGTACCATATACCTGAAAGGAAAGGTGACTGGAATTGAAGCATTTGAACCATTAGGCGATAATGTCGAACAGTCATGCCTTGACGAATACAGCCAGGCGTTTGAATTGCTTCGCACTGGCAATCGAAGCGCCAAAAAGGCATTTGCCGATCTTGTGAAACATCAGCCAGGCGATGGTCTGGCGGATTTTCATCTACGGCGACTGGAAAATGGTGAAACCGGGGCAGATATAGTCTTGAGCGAAAAGTAGGAGAACGCCGATGAGAGGCTATTTAAAAAGTACCGGACTTGCCGCAATTGCTGCGGGCATGGTTTTGTGCGGCGTGAGTTCCTCAGCGCTTGCCGGAAGCCAGTATGTCGTTGTTGCAGCAGATCCTCCAGCCCAGCAATATGCGCCCGGAAAAGTGCTGAATGTCGATGACACCATCAACATTCCAGAGGGAACAATCGTGACGCTGCTTGGCGAAGATGGCAGTGTCAACGCTATTCCGGGCCCGGCTTCGATCACGGTAACCGAGGATTCGGTTGAAACCGTTGGCGCCAACAGCGAACCAGCAAAGGCCGAACGGCGGTCTACCATGTCGAAAATCGCTGACCTTTTGTCCGGTGAGCAGGAAAACGCCGATACGCTCGGCGTCGCCCGTAGCTTTGGCAACCGCCCCAAACCAAAGGGTCTGGATGATCCGTGGGTCATTTCCATTCATGCGGATGGTGAAGGGTGTTTCCGGAACAGCGAAGTCAAACTTGGCCGTAAATCCGACAAGGAAGCTTTGGGCATCGCGATTGCCGGTGATGATGAAAGCAAGCAGGTAGAGTTGACGATGCGCCAGGGCGTGTCTGAAGTCATGCTGCCGGGCTCCGTTCCGATCGAGAAGGGCGAGATTTTCATCAAGGCTGGAAGCAATCGTGCGCTGGTTCAGCTGCATTCCCTGCCTGCGGATATCAATACGCAAAACCCGGTTGATCTGCTTGGGTGGATGCTTGCTTCCGGATGTGAAGGTCAGGCGGTTGCACTGACCCGGCAATTGGTGCTCGAAGCCCAGTAGAGCCAACCTAAAATTAAGATGCACGAGAACCGCCAATACCAGGCAGGTTTTTCTCCCATTATCTCAAATTGGGGCGTATGATCCGCCGGAATCAGCGCGACAGTTGTGTGGAGAATCCAATGAACAAGCCAGAGCAGAATATCGAGCGGCAGCGTGAGATCGTCCGGGCCAGGAAACTGACCGCGACCGTTACGCAGGTGCTGATGGCTCAATGCAAGAATTTTGTTTCCGAGCCGGTCGAAGAGCTTCCGCTAAGCTATGACGGCATCCGTGGTGACTTTCATGCCGGCCTGGTTCGGGCCTCAGGCGGACGCGAGCCCTGGTATCCGCGTGGTACAGAAATGCGCAATGAGCGTCAGGTTTCAATTCTGTCGGAAGAAGAACTGGCATTGATTGCCGTAGACATGGGTCTCAAGGAGGTGAAGCCCGGATGGATCGGCACAAATCTGGTGCTGGAAGGAATCCCGGATATGAGCTTCCTGCCACCCCGTACGCTCTTGATGTTCGAAGGTGGTGTCACGCTGCGGGTGGATGGCTACAATGCGCCTTGCCGTCAAGCTGGTGGTGAGATTGCCCGCCATGTCGGCGCCTCGAAATCGGGCGGGCCGCTGGGCGAAGCGGCAAAGGGAAGCGAGGTGGATTGGCAAAGCACGGATATGGCGCTGGCGTTCAAGGATGCGGCCCATATGCGGCGCGGGCTTGTTGCGTGGGTGGAACGGGAAGGCGTTATCAAGCCCGGAGAAAAGCTGATGGTTAGAATTTGGGAACAGTGGATATACTGAAGTTTTTGCCTTCCATATTTCAGTCTAAACGAAACATATTTCTTCAATTGCCCCAATTCTGCCAGAAAATCGATAGTTTGCACTGCAATATCGTGTTTTGTGGAAAGATTTTTCTGTTATTTGCGATGGAATAAATAGTCGTAATTTATCATTGTGTTCTAAGCTTACCATCAAGCAGATTGGGAGTTTTTAGTACCAGAATGTGCGCTGCAGCATCAATTCTGGATTGACGGCGACCTGTGAGACCTTAAACTTTGGTCTTATATGCGGCCATGACCGCGACTAACAGGGAGCTCAATATGGAACTCGCCAGCAAGATGAATTTTCTGTTGGTTTGCGCAGTATTCGTTTTTATCGGCGCTTTGGTAATGGGAGTTTTTACCTAAACCGACAAACTATTTGAAATGGCTGGTGCAAATGCACCCAAGCCGAAAATTGATTAATGAACGGGGCGGCCAGGTGCCGCCCCGATTGTTTGTACGAAGTGTTGGCTTCTGCCTTTCAGTAATCTTTTGGGTCCATTTCCAGATACCCATCAAATGCCGTGTCTTCAGATAATTCATCACCCAAAGATCGAGCTTTTCGATTTACGGTATTGACTTGATTGGGCTACGCTCCATTGTTCCGGGTCGGCACTGTGGGAACAAGCATCGCAATTCAAGGATGTACATGGAAAAACCGCGTGTTCCCGGATGTCTGGTCAAGACAGGTCCGTAGATCTGTTTTGCCTTGGAAATCAATGATTTGGCTTGCACCAAGGGAGAAAAATAGTGAAAAACAACAAGCTGTCCAATCAGCGTCATTTAGCCATCGGCTTTGTACTTTCGATATCGATGGCCCTATCATCAGGCTCTGCCCTTGGGCAGATCAAACCTACCGAGGAAGCAGCCGAAAGCGGCTTTGCAACCAAATCCTTTTCACCCTATGCCAATCGGTCCTTTCCCGCCCGGCCGTTATGGGGAGAAACCCACTTGCACACTGGATTGTCGCTTGACGCCGGAGTATTCGGAAACATCTTACGGCCTGCTGATGCGTGGCGATTTGCAAAAGGCGAGCAGATTACCTCATCGACTGGCCTTCCCGTACGCCTTAGCCGGCCTTTGGACTGGATGGTACTGACCGACCATACCGACCTGATGGGCATTGCCACGGATATACAAAATGGAGCACCGCAAATCCTGGCAACCGAGGACGGCCGTCTATGGAATGAGGGCTTCAAGGCCGGGGGAGAAGAAGCAGGAAAGGCGGCCTTTGATCTCATCACCAAATTCTCGCAAATGACCCTGCCGGATGAGATTGTCGATGCCTATTCGCCGGGTGCAGACGCATTTTCCAATGTCTGGGAGGAAATCGTTGAGGCTGCTGAAGAAGCGAACGATCCTGGAAACTTTACCGCTTTCATTGGTTTTGAATGGACTTCCGTTCCGAAGGGTTTCAACCTGCACCGCAATGTCATCTTGCGAGATAATGCCAATCGGGCGCTACAAGTTGTGCCACCAGTAACCCAACCGCCATTGGGCGATACTAATCCACACGCACTCTATGAATGGTTGGAAGCCTATCAAGAGAAAACAGGCGGCCGGGCATTTGCATTCTCTCACAATGGAAACCTTTCCAATGGATGGATGTTCCCGACCGAGGACACTTACCACGGGGGCAAGGTTGATGAAGAATATGTGCGCCTGCGTGCCAAATGGGAACCACATTACGAGATCACTCAGATCAAGGGTGACGGCGAAGCCCATCCAGCCCTTAGTCCGGAAGACGAATTTGCCGATTATGAAAACTGGGACATCGGCAATCTGGATCTGACCGAATTGAAGAAGCCGGAGATGCTGAAAGGGGAGTATGCTCGCGAGGCTTTGAAACAGGGATTGGCGCTTGAAGCAAAATTCGGGATCAATCCGTACAAGTTCGGTGTTGGAGGCGCTACGGACAGCCATACCGGCCTTACGACCGCCGAGGAGGAAAACTTCTTCTCGAAATCGGTCAGTGTCGAACCTTCACCGACCAGAATAGAACATCCCTTTATTGCCAGCGAACTTGGCCGGATCGATGGGCACTTGCTTGTTGCTTCGGGCTATACGGCTGTCTGGGCGGAAGAGAATACCCGTAAATCCATCTATGACGCGATCAAACGCAAGGAAACCTATGCAACGACCGGTCCGAGAATCGGTCTGCGCTTTTTCGGCGGCTGGTCGTTCAATGACGACGATCTGCGGACCCGCTCGCCGGCAGTTGCCGGTTACACCAAGGGTGTTCCCATGGGAGGCGACTTGCGGCCAAGAGAAGGTGATGCAGCGCCGAGTTTCCTGATTGCCGCGCTCCGTGATCCGATCGGGGCAAATCTGGATCGTGCTCAGGTCATCAAAGGCTGGATGGACAAGGACGGTAAACTGCACGAAAAGGTCTATAACGTAGCCTGGTCCGGCGACCGAAAGCTGGACGACATGGGTAATCTGGAGGCAGTCGGCAATACGGTAGACCTGGAAACGGCTACCTGGGCCAACACGATTGGCGCATCCGAATTGCTAACTGTATGGACCGATCCGGATTTCGATCCGGCTGAGCGGGCCTTCTATTATACGCGCGTTCTGGAAATTCCGACTCCGCGCTGGGTTGTCTATGACAAGGTTCGCTTCGGCATAGAATTGCCTGAAGAAGCGCAATTGGTCCATCAGGAACGGGCTTATTCGTCGCCGATCTGGTACACGCCCGAAGGCTGATTTGGTCGATAAACAGCAGACTTTCAATAAGAAAGGCCGGGTTTACGCCCGGCCTTTTTAGTGTTGCGGTCCTGTCAAAGTCTTTCAGGCGGCGGCTTCGGTGTGGCCGTCATCGACGGGTTTTGCGCGCAGTCCCAACAAGTGGCAAATCGCAAAGGACAGGTTAGACCGGTTCATCGTGTAGAAGTGAAAGTCCGTTACGCCGCGTTCGATCAGGTCCATGACCTGGTCAGCGGCGACAGCAGCTGCCACGAGTGAAGCCGTTTGTGGATCATCTTCCAGGCCCTCGAAACGGTCGGCCAGCCAAATCGGGACATGGGTGCCGCAGCGTGATGCAAAGGTGGAAACCTTCTGGAAATTGTGAACTGGCAGAATACCAGGAACGATCGGGATATAAATACCAGCCCGCCGCACACGTTCCACATAAGCTTCATACAGGTCATTGTCGAAAAAGAACTGGGTTATCGCCCTTGTCGCGCCGTTTTCGACCTTCCGCTTAAGCATTTCGATGTCGGTTGCAAAATCCGGGCTATCGGGATGCTTTTCCGGATATGCCGAGACAATGATGTCGAACCCGCCATGGGCGTGAATTCCTGCGCAAAGATGGGCAGCGTTCTGATAGGATTCCGGGCGATAGATGAACTCCTCACCGGCACCACCGGAAGGGTCTCCGCGCAGGGCGACAATGCTCCTGACACCGGCTGCCCAATATTCACGAACAACGGCGTCGACTTCATTAATTGTAGCGTCCACGCAGGTCAGATGACCTGCTACCTGAAGATCGGTCTCCTTTGCGAGGCGTGCCACGGTACGCATGGTCCGCTCGCGTGTGGAACCACCGGCGCCATAGGTAACGGATACGAACTCAGGGCCAAGTGGCGCCAATCGCTGTACCGAATTCCACAGTGCTTCTTCCATCTTGTCGGAAGCGGGCGGGAAGAACTCAAACGATACGTTGATACCTGCATTTTGCAAGGAACGACGTGAAATCCCCGGACCGGTCATTTTACCAGATCTCCCTCGAATTGGGTTGAGTTACTTGATGAATTATCAGCGACGAGCATGTGCGGATCGCGTGCCAGCCAGAGCGTCACTGTCATTTTTTGATTGTCAGTCGATTGTTCGTCATTGGCGGTCAGATCCGGTTTCAGATCCACAATGTCCAAGACCTCCAAATTTGCATCTTCCAACCAGTTGGAAATTTGCTCATGACTAAATCCCAATCTGCGATGCAGGTTTTCCTCACGCAGGAAATCCAGATCATGCGGAGCAAAATCCACGATCAGCAACCTGCCCGCCGGTGCGAGCGACCTTGCAGCCTCGCGGATGGCCGCAGCCGGGTCGTCGAGAAAATGCAGAACCTGATGCAGTGTAACCAGATCAAAGTGGCGAGCTGGTGTAGGCAGGACGAATATATCACCCTGGCGTACCTGCACCCGCGACAACCCCGCAGAATCAAGGTTTGTACGGGCTATTGAAAGCATGTCGCGGCTGGCATCAATACCGATTGCGCGATTATAAAGTGGTGCGAACAACTCCAGCAGACGTCCTGTTCCGGTTCCAAGATCCAGCATGTTCTGGAACGGCTTGTCACCGACAAGGCGAAGCATTGCCGCTTCCACACGGCTTTCATCGACATGCAGCGACCGAAGGGCATCCCATCTTGCAGCATTGGTCGAGAAATATTCTTCGGCCATGCGCGCGCGGCGGTTACGAACCGCTTCCAGTCGTTCCCTGTCGCGAACAATTTGCGAATCCGATCGGTCAAGTGCGCCAATCAGCTGAGTCACCATTTCAGCGCCGGATCCATCTTCGGCTGCGCGGAAATAGGCCCAGGCGCCTTCCTGATAGCGCTCGAGCAGGCCGGCTTCTGCAAGCAGACGCAAATGGCGTGAAATCCGCGGTTGGGATTGCCCCAAAATCTCGATCAAATCGGTCACCGTCAAATCGGCTTCCGACAACAGCGCAAGCAGCCGCATGCGGGTGGTTTCCCCTGCCGCACGGAGCAAATTCACGGTATCGTCCAGGCCCAGATTTGGTTTTGTCAGCATTTCAGACCGTATGTTTCTTTCGTTTTCCAATATTAGATAAAGATATCTTTATATCCTTTTAACGTTGCCTGCAAGTCGAGAAACGTTTATCGGCGAAATAAGGTTTCGATATTCGCCACGAGATCGGTAGATTCATGCAAAAAGTGCCACAAACCAGACGTGTGAAGGAGATTAGGCAGCAATTGCGGCTGCTTTGTCCGCATATGCCGATGGCTGATTTCAATCCTGTATTGGAGCTGGCATCTGCCCGCCATTTGAAGCATTTGCCGCCATCCATTGCGCTTTGGCAGGCAGTTGGTGCTCATATCCGGCATGTTCATACGGAATATGAGGATCTGCTGGAGGAGGGGCTGGACCGTGATGCTGCCCGGTACATGGTTCGTGACGACATGAATGATGTTCTAACCGAATGGGGATGTTCTCGGGTTATTGACGAATTGGAGTAAGTGCAGGGAATCTGTGCGGTAACCCAACAAATCAGGCTACTCTTGATTTAGTTGCCAACTAAGGTCACCCTGTTTTCATTTCTGCAATCGACAGGAGCCAGCCATGCCGCAGATCGCCTCCGACAATTCCTTTCAGACCGTAATCACGACATTCGAAATGACACCGGGCACCTGTCAGGACTTGCTGGATGAGCTTGCTGATGCCTATGCCAATTTCATCTCCAAACAACCCGGTTTCATTGCGGCGGGACTGCATGTGAACGATGCCCAGACGCGAATTGCAAATTATTCACAATGGGAACGGCGTGAAGACTTTCTTGCCATGCTGCGTTCGGATGAAATGCGGAAACGCAATCGCAAGATCCATGATCTGTGCCGGTCGTTTGAACCTGTGATGTATGACGTTGCCAAGACTTTCTGAATTGCAATTTAATCGCAGTAGAATTGAGCAGAAAATTTATCTTTAGTGATGTTTGGATGAGCTGCGGTGACCGGTGGTGCCGGACCTGACCCATTCTTGGAGCAATTTTGGCGGGACGAATGTTCCGCCGGCCAGAACCAGTTGGACCGCGCGAGCCAAAAGTTCGGCTGACAGCGAAGCTGGGAAATAGCCCTTTATTCCATTTCGCAGTGCCGCCAGCGCGAGATCATAGTCCTCGTCGTCCGTCAGCAGGATTACCGGAACCGGATCCAGGCGGCGCTTAAGTTTCATCAGGTCATCTTTGACGCTCTGCAAGGCAGTCGAGGCGTCTCCAATGGACATCAATATGCCATCAGGTGAGGGATGCTCGTCGAAAAATCCGTTGATTTGTGCCGTTCCCTGGATAGTGACGTTGCGGAGATAGGACTGCAAATTACGGCAAACGCATTCCCTGTATAATTTGCGGGTGTCAACCAGGTAGACCGAGCGTTGTTTTGCTTCAAAATGCAGCCGGTCATTTGTTTCGGACTTTTTTGATTTGTCCTTCTTTTTCGATTTCCTGCGTTTTTTCGGCGAGAAATAGGTAGAACCAGCTATCAAATGCCTTTGAAACTGCTTGCCGCTCGTAGTCGGATATTCAAAGTGGCTATGGCCGCGCATTTGCCGTCACCCCTGGATCTCTTGGTACATGCGCAAGACGGCTTGCGAAATGTCCGTTATTGTTTTTTGTCAAAAGATCTCGTGGGCTATCGATAGAAATTAAAGACTGGATTTCAAACTCTGCCTGCGAGCCTCCTGATCGTAATCAAGAAACAGATGAAGAGCAGGATGAATATCCTTCCGGCCACTCGACTTCGAGCGATGCCTGATATCCTGGTCCCGCGGGTAAGTCGACGCCGGTCTTGAACAGTTGTGATTTTGCCGGACTATCGACTGAGAAATCTGACTTCCTGAATGCATGCCGGGTGCTGCCATCCGATGACATCACCTTGAATGTATAGGTACCCATGATGGGACCGCTTGCGGTAACTACCGCATCCAGCCTTACGCCCGAGCCGGTCTTACTGGAACGGATTTTGCAACTTGCATTTGATGAATTGCCGGCCATCGCTGTTGTCCATCCGGTAAGGCTAATGACTGATGCCAGCATGATCGCTGTCGCCGCAATGATTTTGTTTCGGGCCATGGTCTCAATCCAATATCAACAAAGAAACAAGTGTGTTTATTGTCTGTAAGGTGACGACAATGCGGCGTTTGTCGGGATGTTCCGGGGCAGATATTTCTGCCCCGGAACATTCTTGCGTAAAGGAGAAAGCACAACAATTTACCCGTTCGTGCTTTCAAGCGTAGCTATTAGCCACCAGTGCTTGCTGATGCGCTGGACGAGCCGCTTGCGCCTGCAGCTGAGCCTGATCCGCCGCTGCTGCCGCCACCGCCGTGACCGCCGCCACCGTTATTGTTGCTTGCAGACTGGCCGCCGCCGCCGTGACCGCCGCCGCCGCCGCCGCCGCCGTGACCGCCGCCACCGCCGCCGCCGCGCCGACCTTTATCCCAAGGTGCAGGACCGCCAACCCAAGTTTTTGCATAAGAGCTGGCCTCTGCGGTCGAATTGGCCTGTGCGTTTGGTCCACGTGCACTTGCGCGTGAATAGTTTTCCTGCAGAGCAATGGAGAACTGCTTATATGCCTGTTGATATTTGCCGTGCTTACGTTTCCCGTTGAGCTGAACATTGTCATTACAGGACGATTGGCATCTTTCCCGCTTCTTCTTTTGCTTGACAGGATAAACCACTGCCATACCACCTGAATGCGAGTGTCCGCTTGAATAAGCGCTATTGCCGCCGTACTTGCCCTTCTTTTGAGGACCTGCTTCGGCAACGCCTACGGAAACTGCTGCCATAGCTGCAGCCGCCAGACATGCGGTGGTGATTTTGGTTAACTTCTTCATTGAGTTAGCTCCCTTTACTGGTAACTCTGGACAAATAACGAGCCGGATTATTGCCAGGGCAACAACCCAATTTCAGCGAGTTACTTTGGGGATTTTGCGGTCATTTAACATGTCTGGTCAAGCTGGCCAATTGGCATAGACCGTTTGGATTAACTATATAATTTCAATTAGTTACAAGTTTAATTGTAAGTTGAAATTGATTAGCCTCTGGTTCAAATCCAAAACTGGAGTTTCGTTCCAATTCCGCTCTGGAAAGGATACGAATTCCATCAAAGCGAAGTAGGAAAGGTGACAAGGGTTTGGGCATCGCAGAGTATGAAAAACCACTGGCGCCTGTTGGCGCCAGTGGCGGTATTCCGAGCCAATATGTTTTCGGCTGTCTTAGTTGTTAGGGTCCTGTTCGACGTCAGGATAGATACAAACGGGCGGGAACAAATATTGGCCGTCCCTGTTTCTGAATCTCCATTCGCACTCTCCTCCCAGCGTGCGGCCAGCTACTCTCGGCTCCGGTGGCCTACAGCCGGCTCCGACGCAGGCTTTTGCATAGGATTTGGATTTGGCCCAAGCAAACGGCTTCATGCGTTTCTTGTGTTTTTTCGCCCAATATTGTTTCTGCTTCACAACATTGGTCAGCCATTCATTTTTAGCGACACCGCCTTTGCTATTACGACCGCTGCGTGAGTGAGCCTCTGCGGATGCAAGTGAACGGGCATAACCGCCGGTAGCTTCGGCCCAGGTCTCCACAGCTGCACTCGAACGCATGTTCTTTCTACTATCAAAGTCTTTCGTTGCGCCAGCATAAGCATAAGATCTGCTGCGATTGGATATCGTATAGCTCATGTGATTGCCCTGGATTGCCAAGGCTTCCGACTTCTTTTTCGTATCCTTTGTAAATGATGTATCGCATGTGCCCCCACACATCGCAGATGCAATACCATTGAGCATGGAACTGGCCTGGGTGACCATATTGCCATCCTCAGTTGTCTTCGCATTGGCAGAAATCTCGTTCTGCCGGTCATAGGTGACGTCAACTTCAGCGCCGATTGTTCCGCCAGGGACAGTCGCTTCCGCGTCGGCCTCTGCGGTATATTCATCACCGTCCTTGTTTGCAGTAGCGTAGGTATCGGTTTCTGCATGGGCATTTGCTTCTTTGCCGCCGCTGGTACCTTGCGCACCTGCTCCGCCCGCTCCTGTACCTGTTGCTGATGCGTCGCCATTGGGATCGGAATTGGTTTCGGCAGTGGAATTCGAACCCTGACCAGCGCCAGCGCTATTGGCACCGCCCGCGCCCGAACTATTTTCACTTCCGCCCTCGGCGTCTGCCGGTGTATCATCGGCATAAACCCAGTTGGATCCCTGGATAAGGACACCTGTTGAGCTTAATGCAAGGACTAACGCCGTGACTTTGGCGTATTTCAACGCCGTATTTAGTTTATTATCCTGAACTCCAGACATCCCGGTACTCCTCTACGCAATGAGCTGTTTTTCGTAATTCGAAGCGTGAGGTTACACCGCTGGGTTGCGGGCTAGATAGTTGGGCAAATGGTTTAAACTTATTGGCGAGGGCTTATTCGAGACAGTGCGATCGAGAATTCCGAATTGAGCCTTTTTAGTAAATTCAGCCTAGACCATTAGGGCAGGGAGGCACGAATTTTGTCATCAAAATGATAACGGAAAATCTGATAATTCTTGCGCTGGAGACGCAATGCCAAAGGCACAAATTAACCTAACGTAAACTCGGAAATTCACGAATCTTGACATTTGTCAACATGGCCGTGAATATAAGCTGTTAATAAACTACTAACGAGGAAAGTTAATCTTTAGGGAAATTTGCGGCGGTATTCCAAATTTGGAGGAGTATAAGAGTTGAAAGGCCACCACAATTTGACGATTCCATAATTTTACGCAGTTCCATCAGCTGGGTTTAGATCCCGAAGAATGGATTTATCACCTGCAGTTCGAATCTCTGGGGATTGAGAGATCCGACTACAAACGGACAACGGTAAGGGGCTTGCCAACATAAGTTGGTCCGAATAGTAGCTGGAGTAAAAATTATGAATAGCCATAGTAAAATATGGGTAAAACGAACAAATTATCCCTGTGTCAATGAAAATAAAACTCCCACGGATAATTTCAAGGCAACAAAAAAAGCAAAAAGAACAAAAAAGAGTGTGTTACTGATTGAAAAATCGCAACTTTTGCGGGACGGGCTGATTCAATCATTACAAAAACTGTCACGAGATCTTAGTTTCAGTGGCGCGACAGTGGAGACACTCGACGGTGAGGAAGCGCCGGATCTAGTACTTTTGTCCATCCGGTCATCCGAATGCGCGGCTTGCGGTGCCCCTGCTGAGTTCCAGCAGATTCGCATGCTGTTTCCCGACATCCCGATGATGATCCTGTCCGAAACAGAAGATGTGCGGCAGGCAAGCTGGGCGATCCAGAACGATGTGAAAGGTTACTTCCCCGCGACGCTAAGCGTGGAAAT
>JANQQM010000085.1 GCA_028289365.1 Salaquimonas sp. | reverse complement strand
ACCGGGATAACGCGAACAGTGAATTTTCCTGCGAACATTTCCGTGCCCTTGGCTGGCACCAGGGCTTGCCAGCCGACGCGATCCACAAGGATCCTACAGCACTTTGAACACGGGAATCTTTTGCCGACTCCTGGGCTTCGGTCTGCCTGACTAAAATTCACTCAGGGGCTGTACATTTCAGAACTTCCACACACCACCGACACTGCCGGAGACAGTTTCGCTGTCGGCATCGGAGATCCGGCCTTCGATGTTGGCTTCCAATGCAAGGCTATCTGTGACCTGGGCGCTGAGGCGCAGGCCCGCAAAACCGGTGAGTTCCGTTTTGTCCTGGCCGAGCGCGAAAGTACTCATGCCATTGCCGAGAAGGTCGAGTGTCACTTTGTCGCCCTTCAGGAGGCGACGGATGTCCATGCCGCCATAAGGAGTGATGGTAAAAACACCAGCGCTCCCCGCTGCCAGGTCGAACGGCCGCGCCAGTTCGGCCCGGGATTGCAGCATATGCACATCGCGTTTCCCGACATCAATGCCGTTCTCGCCGCTTTCGGAATAGGCATCGAGAAACTGGGCCGCATAACGACCGCGGAGACTGACTTCAAGACCGAGGCCGTCAAGTTTCTGGGTCCAGCCGATTTCCGGTGCAATAAACCAGCCGTTATAACTGCCGGATACATTTTCATAGCCTCTGGCCATGGTGTTATCGAGAATCACGCGCTCGTGGATGGTATCGGTCCAGCCAAGGGTGAGGCTCACATCTATCGCGGCATTGCCCTGTGAGTAGCGGCCATAGAGACCGGTGAGCATTGCATCGGATGCGACATATTCGTGGGTCGCGGGAGCCCGGATCACTGAATTGACCACAATTAAATTTGCCGCATCTCTGGTGTAGCCCTCTGAGGCTTTGATCTTCAGGTCAACCGCCCCCGTACCGAGAAATGCTCCGAGGGTCACATCAGAATTGACCGCCGCATCGAGACCGGCAAAGAGGCCGGAGACCTGCATGTGCGTGGGCAGGGTCGAGGCCGAGGCATCGCTGCTACGGCCGGCGGCAATGCCCTGGGCCCAGAGTGCTGCTCCAGCCTTCTCCCGCAGCAGAAAGTCTTCATTCCCGGGCAGGGCCTCGAGATCCTCAGGGGTATCCTTGAGGGATCCCGGTCCCCGAAGAAAACTCAGACCGGTGGGCTGGCTTCCCGAAAGTTGTCCTGTTGCCCTCCCCGCGGTTGCGAAACGCTGCTGCAGAACATTGGAAATGCCGCTTGTTATCTCAGCAAGGGCTTCGTCAGCCTGGGAAAGCGCCGTTTTGTCAAGGACAGCGATCGAGACGGTGCCGTCGGCATTGGCGCGCTGGTCATAAATATTGCTGGCAATGTCGACCAGCTCCGGCGCGCTATCGAAGGTGTAGTTCAGATTAAGCCCGGTGTCGGTGGCGAGGCGATCGTCACCCAGGCCGAGGTTGATCCTGCCGATAATCAAATTGCCTTTCTGCAATTCAAGCGTATCGTCGCCCGCATAAGTGAGCGGACTGTTGGGATCACTATTGTCTTCTCGCAGCTCCTGAAAGTCGATGGCAATTCCGTCCGGACCGTCGATCGAGCGCACGATGCCGGCATTGACGATTGTCGCATCTCCGGCATCAACCGCACTCCCGGGATTGGCGCGATTGACCTCGATTCCTTTGGTACCTTCAATGTGTCCCCTGATGTTGATCAGAGTTCCCTTGTCCATGGCCACACCTCTTTGACCACCGACCATGTTACCGAAATTGACTACGGTTCCAGATCCCATATGAAGACCAGTATCCCTTCGACCAAAAATCGTGCCGTGATTGGCAAATTCACTGATCTCATCTGCAAGAATGCCAAAATTGGCCCCGAAGATGGTATCTTCATTGACAAAGGCGGAAATTCGCCGGGCAATTATTCCAGCTTCCGTCAGACCGATAATCGAACCCCGATTCGTTCCAATTAGTTCTTGTTCTGATAGGTCAAGACCTGTTTCTCCGGCTTCGATGCGGCCTGAATTGTCAATATGCACGGACCCGGTACCGTCTGCCAATGTCCATAATCCCTGGCCGTCGCTGATCAGTTCGCCACTATTGATCAGGTAAAAATCCTGACTGGTCCCCATTAAAGCAATTGCTGTAACGCTTGAACTGATTGTTCCATGGTTGGCAACACGGCCACCATCCAACACCAGGACTCCCGGAACAGAGGATTCAATACGTCCGCCAGATTCCACTACACCTTCCTCATCTGAAATTTGAAGCGATCGCGCATTTGAAATTTCTCCGTTCTGAATGGTCCAGGCTCTGGTGAAATCGCCGGACTTCGCCACTCCGGTGGTCAGGAGCAGAGTTAGCAATAGTGCGGATAATGTGATGGCCAGCCGGGTGGTGGGTAGGGTCTTCGAATTTGCAAAAAACAAACTCAAGGAATTCGAGTGAACGCGGAACAACATTGACATCCTCTTTTAATATTTTAGAAATTGAAGTATAAATACCATGTTTTCTTTATATCTATTTCAAATTCGATATATTATTTTTAAATATATCGTAGAAATAAATATTATCATCTACTGATTGAGTAGTAATGGGATTTATATTCAATATCAATGATATTATTACAACAAAATGTAGAATATAATCTATTTAATACTTGGGATAATGGAAGTGCCGAATTTCAATTGGTCGTTGCGGAGGTTCATTTGTTAAATTCGCAGCGTTGCGTGCGGGGATAATTTGAGAAGCAATTCA
>JANQQM010000076.1 GCA_028289365.1 Salaquimonas sp. | reverse complement strand
TAGGGTGCACGGCCGCGGGTTCCGCAGCTTTCCAATAGCGAGGAATGGAACCAGCCGCGGTGCTGATCTGAACCTTCGAGATAAAGATCGGCTGGCCACTTCAGGTCTTCGCGTTCTTCGAGGCAGAAGGCATGGGTACAACCGGAATCAAACCAGACATCGAGAATGTCGGTGACCATCGACCACTTTTCCGGGTCATGATCATTTCCGAGGAATCTCTCCTTGGCACCGTCAGCGAACCAGGCGTCAGCGCCTTCGCGCGAAAACGCCTCTATAATCCGGGCGTTGACCGCCTCGTCTTTGAGAACATTGCCGTCTTCATCGGCAAAGACAGCAATCGGAACACCCCAGGCGCGTTGGCGCGACAGGACCCAGTCGGGTCTTGTTTCAATCATTGCATGGAGCCGGTTTTGACCGGATGCCGGTACAAATCTGGTATCCGAAATCGCCTTTAACGACCGGGCGCGCAATGTATCGCCGGTGCCATCGATATCTCGATCCATGTAGACGAACCATTGCGGTGTATTGCGGAAGATCACCGGTTTCTTGGACCGCCATGAATGCGGATAGGTGTGCTTCAACCGGCCGCGGGCAAACAGCATGTCCTTTTCGATCAGGGCGGTGATGACCGCCTGATTGGCGTCACCCTTCTTGCCCTTATCATCAATGACGCGGGCAGCGCCTCCTTCCCGATCCGGGCCGAAACCCGGTGCGTTTTTGGTGAAGAAACCGGCATCGTCGACCGTGAACGGAATTGCCGCATCGATCCCGCGGGCTTCGAGGTCACGAGTGTTCTCCATCCAGGCGTCAAAATCCTCGCGACCATGGCCTGGAGCGGTATGAACGAAACCGGTACCGGCATCATCGGTGACATGCTCGCCATCAAAAAGCGGAACGACAAATTCATAGCCGCCGCCCAGCCCCTTGAGCGGGTGGGAGCAGGTGATATGCGCCAGTTCGTTAGCTGTGACGTCACGGAGGCGTTTGTATTGCAGTTTTGCTTTCTCAAAGCTCTCCGGGGCCAAAGCATCAGAGAAAACCAATTTCTCGCCCGGCCGCGGACCAAAATCGTTCTCAGCCGCCATGACCTCATAGAGGCCGTAGGAAATCCGGGATGAATAGGAGATCGCCCGGTTGCCGGGAATAGTCCACGGCGTGGTAGTCCAGATAACGACAAATGCATCGAGAAGATCGGCAAGTTCTGCTCCATCCCTGTCTGCTGTCTGGACCGGAAACTTCACCCAGATCGTATCGGATTCGTAATCCTGATATTCGACCTCGGCTTCGGCGAGTGCAGTGCGTTCCACCACCGACCACATGACCGGTTTCGATCCGCGATAGAGCTGGCCGGACATGGAAAACTTGTGCAGTTCGGCGGCGATCTTTGCCTCGGCGGCGAAGTTCATCGTCGTATAGGGGTCTTCAAAATCTCCCTCCACACCGAGCCGGCGGAACTCCTCGCTCTGGACGCCGATCCAGTGCTGGGCGAATTCGCGGCATTCGCGCCGAAACTCATTGACCGGGACCTCGTCCTTGTCCTTGCCCTTGGCGCGGTATTGCTCCTCGATCTTCCACTCGATCGGTAGGCCGTGACAATCCCAGCCGGGCACGTAGTTGGAATCGAAGCCGCGCATCTGGAAGGAGCGCGTGATCAGATCCTTCAGGATCTTGTTGAGCGCATGGCCGATATGAAGGTGACCATTGGCATAGGGGGGGCCGTCATGCAGAACATATTTGGGACGGCCTTTTGAAGCTTCCCGCAACTGGCGGTAAAGATTGGCCTTGTCCCAGCGGGCGATGATCTCCGGTTCCTTTTGCGGCAGGCCCGCACGCATCGGAAAATCTGTCTTGGGCAGGTAGAGCGTTGCGCCCCAGTCGCGACCGGTATCCCCTGCTTCGGCAGCGCTGGTTTCGTTATTGTCGGTATTTTTCAATTGAGCATCCTGCATGGGTCTTGCAATCTTTTCCCGCGCGTGTGGCTAAGCGGATTTTGTTTACAGCGGGTAATACGCGCCCGCAATCAAATGTCGGAAAACTGGTACGCAATCAGTTGGAATTCAAGCCCGGTCCCCGCTCGATATTACGCGGTGGCCGGGACCATAATTCGGGCAATAATTGCGGGACAACTGGTCATGCCGGGCTATTTAACAGCAAGTATCGGATGAATAAAGCGGATTAATCGGCAAATGGGCGACTAATCCCTACCATTTTTCCTCAGACAGTTTCACATACAGCATTTTGCGCATCAGATTGGTCGTGGTACGTGGCGCAATTCTACCGGCCAATGCCGAAAGTTTTGCTGTCATGCCAGGGTAGTATCGCTTCGATCCAGAATCAGCCGCCTTCAATATGCGTTGTGCCAAATCGTCAGGGTGCATGCGCTTTTCCTCCTTGGATCCAGGCGGCGCATGATAGGCGGCATGGCCGGTCTTGATGGGTCCGGGAAAAACGGTCATCACCGAAATTCCCCGCTTGCGGAAGGGTTTGTCGATGCTTTTTGCATAGACGGCGATGGCATCTTTTGAAGCGGCATAGCTGGCTGCGCCGGGATAGCCGGTTCTGCATGCAAGCGAGGCTATAAAAACCAATCTGGCAGAAGGCGAATAGGCATTTCTTGCTGCCAATCCCGAAGCAAGGATCATTGGTGCCATTGAATTAACTGCCAAAAGTTTTTGGTGAACCTCGGACGGGATTTTCTCGAATTTGCCGGTTGCCGAAATTCCGGCATTTAGAATGACCCGGTCGAACGGTCCCAATGAAACCAATTCATCCAGCCGCCCTACAAGTCCACCGGTATCAGCCAGATCGCAGTTCAGGACATGGATCGCATCACACTTGATTTGCTCCAAGCCTTTTCTGTCCCGATCCAGTGTGACAACATCAAAACCGGCAGCAGCCAGCTTCATTGTCAGGGATTTTCCCAATCCGGATGCTGCTCCTGTGACAAGCGCCTTCATTGGCCTGGCCCCCTGCCCAGGAGACCGGAAACGATTTCGCGCGGGCCGATCGACAGGAAGGCGCGCGGTGTTCCGCGTTCAATGATTTGGGCAACTCTGTTTGTCGCGTGGTCGGGATGAATGAAGAACCGCCGTGCAAAACCAACCTTCAATTGCGCCTTTTCATGCATGCGGGTCGCAATCGGTCCCGGATGGATTATCTGGACCTTTATCCGCCCTGTCCATTCGCTCGCCACTGCGCGCGCGAACCCTTCAAGCCCCGCCTTGGACGCGGAATAGCTCGCAAATTGCGCAGCGCCTCGTATCGCGGTTGATCCGATCAATGTTACTTGGCCCGGCCTGCCCGAGGCTTCAAGCAAAGGTGCCAGTGTCTGCAAAATGGTGATAGGCGCGGCGAGATTTACCGAAATGGTGTTGCAGATTGCCTCGGCGCTCTCATCAGCCGGATCACCAACGGTGCCGGTGCCGGCATTCAGGATGAGATTATCTATCCTGTTCCAACCCAGTTGCTTGACCGATTGCAGGATATTATCCGAACAGTCATTCCTGGCCTGATCGGCCTGGATGTAGTGAACATTGTCTGTGTTGAATTCCGTCTCATCTACTGGCCGTCTGCCAGTCGCGACGACCGCAGCGCTCGCCGACAGATAATGCCTGACCAACAGGAGGCCAATGCCGTCGGTCCCGCCGGTTATCAGTACATTGCGCCCATTATCCATCGTTCTTTCCGGCGGGCGGATTGTCTTTCAGCAGTACCCTGGCATGCTTGCAATCACGATCCATCTGGGCGATCAGCGCGTCTTTGGATTCAAATTTCTCCTCATCGCGCAGAAAGCCGTGAAATTCGATCTCGATCTCCATGCCATAGATATCCTCGGAGAAATCGAAGATGTAGGTTTCGAGAATGACCTCTCCATTGTCGAAGGTCGGCCTTCGACCAAAACTGGCAACGCCATCATGGACTTCACCATTGGCCAGTCTTGCGCGCACCGCATAAATTCCCTGGCGCAGCCGGGCAGTAGCAGGCAGCAATATATTGGCCGTCGGATAACCGAGCGTGCGGCCGAGTTGCTTGCCGGCAACAACAGACCCGCGAACATACCACGGTCTTCCGCTCAGGCGGTTTGCAAGTGCCAGATTTCCGGCGGCCAGCGCATCGCGAATCCTGGTTGATGAGATAATCTCGCCGTCGCCATCAAGGAAGGGTTCGACCAGGTTTACCGCCATGCCATTGGCGGGCGCCTTTTCCGTCAGAAATTGCGGGGTTCCCTCCCGACCCTTGCCGAAGTGGAAATCATGTCCGGTCACGATATGGCTGGCACCCAGCCCATCGCCCAGCAATTGTGTAACGAAGTCGGCGGCAGGCATTTGCGAAAACTCACGATCGAATTCGTGCTCGACGACTGCATCGAACCCAAGGTCACGCATGATATTGGCCTTTAACGGTACAGGTGTCAGCCGGAATACCGGTGTTTCGGGTCGAAACACGGTTCTTGGATGCGGCTCAAAAGTCAGTACGATTGTGGGTATCTTCTCCTCGTTACCAATCGCCAAGGCTCTATCCAGCACGGCCCGATGACCAAGATGGACACCATCGAAATTGCCGATTGCAACCACGCCGCCCCGCAGGTTATCAGGAAGTGAAACTCCGGAGGCCGGTCTTATGTAGGAAAACGGCTCCTGCGCCTCTTCGGCGTTTGCATTCACCATTTCAACCTCGGAATCCACGCGACCGGAGCGGCATTATTTGAGGCAAGAAATTCCTGCAATAATTGAGGATCCGGGTTTTCCGTGTCTCCATAATCTGCAGCATGAATCCCAGCGCTGACATAAAGCAGGTCGAGACCAAAATCCCGGGCGCCGGCAACATCGGTTGGCATGCCATCACCAATGGCAAGAATACGGTCCATCGGGATGTCCTTGCCAGCGGCCTGGTTAAGTCTTGCAATTGCCGCTTCGTAAATCGGATTATGCGGTTTGCCGGCGATATGGGTTGATCCGCCAATGGCGGAGTAGTCGCGTGCCAGTGCGCCAGCGCACCACAACAGCCGGTCGCCAAATTCCACGACAATATCCGGATTGGCACAAATGAAGGGAAGATCCCGGTCCTTTATTTGCGCAAGCAGGTCCTCATAGTGTTCCGGTGTTTCGGAGCGATCGTCATTGAGACCGGTACAAACAACACTTTTTGCCTGTTCCAATTCGACCAGTTGAACGCCAAGATCCTCGAATAAATGAAGATCGCGGTCCGGCCCGATGTGAAAAACCTCGGCGTCGACCTGTGATATGAGCCTGCGGGTGACATCGCCGGACGTGACCACATCGTCAAACACGCCTTCAGGAACGCCAAGATCGTGCAATTGCACCACGACAGAGGCTTTCCTGCGTGGCGAATTGGTGATCAGCACGACCCTGCCACCCTGCTGGCGAAATCTGGTGAGCGCATCAACTGCGCCCGGCCACGCACTGACGCCATTGTGCAGAACTCCCCAAACATCACACAGGATGCCATCATAGCCAGGCGCGATTTCGCGCAGCCCGTGAATTTTATTTGCTGATCTTGTTAACATCGAAGGTGCCCGTCTGCAGAAACTGTCTGGCCTTGTGGCAAAGGGGTATTGTGCGGTCAAGCCAGTAATGGCGTGAAATCAGCTTTATTCATATCTGTACCGCAGAGCTGATGGCACAAGATCGGCAAATTAATGATGTTAAGTTACCATGCGCGGCGGATAGACTTTTCGCCCTGCCGTTTTTTGCCCATAGTGGCGATGCAGGCTGATAAAATACAATTTAAATCGGCGGATCGCCAAAATGAGATATTACTTCGTGGCTGCGCTTGTACTGAGTGCTGTGGTTACAGGTGTTGCCAAATTTGCAGGTCCATATTTTAGCTTATTCGACATTGAGTTTTCCAATTTCGAACTTGCCCTGATTGGAGCCGTTGCCTTCTGTGTCTTGATGGTCTTGTTTCTAAGTCTGGAAACACGCCGCCTCAATAGGAAGCTTGCCAGCGCTGCGGAGGGACTGAGTCAGTTTGAAACAGACCTTGCACGAAGAATGGCTTCAATTGACACAATGATCACCAAATTGAATTCGCCCGCCAACCAAAGCGCGCCAGAGGAAATTCGCTGGAAAATAGCGCCTGACAACGAAATGCGGAAAATCGTTCCTGCCGACCGTAACGTGCCCATGCGCTCCGTGCGTGAAAGCCGAGAAAGTCACGAAATCGCGGATGACTTGCCAGATGGACCCGAAGGCATGTCGATAGATAGTGATAATCAAATGCCAACGGAGTCCAAACAAGATGTCGATATAGCGCAAGCCGTTCGCGACGGGCAGGTTGTCAGTTGGTATCAACCAGTGGTTACCCTGCCAGAGCGTACGACCCGCTATCTTGATGCCAGACCCTATTTGCGTATCCCTGAAGGTGGTTTGCTCGCACCAGAGGAATGGCTTGGGGACATAAAACCCAAATCGCTGCGTGCTGAAATCGACATCCAGATGTTTGATCAGACAATCGCGCTGGCCAGGGATCTTGATCGCGAGGACCGAAAGATCGGGGTTATCCTACGCCTGGCATGGCATGAGACCAGCCGACCTTCAAATGTAACTCGTTTCCTGAACCTTGCTGCCGCCAGTTCGAGTGTGTCTGACAGGATTTTGCTGGAAATCACCTTGCCCGAGTATTTTCAGATCGACCGAAAATGCCTCAATCTCATGGCCAATTTGCGTGATCTGGGATTCCAGTTGGCAATCTCGCAATGCGGCGATGGCGAGCAAACAGAAAATGCAATCCAGAGCGGATTCTTCAGCTACGTCATTCCAGATCCAGTTCTCTTGATGTCGCCCGATCATCTTGCCATGTTCAAGCGCCTCAAATATGAACCGTTGGACGAACAGGATATCCAGTTGGAGATCATCGCCCGAAGCATTGAAAATGAAGAAGCGGCAATCGAGATGATCGATCAGAACATTCTTCTGGCCCAAGGGTCACTTTTTTCACCGGCAAGACCGCTCAGGACCGATCCAGGTATTGCACGCGCTGCCGATCATACTATTTGAGCGTATGAGTGAGCAAAGTCGGGACGTGGCGGCCCATGACCGCAAAATTATTCTGTTTCGACGGCTGATACGCGCATTTTTTATTGACAATCCGGCTCTCCGCACCTATCTCAGCGTCGGCTAGCACTCATCAAGGTAGAGTGCTAACGAAACCATCATACGGCATCGCTGGCGCGGTGCCGTTGAAGTATCGAGAACGTAAAAATCTCCAAAACGGGTACATATTATGGCAAAGATTAAATTCCGTCCGCTGCACGACCGGGTTGTGGTCCGCCGCGTGGATTCAGAGGAAAAGACTGCAGGCGGGATCATCCTGCCGGACACAGCACAGGAAAAGCCTTCCGAGGGTGAAGTAATGTCTGTTGGCCCAGGTGCGCGTGACGATGGCGGCAATGTAGTTGCTCTCGACGTCAAGGCAGGTGACCGGGTGCTGTTCGGAAAATGGTCGGGAACCGAAGTCAAGCTGAACGGCGAAGACGTCCTGATCATGAAAGAATCCGACATCATGGGCGTGATCGGCTAAATCCGCTGAAGACAAACACAGAAGTACCGGCGTTTTTCTACGCAAAGCAAAAAAACGCCTGAAGTAGTTAAACAAGGAGCAGAAACATGGCTGCCAAAGACGTAAAATTTTCAGCTGATGCGCGTGATCGCATGCTGAGTGGCGTGGACACGCTGGCAAATGCAGTGAAAGTTACGCTGGGCCCGAAAGGCCGCAATGTCGTACTCGACAAATCATTCGGTGCACCCCGCATCACCAAGGATGGTGTAACCGTCGCAAAAGAAATCGAACTGGACGACAAGTTCGAAAACATGGGCGCACAGATGGTGCGCGAAGTTGCCTCAAAGACCAATGACGTAGCCGGTGATGGAACCACGACTGCTACCGTCCTGGCGCAGGCAATCGTCAAGGAAGGCGCTAAAGCAGTTGCCGCGGGCATGAACCCGATGGATCTGAAGCGCGGCATTGACAGCGCGGTTTCCGAAGTGGTCGCCGACCTCGTCAAGAAAGCAAAGAAAATTAAGACTTCGGAAGAAGTTGCCCAGGTTGGCACAATCTCTGCTAATGGTGAAGCCGAAATCGGCAACATGATCGCCAATGCGATGCAGAAAGTCGGCAATGAAGGTGTCATCACCGTTGAAGAAGCCAAGACTGCCGAAACCGAACTGGAAGTCGTTGAAGGCATGCAGTTTGACCGTGGATATCTCTCCCCTTATTTCGTGACCAACCCCGACAAGATGATTGCGGATCTTGAAGATCCCTACATCCTGCTACACGAGAAAAAACTCTCCAACCTGCAGGCCATGCTGCCAATTCTTGAATCGGTTGTTCAGTCTTCCCGTCCGCTGCTGATCATTGCAGAAGATGTTGAAGGCGAAGCGCTGGCGACCCTGGTTGTCAACAAACTGCGTGGCGGCCTGAAAATTGCAGCCGTCAAGGCACCAGGCTTCGGCGACCGCCGCAAGGCAATGCTCGAAGACATCGCAATCCTGACCGGTGGCCAGGTGATTTCCGAAGATCTCGGCATCAAGCTGGAAAACGTCACCCTCGACATGCTTGGCACTGCAAAGCGCGTCAACATCTCAAAGGAAAACACCACTGTTGTTGACGGCGCCGGCAAGAAGAAAGAAATCGAAGGCCGCGTTGGTCAAATCAAGCAGCAGATCGAGGAAACCACTTCCGACTATGATCGCGAAAAACTGCAGGAGCGTCTTGCCAAGCTGGCAGGCGGTGTTGCGGTAATCCGCATCGGTGGCGCGACCGAAGTCGAAGTGAAGGAAAAGAAAGACCGTGTCGATGATGCGTTGAACGCAACTCGTGCTGCTGTCGAAGAAGGTATCGTCCCTGGTGGCGGAACCGCGCTTCTCCGCGCCGCAAAGCACATCGATTCCAAAGGCGAAAATGATGACCAGGAAGCCGGTATCAATATTGTTCGCCGTGCCCTTCAGTCACCGCTTCGTCAGATTGCAGCCAATGCAGGCGAAGAAGCCTCGATTGTTGCCGGCAAGGTCAAGGACGCCAAGTCCGCTTCCTTCGGCTTCAATGCTCAAACCGGCGAATATGGCGACATGATCGAGATGGGTATCGTCGATCCGGTCAAGGTCGTTCGCGCCGCTCTGGAAGATGCCGCATCAATCGCAGGCCTGTTGATCACGACAGAGGCGATGGTTGCTGAGCTTCCGAAGAAGGACGCACCAGCTGGGGGCGGAATGCCTGACATGGGTGGAATGGGCGGAATGGGCGGCATGATGTAAGCCGGCCTGGCCACATAATGAATTTAAGGGCGGTCCATTGGGCCGCCCTTTTCATTGGCGACAAGGATTCCTGTACCGTCAATGATCACTGAACAATATGTCTCTAAATTCGCGGACTGTAATCACCACACCAACCCCCATATTGCGGCAATCAGCAATCAAATATGGGGACCCGTTATGTCCAAAGATCTTGTTCTTCTTATTGCCCGAATCCTCCTGTCGATCATGTTTCTGTCGGCAGGCGTTTTCAAATTCGTCGATCCATCCGGAACGGTCGGGATGCTCACGCAGTCCGGTTTTCCTGCGCCAACCATTCTCAACTATCTGGCCGGTATTTTCGAACTCCTTGCGGGGATTGCGATCCTAATTGGTTTTCAGACACGACTGGCTGCCAATGCGCTGGCGGCATTTTGTGTGTTTACCGCGCTCGTATTCCACTCGGGCTCGATCAATATTCCCGATTTTCCTGATGGCGCGAACCAGCTATTGTCGCTGTTCAACTTCCTGATCCTGCAGAAGAATCTGGCCGTTGCCGGCGGTTTCCTGGCCCTGGCGATTTCAGGTCCGGGCGCCTGGTCGGTTGAAGGGCGAGGCAATAGCTAAAACGACGTCTACTTTCGACTTGAAAGGCCGCCCACCGGGCGGTCTTTTTACTTGCCGGAATTCGAGCCCAGAGATTTTGCGATGCGGGAGACAAGCGTCTCGATTGCCGAAATTTGATTGATGTCGGCCTGTGATGTTCTGGACCTGATCAGGCGCGCCTGGGATTTCAGAATGATCCCGTCGCTCAGGATTTTGAGCTTGTTGGCACGCAGGGTGGAGCCTGTCGAAGTTATGTCGACGATAACGTCGGCAGTTCCTGCCGCGGGAGCGCCTTCGGTCGCGCCGAGACTTTCCACGATGCGGTAGACGGCTATACCGTGACCGGCAAAAAAGTTCTGTGTCAACTGCCAGTATTTCGTGGCGATCCGCAGACGGCGGCCATGGCGCTGACGAAACTCGGCGGCTACGTCATCCAGATCAGCCATCGTCTCGACATCAATCCAGGCCTCTGGTACCGCGACAACGACATCGGCATGACCGAATTGCAGTTTGACCCCGATATCCATGACGGCATCGGCGTCGGAAACCGTTTCGCGCGCCAAGTCTTCGCCGGTGATACCGAGATGGATCTTGCCTGCAACCAGTTCGCGGGCGATCTCGGAAGCCGACATGAAGGCAATTTCGACTTCGGGCACGGCCGGAATTTCACCGCGATAGGTTCGATTATCCTGCGCCAGTTCGATCGGCATGCCGGCTTCCGAAAATATCTCCACCGAACGATCCTTCAACCGACCCTTCGAGGGAATTGCCACAATAATGCTCATCATTGCCCCCCTGCTGCCGCCAGGCGGTCGAGCCAGATCGAAAACCCGACCGCCGGTATCTCCGCTTCTGCGCCAAGCAAAGACATCAGGTGATCATAGCGTCCGCCACCGGCAACCGGCTTGTCTTGTCCCGGGCATTCGATCTCGAAAACCAGGCCGGTATAATAGTCGAGGCGGCGCCCAAAACTGGCCTTGTAGATGGATTCGCCATTGCTGACTTTTTTGGCTTTCAAGGCTTCAACAAATGCCGCAAATCCTTCGAGGGCGCTGCCAATTTCAAAGTCATACAGCGAAGCGGTCTGTTCGAGCACGGCAGGTGCTTCTTCAATGCTTGTTTCAAGCGCCAGGAATGCATCCAGTGCAACCCGATGATCCGCATCAAGATTTGCTGCGGCGAGTTCAGCCTTTTCCAGCACTCTTTCGGTAATCTCTTCGGGCGTGCGGCCCATGGTCGATTGCAGGCCGGCTTCTTCCATCATGCCGGCAATCTTCTGATTGAGGAGTGCACGTTCTCCGGACTTCGCCAATTCAGCAAGTTCGGGATCGAGACCCATCCCGTTCCTGTTTTCACCTGAAAGCCGGTCCAGGTCCACAGACATGCGGTCCATATCGCCAAAGGAGCGTCCCAACCGCTTTTGCCAAGCAGCCGGCAGGCCGAGTGAGGAAAGAACAGCCTCAAAAATCGCCTGATCTCCAATCACGAGCCGATAGTCTGACACACCGGCGAGGCGGATGGTTTCGCAGCAATCTGTTATCGCGGCAAGATCGGCGGCAAGGCGGTCGGGATTTCCGATGTCTTCAATACCTGCCTGCGAGAATTCGGACATTTCATTGCTGCGTTGGCGGAACACCGTTCCGGCATAGCCGAAGCGTGCCTTCCCGCTTGTCCCTTCGCGCAGGTAATGCAGGCTGACCGGAATGGTGAATTCGGGGCGCAGGCACAGGCTCTCGCCCTTTTGCCCGGCGGTGATGAAAATTCGGCGGCGCAAATCCTCACCTGCCGTGTCCAGCAGCGGATCAGCCGGCTGCAGCAGCCCGATTTCGGGCAAGGCGCAGCCCTGGCTGGCGTAGTAGTCGAGGAGTTTGTCAGCTATCTGCATCAATGTTCAATCCCAATGCACGTTCTATTTGCAGATAAACACCTTCTTCGGAATCAATAATCTCATTGTTGGTAAATCGCAGAATTTGGAATCCTTGCTTACGAAGAAAAATATCTCGCCTTCTGTCATAGACGGGACCTCTCCCAATGAAGTGACTGTCCCCATCAACTTCAACAATGATTTTTTTTGAAAGCCAGGCGAAGTCAGCAATATAAGGTCCAATTGGTGTTTCGCGTCTGAACCTTGCACCAAACGGCCGGAATTGCCTGAGCATATTCCACATGATCGCTTCGGCACGCGTGTAGTTTGAACGCAATTGCCTGGCTCGTTTTCGTGTCTTCGGGGAGATGTTTGAGTGCGGCATATCGAACAGATCAGGCGAAGGTGCGCCTCTCCAGTTTCACACCGTATTGAGAGTTCATTCTCCCCTCCCCAACCCCTCCCCACAAGGGGGAGGGGCTATTGGTGCCTGCCTCCACCGCCAAGGCAAAATGGAACGGCTTGCGGCTATTCCGATCGAGCATACAGGAAAACAGATTGTCGAGAACAAACTTGTCTGCGTTCTTGACGTGAATCGACAACTTGCGCCGATCTAGCCCCTCCCCCTTGTGGGGAGGGGTTGGGGAGGGGTAGTTCGCGAATGCGAAACGCTCAACCATCGCCCTGTTCCGCCAGGAGGTTCTTGATGGTGGCAACAACGTCGGCCTCGTCGATTTCGAACTGGCCAGGGCGTTGTTCGCGCCATTCCTCATTCGATGCAATTGCCGCGGCCTGACGCCTGCCCTCGATCAGATCCTTGATCTGCAATTTGCCCGCCTCGCGCTCGTCGGAACCCTGGATGACGGCAATCGGGCAGCCGCGACGGTCGGCATATCTGAGCTGGTTGCCGAATTTCTTCCAGTTGCCCTGATACATCTCGGCGCGAATCCCGGCCTCGCGCAAATCTTGCGTCATTTTCTGATAGCGGCCCAGATTTTCCGTGTCGCCATCCATGACGGTGACGAGCACCGGGGCGGCAATGTCGGTGCCTTCCAGCTTGCCGAGGTTTTTCAGCGCGGTCATCAGCCGCGAAACGCCGATGGAAAATCCGGTTCCCGGAACATCCTGTCCGGTGAAGCGCTTGATCAACCCGTCATAGCGCCCGCCACCGCCAACCGAGCCGAAGACAACCTCCTGGCCCTTCTCATTGGTGACCGGGAAGGTCAGCTCGGCCTCATAAACCATGCCGGTGTAATATTCGAGTCCGCGGACGACTGAGGGGTCGACGACAATGCGCGTATCGTCATAACCAGCTGCTTCTTTCATATCATAGATGATGTCCAGCTCGTCGCATGCCTGCGCGACAATAGCAGATTCCTCAAATGCTCTTCGTAGGTTGTCTATCGTGATACCACTGTAGATTCCCTTTGAACCGGATCCAGGCTCGTTCCAACCAGTCAGGTTCAAAAGCCGAGCAATCTGCCCCTCATCCAATCCGGCACCCGGAGTGAAGTCGCCCTCTCCTTCAGAACCGCCATCCCAGCGACCCTTGCCTAAGAGCAGCATGACGCCTTCTTCCCCGAACTTGTCGAGCTTGTCGATGGCGCGGAGGACGGTGAGTTTCTGACCTTCCTCGGTGACGCCGATCGCTTCCATCACCCCGTCGAGCACCTTGCGGTTGTTGACGCGGATGACATAGTCCCCGCGCGCAATTCCCAGCGCTTCCATGGTGTCGGCCATCATCATGCACATTTCGGCATCGGCCTGAACGCCCGGCGCGCCAATTGAATCCGCATCGAATTGCATGAACTGGCGGAAGCGGCCGGGCCCCGGCTTCTCATTGCGGAACACCCAACCGGACCGATAGGTGCGATAGGGCATCTGGATCTGGTTGATGTTCTCGGCGACATGGCGGGCGAGCGGCGCGGTCAGGTCATAGCGCAGACTCATCCACTGGTCGTCATCATCGGTGAGCGAGAACACGCCCTCATTGGGCCGTTCGGAATCGGGCAGGAATTTTCCGAGCGCGTCGGTATATTCGAACATCGGCGTTTCGACCGGCTCGAAGCCATAGTTTTCATAGACCTGCCGGATCTTGCCCAGCATGGCGTCGGTCGCCCTGATATCGGCGGCAGAGCGGTCGATAAAGCCACGCGGCAGGCGGGCCTTCAGCTTGTTCGGCTTCTTGTTTTTCTTCGACATGGAAACGTGTTTTCGCGCGGTTTTTTAAGTCGCGCTGTTCCTAGTCGATTAGCCACGGCGCGGCAAGGGTGGCGTGCACCGAACCCATCTCCCCCTTGAGGGGGAGATAGGCATCGCGTTTGCCGCGCTTCAGTCTAACGCTCTAGGAAAATGGACACACGCAATCATCTCCCGACTTGGTCAGCCGTGAGTGGAATTTGGCGTTACACAAACCACAGGGCGGCATCATGCCGAATTGGCCTGTGTGTGCGGCCATGCCGCCCTGTGCGGAGATTTGATGTCAGACCGGACGGTTGCACTTGATGTCCGGAAAGCCTCTCGCCGAAAACCAAATGGTCTCCGGTTGTAATCCCGCAACGCAGTCTTTCAGCGCGCCAGGACGCTCCGCTGCTGTTGGCTTCCGAAAAGTCGGCGGTACCCCCGGCGTTTGTGTCAGACAACAGTCGGGGAAGGATAAGGGGAGAGTTTGAGGGCGGGGATAGTTTTTTTGGGGGTGCCGCGCCAGTCTCCCCCCTTGAGGGGGAGAATGCCGGTTCTTTGGTTTAGCCGGCAGGCTAAGCCATTAGAACGGCGAGAGGGGGGAAATTCCTGGATAGTTGAACCAATCCCCCCTCTGGCGTTTTCTAAGGTTTGGCTACGCCAATTCCAAGAAAACGCTCTCTCCCCCTCAACGGGGGGAGATGGGTTCCGTGCTTGCCGCGCCATCACGGTATGGATCCTCGGGTCAAGCCCGAGGATGACGCCGTGGAGACTGCCGCAAATGATAGGTCAGGGCCAGGGCGATGCAGTGTTTGAGGTCGGCGACCGGCCATTCGCCCTCGGAAGCTGGCAGGATGATTGCCCTGTTTTTCTCAAACGACAGAGACTCGCCATAGAGCTCCCGGAACTGCTCGACCAGGTTCGTGTTGCAAATGAAGAAGAGCGCGATCTCGTCGGACTTGGAAACGCCAAGCCGAACCGAACTGCCGATCCGGGGTCTTGCGGGTGCGTAGCTCGGCTGACCCCATTTCAAGGTCTCCGTCAATGCCCCGATTTCTACGTGTTCGCCGGCGGCGGTAAAAATCAGCTTTCGCAAATCCCGCAAGGCGCTGGCCTGTTTGGCTGGCAAAGCATCAAAGGCAGCGCGAATATCCGGCGGTATTTCAGGGGCGTTCAAAAGCCTGGCGCTCCCTTTCGCATTCCTCACGGACAAAACAGCCTTCCACATGATCGTTGACCAGACCCATGGCCTGCATAAACGCGTAAACCGTGGTCGGGCCGACAAAGCTCCAGCCGCGTTTCTTGAGGTCCTTGGAAATCTCGGTGGATTTCGGGGTCTTGCCCAATGTCATCAAGACTTCGTAAGTAAGTTCCTGCGGCCTTTCCATATGATGGGGTTCATGCGCCCAGAAATATTTGGCCAGCGTCCCCTCTGCCTCGCAGAGTTCAATTGCCTTTTGAGCATTGTTTATGGTGGAACGGATTTTCCCCTGATGGCGCACGATGCCGGCATTCTGCAGCAGCCGTTCGACATCCTTCTCACCCATGGACGCCACTTTCTCGAGATCAAAGCCGTGAAACGCTTTGCGGAAATTTTCACGCTTGCGCAAGATTGTCAGCCAGGACAGGCCAGACTGAAACCCTTCCAGGCAAATCTTTTCGAACAGGCGGGTGTCGGATGTAACCGGCCTGCCCCATTCCTTGTCATGATACTCAATATAGTCGTCACTTGAGCCGGCCCAGAAACATCGTCTCTTACCATCGGGGCCGGTAATCAGACCGGACTTTTCATCTTCGTCATTAATGTTTTTGGTCATGTTTTCCTGTATTGTCAGTTCAGATTGGTGCACGACGGGCAGGTCGCGGGGTTGTTTTTTATTGCTAGGCTCACAAATGCTGCTAGACATTATAGCCGGTACTTGTTTCACCAGCCCGCGTGGAAATCAATCTGGTGACATGCATGCTCCTGACAACGTTTTGGCAGTAGCCCTGGAAACATGATTGTAAGCAAGCTGATCAAAATCTGTTCCGTAGTCCTGACGGGTTTCCTGATTTCCGTCATGGCGACCGGCCTGTTGCGTCCGGCTCAGGCGGCGACGGACGCCGAGATCATAAGAGGCTTCAATCTGACCATGTTTGGGGCAGAATATTCACCGTTCGGCTACCAGTCCAATTATATCCGTAAATTCAACGGCACGGTACGGTTTTACATCCACAATCTGTCGCGCAAGAACCGGACCAACCAGGTTGCGCGGTTCATTCGTTCGCTGAACGGTTCCATTCGCGGCCTGAAGACCGAGGTCACAAACCGGCCTGAGCGGGCGAACTTCCATGTCTATGTCGTCGACCGGAAAGACTACATTGCCACTGTCCGGGACAAGGTTTATCGCCGACCTACTGCCAATACGCCCGGCAAATGCCTGGTGCGGTCGGTGTTTTCGCGTGCGGGTATCCGGCGCTCGGATGCGGTGATTGTCTCCGACGAAGGCGAATCGCTGTTCAAACGGTGCACTGCAGAAGAAATCCTGCAGGGGCTTGGCCCGCTTAACGAGCACGTATCGTTGCGTGAAAGCATGTTCAATGACAGGACCCGGCACACGAATTTCACCCGGTTCGACAAGCTGATCCTCAACATGCTGTATGACCGGCGGATCGCCAATGGCGCCCAGCGCGAAAGTGTGCAGGGCGTGCTGCCGGATGTGCTGAGAGACGCCAAACGACGGGTCAGATAGAGCCCCCAATCACCAAGCCCACCAGTGTTTACCGGCTGCTAACCATGCGGACAAACGCAATGGTTACCATGTTTGCAGAGTTGCAAAATAGCTGGACTCACGTTCACCAAAGCGTTCATAATTAGGGTGCATTTTTGGTTTACGATGTTCATCGGCTGTTCAGACAGGATCTGCGCATATGGTGCGGGTTACAATTTGAACAAAGTCTGCGCATCGCATGAATCCGAGTTTGTCCAGACGATTTGTAAGGTGTCCGTCATGAAATCCAGACCTCTCAAGATAGTTGGTATTGTCCTTTCCGTGGCGGTAATCCAGCTATTCACCACACAGTTCACACCGGCCAACGCCCAGTATTATACCGGACGATATGCTCCCCCCAATGCGGTGGTCCTGTCACCGGACATTTCCGGCCCATGGGTATTGCAGCTCCGGCGCAACCAGGCCCAGGCACGGGCCCATATCGCAGCCGTCAATCGCGAACGAGCCAGAAGAGGCGTTCCGACCTATGCCAATCCGTGGTTCCAGCCGCGCCGGGCGGCTACCCCTGCACCCTATGGCGTAACGCCTCCGGGCGCTGCTCCGGTCCGCCGTTCCTATGATCAGTACAGGCGCGCGCCGAACCGGTACTCCGGCCAGTTTGCCCGTCTGCAGCAGCCACGTTCTGCACCAACCCGGTCAAAGAACCAGATCGACCCGAAGTTCGAGCCGCAAATCGTGCCGTATCAGACTTCACAAGCGCCCGGAACCATCATCATCGATACGAATGACAAGTTCCTCTATCTTGTCGAAGGCAATGGCATTGCGCGGCGGTATGGCGTTGGTGTCGGCAAGCCCGGATTTGAATGGGCAGGCACGCATAAAGTGAGCCGCAAGGCAGAATGGCCGTCCTGGCGCCCGCCTGCGCAGATGATTGCGCGCGAGAAGAAGAAGGGCCGGATCCTGCCCACCTATATGGAGGGCGGACCCGAAAACCCGCTCGGTGCGCGGGCGCTGTATCTGGGTTCGACGCTCTATCGTGTGCACGGAACCAACCAGCCCTGGACGATCGGCAAGGCGGTTTCGTCCGGCTGCATCCGGATGCGCAATGAGGATGTCATTGACCTCTATGAACGGGTCGGTGTTGGAACGAAAGTCATCGTTTCGTAATTGAACGAGACCGGGTTTTGGCCCTCGACCGGCCCCGACCTCGAACCGAATTAGAAGAAAAACAGCCCCGGTACCTTTGTGCCGGGGCTGTTGTTTTTTTTCAACACGTAAGCCTTAATTCATATACCCAAGAAATTGTGACCGGTTCGCGCCTTGCTTTAAAAACGCTTCAAAAATACAGTGAAATCAAACGTATCGCGTGCCGATGCCAACCTCGAACAAATGCGGGAAATAAAATGTTGTTTCGCCTGATTTTGTCAGCTGCCGTTGTATTTAGCGCCTTCGTGACATCGTCACTGCCCTTTGCCGGCAGTGCAAAAGCAGAACTCGTCTACAACCACGCCGAAGCCCGGTGGGAAGAAGTCGACATCAACCGGTTACGCCAGATGCGGAAAAATCCGCCGGCGAAATATGCAAAACGGACGGTGTTCATCCGGACAAAGGAAAAGCCCGGAACGATCATCATCGATACCAATCGCAAGTTTCTCTACTACATCAAGAACGAACGCCAGGCGATCCGTTACGGAGTGGGCGTTGGTAAAGAAGGCTTCGAATGGAATGGTGTCGTAAAGGTGCAAGCCAAGAAAGAGTGGCCGACCTGGACACCACCTGCGGAAATGCGGGCACGTGAACGGGCCAAGGGCCGCATTCTTCCGGCAAGCATGAAAGGCGGACCGGACAATCCGCTGGGTGCACGGGCTCTGTATCTGTATCAGGGCGGTCGTGATACGTTGTATCGCATTCATGGCACCAACCAGCCATGGTCAATCGGCATGAGCCTGTCTTCGGGATGCATCAGAATGATGAACAAGCATGTTGAGGATCTTTATGCCCGGACACCAATCGGCGCCAAGGTAATCGTGATCGGTCCGGGACAGCGCAAAGAGCGTTACATGACCGAACTGTCAAATCCGCTTTCAATGATTTTTGGCGGCTAATTGAAAAAGGCTCCCTTTAATATTAGCAACCAATAGAAAGAAACCCGGCCTTGAGCCGGGTTTTTTTATTGTCGTGAATATCGCCGACTACTGCGCGGCTACCAGAGACTCTTTTTTCCGCGGCTCAGGAACCGCTTCAGGTTTGGTGCCGCCATAGGCCCAGTTCAATAATTCCACCGTGTGAAGAATCGGCGTTTCCATGGCAGAACCGATCTGGGTCATGCAGCCGATATTCCCGGTTGCAATCAGGTCCGGTTTGATGCGTTCGATATTGGCGACCTTGCGCGCCTTCAGCTTCCCTGCGATTTCCGGCTGCATGATGTTGTAGGTACCGGCTGACCCGCAGCACAGATGACCCTCCGGCACATCGAGAACGGTAAATCCGATATTCGACAAAAGCCGCTTTGGCTGGTCCTTGATTTTCTGACCATGTTGCATCGAACAGGCCGAATGATAGGCCAGGCGGATGCCGGCGCCCACCTCGTTCTTCGGCAGATCCAGCGTCACCAGGTATTCGGTGATGTCCTTGGCCAATTCAGAAATTCGCGCGGCTTTCTCGGCATAGGCAGGATCAAGTCGAAGCATGTGCCCGTAATCTTTGATCGTGGTTCCACAACCCGATGTCGTGATGATAATTGCATCCAGCCCGCCTGCCTCGATCTGGCGGTACCAGGCATCAACGTTTTTGCGTGCTGCCTGCAAGGCATCCCTTTCGCGGCCCATATGATGAACCAGAGCGCCGCAGCAGCCTTCATCGGGCGGAATTACCGTCTCGATACCGAGGCTCGTCAAGAGCTCTACCGTTGCTTCATTTATCCGCGGATTCAGAACCTTTTGAGCACAACCCGACAGGATCGCGACCCGGCCGTGCCTGTCTCCGGAAGGTTGATGGGTTCCGGGATCGGCGCCTCCGGTTGCCTTGGGCAATTTACCAGGCGCTAGTTCAAGCATTGCCTGCATCGGGCCCGTTCCCGGCAGGGTACCGAGCAGACCGGCAAAGGGTCTTGCAAGCCGTGCGGCAGTCAGGGCAGTGCGAAACCGCCCCGGATGGGGAAGCACCATGGCAAGCATTTGCCGGTAGATCCGGTCCAGGAGCGGGCGCTTGTAAGTCTGTTCGATATAGGCGCGGGCATGATCGACCAGATGCATGTAGTTTACGCCCGACGGGCAGGTCGTCATGCAGGCAAGGCAGGAAAGGCAGCGGTCAATATGCTTTACGACACGACTGTCGGCGGGCTTGTCGTTTTCGAGCATGTCCTTGATCAGGTAAATGCGCCCGCGGGGCGAATCGAGTTCATCGCCCAGGGTCAGATAGGTCGGACAGGTGGCGGTGCAGAATCCGCAATGCACGCATTTGCGCAATATCTTTTCGGAATTGGCAGTTGCCGGATCCTTAAGCTGCTCAGGAGTAAAAACAGTCTGCATCTCGGGCGCTTTCCCTCGCGATCAAAATAACCAAGTCTGGGTATCGGGAATGGGCTCTCCGCGTCCAAGCAATTGCAGACCCTTTACCAAGCGAATGACGATCCAGACAACAACTGCCAACATCATGAGGAAGCCAATCAGCACGAAGGCCAGCACAAATGATATCGCGCCATAGAGCAGCCCGATCCAGAATGTCCGGATCAGCCAGGTGTAGTGGGTGTCAATGTTTTCACCGGCTCTTCCGCGATTGAGATAGGCCATGATGAGGCCCACCAAGACCGTAATGCCGATCGCAAAGCTGACAAAATAAAGGATGTAGACCAGTTGCGCGTTGTTGGTGCCGGGTTCCAGCCATTTGCCGGATACTGGTTCGGGTTCGTTCATTTAACTCTCCTCCAGTTCGAGCGCTTCTGCCGGCGCCATGCGGCCGGGATTTAGAATTCCGGCCGGATCGAATTTCTGCCTAAGGTCTCTGGAAATCTTTTCCAGTGCCGGTGCTTGCGGATGGAAGACCGGTATCTTCCTTCGCGTCTCGACCGAGGCACGAACCAATGTTGCATAGCCACCATGATTCGAAACAGCGCGCCGGATTTCGGAAGCGCCGCAATCACCGGCCTCCGGCACAGCCAGCCAGATCAAGCCACCACCCCAATCATAAAGCACATTCGAGATGTCCAGCGATTGCAGGTCGGCGACAATCTTCGGTCCATCGGTAGGTTTGCAGGATATCCGCCAGACGGCACCCTTTTCTTTCGCAAAGCCTTCGACATCGCGCACCCATTTCCAGCCTGCCTTGGTACGGGCAGACGTCTCGATATCGGCCGGACCGAATTGTGCCAAAACCTCACGCAGTTTCTCGGACCGGTATTTCACCGATTTCCTGAAACCCTGAATACGAACCATGGTCACCGGTTCGCCATCCAACCCCCTAGACGTATGGGCGGCGCCGGTCACATCGTAGGAAGACGTCAATGCCGCCGACAATGCATTGATGGCTGCCTCGTCCGAAAGGCCGGTCAGCAGCAAAACTGCTGTCGTTTCGGGATTTGGCAGAACCTTGAAAGAAAGCTCCGTCAAAACGCCAAGCGTGCCATGCGAACCACACATTAGTTTCACCAGGTCATATCCGGTGACGTTTTTCATCACCCTGCCGCCATTTTTCACGACCTCACCCTCGCCGGTCACAAAGCGCACGCCAATCAGTGAATCGCGGGCTGCGCCTGCCTGTATGCGGCGTGGTCCTGAAATTCCGCAAGCAATGGTGCCGCCAATGGTCGGCTCTCCCTTCGACCCCAGCAGACCGGCATAGTTTGCGGGTTCGAACGGTAATTGCTGACATTCGGCGGCCAAAGTCTCATTGATTTCCTTTAGTGTCGTTCCGGTTTTTGCAACAATCGTCAGGGCGGCGGGTTCATAAAGAGTAATTCCGCTCAAGCCGCCGACCGATAGCTGATTTTCGGCCTCAACCGGCCTTCCGAAGGTGAGCTTCGTTCCACCACCCATGATTTCAAGTGATGTCCTGGTCTTGAAGGCCTGCCTAACCTGCTCAGCAAGCATTGCTTCATCGGTTGCGGTTTCCAACTTGGCCATGATCACGCAGCCTTTTCAGGTTGATTGTGCGTGCGCCGTGAGTGGCTTGTCTCCATGGGAAATACCTTGGCCGGGTTGAGTATCCATGCCGGGTCGAACACATCCTTGACCCGCATCTGCATCTCCATATCGGCTTCTGTGTATTGGCAATCCATCAGGTCACGCTTTTCAATGCCGACACCATGTTCGCCGGTCAGGCAACCGCCGACTTCCACGCACAGTTTCAGGATATCGTAGCCCAGCGCCTCGCATTTTTCCTGGTCACCGGGCTTGTTGGCATCAAACAGGATCAGCGGGTGCAGATTTCCGTCGCCGGCATGGAAGACATTCGCGACGGCCAGCCCGTAACTCTTTGCCATCTCCGACATTCGGCCGAGGACAAATGGCAGTTGGGAAGTAGGGATTGTGCCGTCCATGCACATGTAATCGGAGATCTGGCCCATTGCGCCAAAGGCAGCCTTGCGGCCCTTCCAGATCAGGTCCGACTGAACCGCGGATTCACTTTCGCGCATGACTTCGGGCTTGTGCTGCTTGGCAATCTTCTTGATCTTTGCAAGCTGTTCGTCGATTTCAGAATCTGACCCCTCGACCTCAATAATCAGAAGCGCATCAACATCGGTCGGATAGCCTGCCTGGGCAAAATTTTCGCAGGCAATGATCGCCGGTCCATCCATGAATTCCATCGCGACCGGCAACACGCCCGCCTTGATGACATCAGCAACGCAGGCGCCGGCAACTTCGCTGGAATTGAAGCCCAGCAATATTGGCCGCGCACCTTCCGGTTTCTTCAAGATCCGCAGTACTGCCTCTGTCACAATGCCGAACTGGCCTTCGGATCCGCAAATCACGCCAAGCAGATCATAGCCCGCCGGATCACACCAGGGACCGCCAACCTCAACAATTTCGCCTGCCGTGGTGACCATGGTCACACCGAGCAGGTTGTTTGTTGTCACGCCATATTTGAGGCAATGCGCGCCGCCGGAATTCATCGCCACGTTCCCGGCGATCGCGCAGGCCAACTGGCTTGAAGGATCGGGTGCGTAGAAAAAATCCTCTGCAGAAACGGCATCGCTGACGGAAAGGTTTGTCATGCCAGACTGCACCCGGATGAAGCGATTGTCGTAATTCGTTTCGAGGATGCGGTTCAGTCTCGAGACACCCAAAACAACAGCATCTGCGGTCGGCAGCGCGCCGCCGGAAAGCGAGGTTCCCGATCCGCGGGGGATTACCGGTACGCCGAGCCTGCTACAGGTCTTCATGATATTGGCAACCTGCTGGGTGGTGTGCGGGAGAACGACCGCCAGCGGCGGACAACGATAGGCGGCGAGCGCATCGCATTCATAGGCAAGGGTCTCGGCAGGATCGGAAATGACATTTTCCTCACCGGCAGCCTCAGCAAGCGCAGCAATGATTTCACCCCGGCGCTCAATGATGGAGCGATCCGGTGCCGGCATCTCAATTGTTGACAAGGCCTTCCTCCCTTACGATGCGCATTCGTAAATTGGTAATAATTTCTTACCATTTTGGTTTCGGGTTTGCAATAGCTGTTGTTTGACAGCTTATTTATTTGGTTGGCCGTCGATCATTCTATTGAAGTTACAAGATATTGGTAAAATACCTTGACCACTTGGAAATGGCTGCGTAAGTTTCGCCAATGACCGTATTCCAGCCAATCGATCACGCCCGCAGCGCAGATGAAGTTGCCCATCAGATAGAGGCGCTGATCTTGCAGGGCGTGCTTCGCAGCGGCGACCGGTTACCGGGTGAACGCGAACTTGCGCAGGAGACCGGCGTCTCCCGGCCGACAGTCCGCGATGCCATCAAGAAACTCGAAGACATGGGAATCCTGGAAAGCCGGCATGGCGGCGGGACCTTTGTTGCCAATGTCATCGGCACGGTATTTTCCCCGCAGATCAGTTCGCTGCTCGGTTCCCATCTGAATGCCACGCAGGACTATCTGGAGTATCGACGGGAGATCGAGGCCGTTGCCGCGCGGTTTGCCGCACAAAGAGCAACCGATTCCGATCTTGAACTGCTCGACGGATTGATGCGGCGAATGGAGGCCGCCTACAAGGCTGACGATTTTGAACAGGAGGCGCAAGTTGATATCGAATTTCATTCGATGATCGGTGAAATGGCGCATAATCTTGTGCTGCTGCATACGTTGCGTTCCTGCTATCAGTTATTGTCGGAGGGTGTTTTCCAGAATCGTATGCGCCTTTATCAAACGCCAAGCGGGCGGCGAAATCTCTTCGAGCAACATCAGGCAATTTACGATGCGATAGCAAGACGCGATCCCGATGCAGCTGCACAAGCAGCAAGCGATCATCTTGATTACGTCATCGCTGCAACGCGGGAACTGGAACTGCGGCAGGATCGAGAAAAAGTTTCCGAATTACGACTTGCAAAATACCTTACCAGTGCCCACAAGCGCAGCTAACATCATCCGACAGCAATGAGCAGGAATGAATTTCCCGATGAATGAAAAATTACGCGTGGGCCTTTTTGTAACCTGCCTGGTGGATCTGTTCAGACCGAGCGTAGGGTTTGCGGCGGCAAAGCTGTTGGAGGATGCCGGCTGCGAGGTGCTGGTTCCGGTCAGCCAGACCTGCTGCGGGCAGCCGGCCTATAATTCGGGCGACAGGGCCGATACACGCGAAATCGCCGAAAAGGTGATCACCGCCTTCGAGGAGTTCGATTATGTCGTGGCGCCTTCCGGTTCCTGCGCCGGCATGATCCGGAAGCACTATCCGCTCCTGTTTGCCGGCGACAAGGCTTTAGAAAAGCGGGCGAAGGCGCTTGCGGGCAAGACCTATGAACTTGTCTCCTTTCTGACCGAAGTCTGTAACGTCACGCAGGTTGAAGCGCAGTATGATGGCGTGGTGACCTATCACGATTCCTGTTCGGGATTACGCGAACTCGGCATCCGCGATCAGCCGCGCGAATTGCTGGCGACGGTCAAGGGGCTGAAGCTTTCTGAAATGAAAAACGCCGATGTCTGCTGTGGGTTCGGCGGCACGTTCTCGGTGAAATATCCCGATATCTCCAATTCGATCGTCGCCGAAAAGACAGCGACAATAGAAGACGCAAAGCCGGATCTGCTCCTGGCGGGCGACCTGGGTTGTCTGCTGAACATGGCCGGGAAGCTGAAGCGGCAGGGAAGCAATGTTCATGTGCGGCACGTTGCAGAAGTCCTTGCCGGCATGACCGACAAGCCACCCATCGCCGAAAGCAGGCGGGATCTGCGAGGTTCCGATGGTTGAAGTCCACTCCCCGGAATTCAAGGAAAACTCCCGCAAGGCGCTGAAAGACAAGCAATTGCAACGCGCGCTGCAACATGTGCGCGGCAATTTTATCGACAAGCGGGCGAAGTCCATTGCCGACCTGCCGGAGTTTGAAGCGCTTCGGGACAATGCAAGGGACATCAAGAATCACGCTCTTGAGCATCTTGATCTCTATCTGGAGGCATATGAAGAGCGCGTGGTTGCCCAGGGCGGCCACGTACATTGGGCCCGCGACAGTATCGAGGCACGTGGGCTGGTCCTGGATATCTGCCGGAAGGTGAATGCCAAGACGGTGACCAAGGGCAAATCGATGATCACCGAGGAGATCGCGCTCAACGAGTTCCTCGAGAAGAATGGCATTACTCCGATCGAGACCGATCTGGGTGAATACATTATCCAGCTGCGCGGCGAACATCCCAGCCACATCATCGCGCCCGCGGTGCATGTGACCAAGGACCAGGTCGCGGAAGATTTCAAAAAGGCCCATACCCATCTGCCACCGGACCGTTCGATGGATGAACCGGAAAACCTGTTGCTTGAGGCACGCGGTATCCTTCGGGAGAAATTCATCGCTGCCGATGTCGGGATTACCGGCGCAAATTTCCTGGTTGCCGAAACCGGCACCTCGGTGATCGTGACCAATGAAGGCAATGGCGACCTGACCCAGACCCTGCCAAAGGTGCATATCGTAATGGCCTCGATCGAGAAGATCGTTCCCACGCTTGAGGATATGAGCCAGATATTGCGGGTTCTTGCACGGTCCGCGACCGGGCAGGAGATGAGTGTCTATACGACGCTCTCAACCGGACCCAAACGCAAGACAGATGTCGACGGGCCGGAACAGTATCACGTCATTCTGCTGGACAATGGCCGCTCGAACATGTTGGGGACCGAGTTTCAGGACATGTTGCGATGCATTCGATGTGGTGCCTGCATGAACCACTGCCCAGTCTACCACTCGGTTGGCGGGCATGCCTATGGTTGGGTCTATCCCGGACCGATGGGAGCCGTTCTGACGCCGCAACTCATCGGCGTGGACAAGGGCGGACACCTTCCGAATGCATCAACTTTCTGCGGCCGTTGCGAAGAGGTATGCCCGATGCGCATTCCGCTTCCGAAAATGATGCGGCACTGGCGGGAACGCGAATTCGAACGCCACTTGATGCCAAGCGGTCAGCGGCGGTATCTGCAATTATGGGCCTGGATGGCAAAACGACCGGCGATTTACCGGCTTGCGACAAATGTCGTGACAACCGGCATGCGAATATTGGCGATCGGGCGTGGCCGCTTCAAAAAATTCCTGATGGCCGGTAGCTGGACTGCCGAAAGGGACCTTCCCGCTCCGCAGGGCGGCACTTTTGTCAGCCAGTGGAAACGCCAACGCCCGGAGCAGGTGCGATGAGCAGCAAGGCCGATATTCTCGCCAGTATCAGAAAGGCGACCAAGGGCAGAAAAAGTGCTGCACAACGGCGCAAGGATGTCGAGGCTCGGATTTCAGAACATCCCGCCGGAGTATTGCCGGAGGGACCCAGAACCCTCGCACAGAAAACAAAGAAATTCGCCGAGAAGGCAAAACTGGCTGCGGCCAGTGTGGATATCGTTTCCGCCGGCGATGAAGCACAGGCTATCTCGAAATGGCTCCGCGATCATAATCTTCCGCAAACCATCTGCCAGGGCTCGGATGCCCGGCTGAAAAAGATCAAGTGGCCGAGACGGGGTGGTCCGGACATAAAAACCGGTCCCAGTGACGGATCCGACCTGGTGGGACTAAGCCATGGATTTGCGGGGATCAGTGAATCGGGAACGCTTGTGCTGACGTCGGGAGCGCAAAACCCGACTACTATAAACTTTCTGCCTGAAAATCACATCGTGGTGGTGGATGCCAAGGACATCGAGAATGACCATGAGACCGTGTGGCAACGGCTGCGACGCAGATACAAGAACGGCAAGATGCCGAGAACCGTCAATATGATAACCGGCCCATCGCGATCCGGTGATATTGAGCAGACCCTGATCATGGGAGCGCATGGCCCCGTCAGGCTGCACATCATCGTTGTCAAAGGCGCAACTAATGCCGCTCGAAAATCGCGTCGCGCCTGACGGAACGCTGCATGCGGGTACCGACCGGGGCATGTTCACCGGCAATCGTGGCGTGATCCATGATCCCGTTACAAAAACCGGAAACGGTAAGCGCTGGACGACCCATGCCTGGATTACCTGCACCTGCGAGTGGAAAGGAAGAAGACGCGATGTCTGGGGATATCAAAATGGTCCAGGCAAAGCAGGTTGGAGCGAACTCTTCTTTCTCGATGAAGTGACCGCACTGGCCGCAGGCCATCGGCCCTGCTTCTTCTGCAGACGGAAGGACGCCACTGCCTTCAGCGCTGCCTTTGCAAGCGGGAACGAGGATTGCGATGGCCGCGCACCGTCCATGGACAAGATCCTGCATCGTGAAAGGCGGTTGAGCGCGAAATTGGCGCCAAGATCGATTGAGGCCGATGTATTCCTGCAACTGCCTGACGGAACCATGTTGAAGCAGGACGGAACATTCTATGCGCTGAGATCTGGAAAGCTCTTGCCCTGGCACTTTTCCGGCTATGGCCGGGGTATTGAATTGGGAACGCTGATCGAAAAATCCCACAACGAACCATTCTTTCTCGTCACACCCAAATCCACGATCGCAGCACTTGAAGCCGGTTATGTGCCTGTCTGGCATGACAGCGCCAGGAGTTGAACCAAGACAAGAAAGCAGATATCGCGGTTTGATGGCACGTTATGATTTCAGGACACCCCGGCTTTATCTGGATGCGCCGCTTGGTCCGGGCATGCCGATCGAGGCAGACAAAAACCAGGCGAATTATCTTCTGAACGTGCTGAGGCTGGGCGATTCCGAAAAGGTGCTTCTGTTTAACGGGGTTGACGGTGAATGGCTTGCGGATATTGAGCGTCAGGGAAAGAAGAAATGTGCCCTGGTTCCCGTTTCGCAAACGAGGCAGCAACCCGAAGCAAGTGAGTTGATTTACTGCTTTGCCCCGCTCAAGCATGCTCGGCTGGACTATATGGTGCAAAAGGCAGTTGAAATGGGTGCAGGCGTCTTGCAACCTGTCCTGACCCATCACACCCAGAATTCCCGGGTAAATACCGGACGCATTCGCGCCAATGCCATCGAGGCGGCGGAACAATGCGGGATCTTGTCTGTTCCAGAGACACCGGAACCGATCAAGCTTGATCTACTTCTGGATCAATGGCCTGCGGATACAAGGCTGGTTTTCTGTGATGAATCGGCCTCGGACAAGGATACCGCAGACAAGCTTGCCGAACTTGATGGCAAGAAACTCGCTGTATTGATCGGTCCTGAGGGCGGGTTTTCGCAAGAAGAACGGGATTTGTTACTGTCCCGATCCTTTGTGACGGCAATTTCGCTTGGACCAAGAATCCTTCGCGCCGATACCGCGGCGGTCGCCGCGCTTACCGCAATTCAGATGTTTGCCGGTGATTGGTCGCAAACAAAGAAGTGATCTGCCTCAAAATTCTTGAGTGCTTATTAGAAAAGTTTTGCTTGCACCAAAAAAGCGACGGACCTATCACTTCGCCAGTTTTGTGAATTGCAGGAAGGCCTTGAAACGGCCTTTGCGTGCGTAAGTGCATCATTGGGGGATATCAGTTTGGACAGGGCATGGCGCGAGATACGACTGATCTGACACCTGTCGAAAACCGGCAACAATTGGTCGAATGGCTGGAAAAGGGTTGCAAACCCCGGGAGACCTGGCGAATTGGGACCGAACACGAAAAGTTCGGCTTTTACCTGAGCGACAAGGCGCCGGTGCCCTATGAGGGCGAGCGCGGTATTCGGGCTCTTCTGGAAGGCATGCAGGCCGAACTTGGCTGGGATCCGATCGAGGATGACGGCAGAATCATCGGGCTTGCCGAAAAGAACGGCAATGGTGCGATTTCTCTGGAACCCGGCGGGCAATTTGAACTTTCCGGCGCGCCGGTCGTAACCCTGCATGAGACCTGCCGGGAATCAAATGCCCATCTGGCGATGGTCAAGGCAGTGGCCGGTCGACTTGGTGTCGGGTTTCTCGGTGTCGGCGCCAGCCCGCTATGGACGCTGGAACAAACGCCACGGATGCCGAAAAGCCGTTATGAAATCATGTCGCGTTACATGCCTAAGGTCGGCAGCCAGGGGCTGGACATGATGTACCGGACGGCGACCATCCAGACCAATCTCGATTTTGCCAGCGAAGCCGATATGCGGCGCAAGGTCCAGGTCTCGCAAAAACTGCAACCCTTGTCTTCGGCATTGTTCGCCCGCTCACCCTTCACCGACGGAAAGCCAAATGGACTGTTGTCCTGGCGCAGCAATATCTGGCGCGATACCGACAATCAGCGCGGCGGATATCATCCATTCCTGCTTGAACCGGAATTCGGTTTTGAAGCCTATGTCGACTGGGCACTTTCCATTCCGATGTATTTCGTGATCAGGGACGGGAAATATTATGACTGCACCCACATAACGTTCCAGCAATTCATGGATGGTGCACTTGTCAATGACGTGCCTGACGGGCGAGCCAATTATGGCGATTGGAACAACCATCTGACGACGCTTTTTCCCGATGTCAGGCTGAAGCGCTATATCGAGATGCGCGGCGCGGATGGTGGACCCTGGCGCGATATCTGCGCCTTGTCGGCATTCTGGGTGGGACTGCTCTATTCCGAAAATTCGCTGGATGCGGCCTGGGAACTGACAAAGGATTGGGATGCCCGCATGGTCGGGGAAATACGCGACCAGGTACCGGTAAAGGCGCTGGGCGCCGAAGTTGATGGAATCAATCTTGGTGAAATTGCCAAACAGGTTCTTGAACTTTCGACGTCGGGCTTGGTCGAACGCGATCATCGCAATGAGGAAGGCGAATTGGAAACCGTATTTCTTGAGCCGGTGCGGGAAACGGTCGCCTCCGGCATATCCCCAGCCGAACGGCTGTTGATGAAATATGAGAGAAGCTGGGGCGGTGATATTCTGAAACTGTTCGACGAATATGCGTATTGATTTTTTCCTCAGCGCCGTCTGCCAAATATAGAATTGGACCGTAGGTTCTTGATCGGAATCCTGGTGTTGATGGGAGTAATGTTTTCGGCAACTGATTCTTGCTTCCGTCCCGGTTCGGCGACGGCGTCTTCCACACGACCGGATTCCCGCTCACTCTCATCGGATGCCAGCGTTGGCTGCACCACCTGATTTCGCATTACCTTGGTCGACTGTTTTTCACCAATGAAGCGCACACCATAGGTGTGACCCTCTCTCCATACGCATTCACAATCTACCTGAAACCCGTCCAGCTCTATATGAAGGTTGAACTGGCTGGGCAGGTTGTGCTCGTCTTCAGACACCAATTTTGCGCCGGTCTCGCTTATGTCCCGGATCAGCACGCGGAAGGAAGTAAACCCGCTATTGATGGCGGCATGTCCGCTCTTCAATACTCGAATGCGCCGCGAAGCCCTTTGTTCGACAAAGGAGGGCGAATCCGCATTTTCGCAAATGGCCTGAGATGCCGTTTGGTTCATTAGGTTCTCCAAAAGGTAGATACACTTTATGCGTGTATAATACTTCTTTTAACAACCAATGAATCTGCACATGCTAATACGCACCTGATCCCCAAAGGGACCAAGTGAACAGAATATAATCGAGATCTGAAATGCTTGGACACAGCTTGCCCGTGAGCAGCGGGCCAGACCTACAATGTCAGGGAATTGGGGCCGGTATCAGCTTTCGAAGGCGACCTGGACGATGCTGCCGCGCCGAGATACGACCCGGCATTTGAAGCGGGCGCCATGCGGATCGACATATAGCATGAAGGTTTCGGGAACCCCGATCCAGCCACCAAGCGTTACATAGGCCCCCTCTTTGGAGAAATCCCGCATGGTGCAAGGAACGCCCTTTTCCTGGCCATCAACGATGATGTAGGCGATGCGTGGTGTGCGATTTCTTTTTCTGGCCGGCAGTTCTTTTGTGGATGCCACCCTGGGTGAAGGCCGTGTCGCAACGTTGTTTTGAGAAGTTAGCAATAGCAAGATTCCGTACAAGCCGATATTGTTGAACAAGACCATGCTATTAGAGGTATGGTTAATGACGGTTTAAGACGCAGAAAAAACCGGGAAGAATTTTTGATTTTCCCGCATAGCGACCGGAGGGTGAAATGCTGCCACTAATGGAAATGCTTGCTCAAAGCGGGAATGGCGAGGCCTTTCGGCAGATGTCCAGGCAATATGGTCTTTCCAATGAACAGACCGAAAAAGCAATGGAAGCGCTGACGCCGGCATTCAGCGAAGCATTGAAACGCAGTACCGCCGCGCCATTGCAATTCATGAATTTCATGCAGGCGATGGCAAATGGGCAGCATCTCAATTATTTCGAAAATCCGAACCTGGCATTTTCAAATGACGGGATGACGGAAGGAAATGCGATATTGGGCCAGCTATTCGGTTCCAAGGAAGTCAGCCGGGCGATCGCTGCCAATGCAGCACAAATGACCGGGCTGTCACAAACGATGATGAAACAAATGCTACCGACGATGGCACCCATGATATTTGGCGGCCTGTTCAAGCAGATGAGCGGGACCGGAAATCAGTCTTCGGACATGGCCACTAACCCGCTCGGCTGGATGCTCGAGCAGATGTCGGCTGCTACAGGTCAAACCACATCCCGTCAGCCCAGCGCAATGGATAATCCGTTCAGCAAAATGTTCGAGGAAATGATGGGGGGTGCAAAACAGAGCATGCCGCAGGCAGGTGCCGACAACCCGTGGGGCAAGATGTTCGAGCAGATGATGGGTGGCGCAGGGCAGAATACGGGTAGCAGCAGCGGATCGGCCCAGGACAACCCGTTTGGGAAAATGTTCGAGGAGATGATGCGCGGAGGCATGGCTTTCGGGCAGGGTGCCGGAACAGAGCCGCAGGAAGAACCGGAACAATCATCCAGCCAGACACCCGGAATGGGCGGGTTTGAGGAGATGTTCGGCGAGATGTTCGAGACCGGGCGCAAGGTTCAGAGCGACTATCAAAAAGGGATTGAATCCATCTTCGATCAGTATCTCGAAGGCATGAAGAAGCGTTAACTGGTCCATATATTACCAAAAGTAAATAAGACAAATCGTTAGTAACTGGTTTACCGTCGGGAAACCTCATTCATGTATTGTGGCGCGCAGACCATACAGGGAAAGCGCATATGCCAATTAATGCATTGGAAATTTCGGGCCTTTACAAGGCCTTTGACCGTCCGGCCGTGGCAGGCCTGGACCTGACAGTACGCGGTGGCGAATTCTACGCGCTGCTCGGGCCAAATGGCGCAGGCAAGACGACATCGCTTCGGATGGTAGCCGGTTTATTGCTACCCGACCGGGGAACAATCCACGTATTTGGCAAGAATGCCCTGACGGATGGCCTGGAAACCAAGCGGATTACCTCCTGGGTTCCCGATGAGCCAATGATCTATGACCGGTTGACGCCGGCGGAATATCTCGAATTTGTGGCGGGCCTTTGGGGCGTCGATGCCAAACTTGCGGCACAACGTTCAGGGGAATTGCTGGAATGGCTCAAACTTGCACCCCATGCCGGCGGACGCTGCGAAGGTTTTTCCAAGGGCATGCGGCAGAAGGTTGCGCTTGCGGGTGCGCTCATTCATGAACCGAAACTGATCATTCTCGATGAGCCGCTAACCGGGCTGGACGCGGCATCGGCACGCCTGGTCAAGGATGTGCTGCTCGACCGGGTTGGCCGCGGTGCCACCGTAATCATGACCACACATATTCTCGAAGTTGCCGAACGCATGGCCGAAAGGATCGGCGTAATTGCCAATGGCAAGCTCGTCGCGGAAGGCACGCTTGGCGAATTGCGCCAACTGGCCGGCAAGGGCGAGGGAAGCCTGGAAGAGGTGTTCCTCGATATCGTTGCCGAGGATGATACAGTGGTTACATCTGAAAATCGCAAGGATGCTGCATGAGCAGCCCGGCATCGCTGACATGGTTTGCGCGCCATGAACTGAGCCTGTCCTGGCGGGATTTCATCACCATGATGACGGCCGGGAAACCGCACCGACAGATGGCGGTGATCATCTTCATCCTGATCGCATCGATTGTCATGCATATGTTTGCCTGGGCGGTTATCGGCCCCTCTCTGCCATTTACAGGGAGTGGTGCCACCGACCAGGGTGTTCTGATCATCGTCACGGGATTGATCGCCTTGTCATTCTCTCTGATGAGCAGTCAGGCGATGGAATCGGTGACGCGGGTATTCTATGCGCGATCAGATCTTGATCTCATCCTGTCTTCACCGGCTTCGACCAGGCGGGTCTTTACCGTACGGATCGCAGCAGTGGCATTTTCAACGACCATGCTTTCGCTTCTGCTTGCCGCGCCGGCAATAAACGTCTTGGCCATACTCGATTCACCCTATTGGTTGGGCGCTTATCTGCTGATCTTCGGGCTTGGCATCATTGCGACGATTTTTTCGCTTTCGCTGACGATCATACTGTTCAGAACAGTCGGGGCGAAGCGCACAAGGCTGATCTCCCAGATCGTTGCAGCACTGGTCGGTGCGGTATTCATCATCGGGGTTCAACTGGCGGCGATTGCCTCTATCGGTTCGGTGTCGCGGCTTGATTTCCTGGTGTCGGACACGGTGCGGAGCTGGGCGCCGGGAAATGACAGCCTGTTATGGATACCGGCACGCGCGGCGATGGGTGAACCTGGTCCGCTCATGCTGGTCGTTATCAGTGCGGTTCTCCTGTTTGGTTGGGCCATTGTGGCGTTTTCATCCGGATTTTCCGAAAAGGTTCTGGCTGCCGCGGGTCTTTCACATGGCATCAGCAAAACCCGTGATCGCGGACCAAGTTTTCGTCAGCGTGGTGCTACTGCAACACTAAGGCTGAAGGAATGGAAACTCCTTCTGCGCGATCACTGGCTGATTTCGCAGACGCTGATGCAGGTGTTTTACCTGATCCCGCCAGCCTTCATGCTGTGGCAAGGTTTCGGGACCACGAGCGCCCTGTCGACTGTTATCGCGCCAGTGCTTGTGATGGCCTCAGGGCAATTGGCAGGCGGGCTGGCATGGCTGGCGATTTCAGGCGAAGACGCCCCGCAACTGGTCGCGACCGCGCCCGTCTCGAGAGCCTCCATCATCCGGGCGAAAGTCGAGGCGGTTCTGTCGGCCGTTGCCGTGCTGGTTGTTCCAATCCTGGCTGTCATGGCTTGGGTAGATATCGCTGTCGCGCTGGTCTGTGCCTGCTGCATTATGGCGGCTTCTGCCTCTGCGACCGCAATCCAGCTATGGTTCAGGAGTCAGGCAAGACGCTCCAACTTCCGCAGGCGGCAGACCTCATCGCGGGTGGCGACTTTTGCAGAAGCATTTTCATCGATTTTCTGGGCAGGCAGTGCAGCCTTGTGGGCAAATGGATCGCTTTACGCCTTGGTGCTTGTCAGCTGCGCTTTGCTTGTCCTTGCTACCGCGCGCGGGCTTCGACCCAATCTTACGGATGAATTTCTGCACTGACCGAATGTTCGGATCGATATCCGAAAAAATTACAGGATCGGCTTGATATTGGGCCCATCGATCTCCTGAAAAGCGATCTGTGCAGAGTGTACAGCGATGGCGACAATCAGTCCGGCATAAACGATTCCGATAAAAGCCAGTAACACCGAAAGAAATTTCGTAAGGTTCTGCGACGGGCGTAAATCACCATATCCGACTGTCGTCGCTGCGACAAAGGCGTGATAGATCGAGTTTGATATCGACCAGCCCTCCAGTTTGCCAATGACATAGCCGATCGCGCCGATTAACACCGCAATGACAATCAGCGGCGGACCGGCGTGAACAAGGTCACGAAGGAATACAGTCAGGAAAGCATAGGTAAAGTCCATTGATGTTCCACAGATGGATTTGTTTTCTTTTATTTAGCTCATTCACTGATTCCAGTCAGCAATACCAGCATCCTTTTTCAACAAGTTACGGAAGTAGACTGCCGGTGTGCAGGTCTTGCGGAAATGCAGGACAGTTCACACATTCTCCAACGTTCCGGTTTTCGTGATTTCATTTTCTGCTAGATTGCCGCGATGAGCCAATTCGATTCCAGTACAGGCGAACCAACGGAGCCCCTGCCCGGCAATAATCTGACGGAACGTACCGTCAGCGAGCTTTCTGCCGCACTGAAACGAACGGTGGAGGACAATTTCGGCCAGGTGCGGGTGCGCGGCGAGATCGGCCGGGTATCACGCCCAGGCTCGGGCCATGTCTATCTGGATCTGAAAGATGACCGCGCGGTACTGGCCGGCGTGATCTGGAAAGGCGTCGTCTCGCGCTTCAAGACACAGCCCGAACAAGGGCTTGAAGTTGTTGTGACCGGCAAATTGACGACGTTTCCCGGGCAATCGAAATACCAGATCATCATCGAAGCGATGGAGCCTGCCGGTGCCGGCGCGCTGATGGCACTTCTGGAAGAGCGCAAGAAGAAATTGACGGCTGAAGGCCTTTTTGCCGAGGAGCGTAAACAGTTACTGCCCTATATGCCGAGCGTAATCGGCGTGGTGACATCCCCTTCCGGTGCGGTGATCCGCGATGTGCTGCATAGAATTGCCGACCGGTTTCCGCTGCATATTGTTGTCTGGCCCGTCAGGGTGCAGGGCGAGGCATCAGCGGGTGAAGTGGCCAGGGCGATAGACGGCTTCAACGCGATTGAAGCAGACGGAGAGATTGCACGTCCGGACCTGCTGATCGTTGCGCGTGGCGGGGGTTCGATCGAGGATCTGTGGGGGTTCAATGACGAGGATGTGGTTCGCGCAGCGGCGCGGTCAGACATCCCGCTCATCTCGGCAGTCGGCCACGAGACCGACTGGACGCTGATCGACCTGGCGGCCGATGTGCGTGCGCCTACGCCGACCGGGGCAGCTGAGATGGCTGTACCGGTCAAGGCCGAGATAGAAGCCTTCACCGCGACACTGGGTGCAAGGCTGGCGAACGGATTGCGGCGCAAGCTCGACGCGGCCAATGCCGATCTGCGTGCCGCCATGCGCGGATTGGGCAGACCGGAAGACATATTGTCTGCGCCGCGGCAGAACCTGGACAATCTGACCGCACGCCTTTCAAACGCGCTGGTGATGGCGGCACATGGCAAGCGCGCTGATCTGAAAGCAGCAAGCGCACGGTTGACGCCGGAGATAATACGCAGGCGGGTTCGGCTGGAAGGAGACCGTACAGGACATGCAGGCCGGCGGCTGGTGATGGCCTATTCCAATATTTGCGAACGGAAATCGACACAGATCACAACTGCGGGAAACCGGCTGAACTGGCAGCGGCTGGAACGGATCGTCACAACGGCACGGTCGCGTTTTGAGCAAAGCTGGCGCCTGGTAGAAAGCCTGAGCCATGAGCGGGTGCTGGAACGCGGGTTTGCACTGGTGCGTGGTGAAGACGGTCAGGCAATTACGCGCGCAGCCGGATTGAAAACTGGCGACGAGTTCTCCGTGCAATTCCACGACGGCAAGGTTGATGCGGTTGCCGGTAACGGCAGCAGATCATCGAAAAAGAAGCCTACCAAAAAGAAAGAATCCAAAGAAACCACGCCAAACCAGGGGAAGCTGTTCTAGTTACGATGAACGGGCACACCTGCCACAAGGTTGACCGGGATCAAGGCGCATTTGGCTAGTTTTTGGTAAGTTTATCTTGAAGCCTGTCGGCAGGAATCCTGTCTGAACCATGTGAGGGAGTGTTTCATGGATTACCGAACCATTGTTACCGTCATCCGCAGCCAAGAAGATGGCAACCGTGTCATGAATGCCATCACCCCGTTTGCCCGGGCCAATGAATCGCATGTCATCGCGGTTCACGCAGAGACTTCAGCGCTTGCCTATATGCCGGTCGCCGGTGTCGGTGCGGCGGCCTATGACGAGGCGATCATCGAGGCAAACAAGGAACGGATGGACGAACTCCAGACCTGGTTTAACGGTCATTGCGAAAAGGAGGGCATTTCGCACGAGTTCCGGGGCTTCGAGAATTTCATGGGTGACAGCGCCATGTCCGCCATTACCAGCGCATTTGCCTGTGATCTTGTTGTAACGCAGCAAAGCGATCCGTCTACGCCCGGCGATAGTGCGGACGATATCGAGGCACTGCTTTTTGAAACAGGGCGGCCATTGCTGCTGATCCCCTATACCTGCACCGATGAGATTAAATTCAATAAGGTCGTCATCGCCTGGAAGGATTCCAAGGAAGCTGCGCGAGCCGTGTTCGATGCGTTGCCGATACTGATGTCGGCAAGCTTTGTGGAGATCCTGGTGATTGATGGCGAGGATGACGCCGAAAAGAGCGCGATCATGAACGCAGCCGAGATCGCAGCGGCGCTTGATCGTCACAAGATCAAGGTCGAAATCCGAAATGAGCAATCGGGAAGCGTTCCGGTCTCAGCAGCCATCGAGAACCGGCTTTCCGATTTCGGTGCCGATCTCCTGGTCATGGGCGCCTATAGCCGTCCGAGAATTGCAGAACGGATCTTTGGCGGCGTGACCAGCACGATCATGCAGACCATGGTGACGCCGACCTTCCTGTCGCATTAGATTACATGAAAAACGGGCCGCGAAATCACGGCCCGTATCTTTGTTCTATGAGATCTTCTCTCGTTCGGATTGCAGTGCCTTGAACAGGCAATAGCACATTGCGAGCAGCACAAGCGTGAAGGGTATACCGGTCGAAACCGCAGCGCCCTGCAATGCGTTCAATCCGCCACCCAGCAACAATGCGATAGCGACCAGACCCTCGAGCGTGCACCAGAATACTCTTTGAGCGACCGGGGCATCCATCTTTCCGCCTGCGGTGATCGTATCGATGACCAATGATCCGGAATCAGACGATGTCACAAAGAACACGATGATCAGGATCAGGGTGATCGGCGCGATGACGTTGTAAAGCGGCAGTTGGTCGAGCATCCGGAACAGAGACAGTTCGGGCTGGTAAGCTGCAACAACTTCCTTGACGCCGGTATAGCCGTCATTGAGCTGCTCAAGCGCCATTCCGCCAAAGACTGCCATCCACAAGGCACAGACCAGTGAAGGTGCAATCAAGACGCACAGGATGAACTCGCGCACCGTTCGGCCGCGGGAAATGCGGGCAATGAACATGCCGACAAATGGCGACCAGGCGATCCACCAAGCCCAGTAGAATGTCGTCCATCCGTGCATATAGCCCAGATCGGTTCGCCCATGCGGTATGGATAGCGGAACAAAGTTGACGACATAGTCTACCATGACGTTGAAGAACCTGCCCAAGAGGGCGAGCGTCGGGCCAGCCAGGATCACGAAGACAAACAGCAGCGCTGCCATGACCATGTTGATTTCCGACAGCCGCTTCACGCCGGCATCCATGCCGAGCATGACCGACCCCAGGGCCACGATCGTGATACCGACGATCAGCAGGACAACCACGGTATTTGACGGGGCGATGCCGAAAATATCCTGCATGCCTGCGGCGATCTGTTGCGCACCAAGACCCAAAGAAGTAGTAAGGCCGAACAAGGTGGCGAATACGGCAAGCGTATCGATGATATGGCCGGTCCAGCCCCAGACGCGTTCGCCGAAGAGCGGATAGAATGCCGAGCGCAATGTCAGTGGAAGGCCGAGATTGTAGCAGAAGATTGCCAGGGAAAGCCCGACGACCACATAGACGGCCCAGCCACTGATTGCCCAATGATAGACCGTGCCGACAATACCCATATTCTCGTTACCCGGAATTGCCGGATCCTTGCCGAGCGGCAGGGTTTCGAGTTCGGCGAGCGAATAATACATCGGCTCCAGAACACCGAAAAACAGCAGGCCAATGCCGATGCCCGCTGAAAACAGCATGGCGATCCAACCGGCATAGCTGTAGTCGGGCTTGGCGTCCTTGCCGCCAATTCTGACCTTGCCCAAAGGCGAAAGCGCAAGGAAAAAGCAGAAAACGACCATGATGTTGACTGCCCACATCAGGAACCAGTCAAAGGTGCTGGTCAGAAACGGACGAAGCCATCCGAAGAATTCGGCGGTTGCTTCCTGGTTTGCCAATGCAATCAGGACGAAACCCATAATGACGACGCCGGAAATGACGAAGACCGGATTATGGATATCCAGACCGAATGGCCTGATATTGTCCTGACCCAGTTCATACTCTGTGGTGAAATCCATCACTCGTGGATCAGGATCCAGCATTTTCTTTGTTTCGGCCATTCCAGTCTCTCCCTACCTGTCAGTTGCCGACTTGGAAAATTCACACAACAAGGCATGAATTTCCGTAACGAACACTACAGTAGATTCGGAGAATGCAAAATTTTGTGCCGTAACGTGTGGATAACTAGTCTAATTGCGACATTTGTCACAAAGGCTTTGCTCAGCCTTGCGGACAGGGCATTCCGGCAACCCCCCAGGCCAGAACGTCGTCGATATGCTCAAGCAGGGAATAGGGTGCCGGTTCGCGACCGCCGCCGGGGTTCCACGCCCAATGCAGGATAAGGTCATGGTCGAGATGTTCTGCGAGTTCCTGCCAGGTACGACCGCCATTGCGCTCGGGATCACGCAACTGTTCACATATTTCACGTGAGCTCTTGCCAAACCAATCTGCTTCGGCGGGCGCCAATTGCCAGTCCATATTTACCATGGGTGCGGCATGGGGAACCGTGTTGCCCCTGTCAGTCTTTATGTGGCAGGTGCCGCAAGTAACAAACTCTGCGCCGATCCTGCTTTCCCCGGCACTGATATTCATGCCGTGCGGTCTTGTCTTGCCATAGCTTGGACCCGACCACATCGGGATACCGCTCTCTCCGGTATGGCAATTTGAGCAGCGCGGATGGGAAGCGACTTCATAGACGCGCGACCACGCTTCCAGTCCTTCCTCGACACTTACGGAACCCTCCGCAGGCATGGTGACTTCAGAAGTCTCGTTTGCCGCAATGGCGGTTGCTGTTGCGGCCAGCAAGACAATGAGGCCGAAGATCTTGGTTTTCATGTTTTAGGCCTCAGACGAAATCTATGTGTTTGTTGAACGGCATTTCGCGGATACGCTGGCCGGTGGTGGCAAAAATCGCGTTGGCAAGTGCCGGTGCTGCCGGTGGGACCGGCGGTTCGCCTATGCCGCGTATCTTGTCACCATTCTCAAGCCCGCGAACCTCGATCTCCGGACACTGATAAAGCCGCATGCCTTCGAAGTCATGGAAGTTGGTCTGTTCGGCTTTGCCTTCGGAATAGGTGATCTCGCAATTCATGGCGTGACCGAGGCCCCATACGACGCCACCCTTCACCAGGTTGTCGAAATTGATCGGATCGACCACACGGCCGACTTCTGCGGCAACGTAGACCTTATCGATCTTGATCCCGTCTTCAGTATTTGTAACTTCGACCACTTCAGCGGTGGAAACGCCAAACGACATGCAGAAGGCAACACCTCGTCCGCGGTTTTCGCCCAGATCGCTGCCCCAATCAGACATTTCGCCAACCGCTTCGAGGACCTTTCTGGAATTGTCATGCCAGCAGAGCCGGATGCGCTCCTCAAGCGGATCGGCGCCCGCGGCATGGATCAACTCGTCCAGGAAACAATCGTGGAAGAACGCGTTTGAAGATGCGCCAACCGAGCGCCAGGAACTGACCGGTGCGAGTTCCGGGGCTCGGTACCCGGTCACCCGATAGTTGGGGATCGCGAAGGGTTGCTCCCAGGCACCGGCGACGATCTGGGAATCGGGGCCAGGAAGCGAAAAGTCCTGCCGTCCCATTTGCGAAGAGATGACCGACGGCATTGCAATGCCGAGGTCAAAGGTATCGACCTTGCCGTCTCTCGCTCTGCCGCGTCCGCGCCCCATGGCAATCTGTCTGGGAAAATCGTGGATCATGTCCTCTTCACGGCTATAGGTCAGCTTGACCGGCGTACCTTTCATATTACCGGCAATCTCGACCGCCTGCTTGACGACTTCATCCTCAAGCCGATGACCAAAGCTGCCGCCTGCCATCAGGACATGGACGTGGACATTCTCGGTTTCCAGGCCGGTCATTTTCGCGACATTGTTTTGCACGAAACGCGGCATCTGGGTGGCTGTCCAGACATCGGCGCGGTCATCTTCAAGCTTCACGATTGCGGTGATCGGCTCCAGCGGCGCGTGGGCGACATAAGGTACTCGATACTCCGCCTCGATAAGGTTGCCCTCGGCAACCCCGATCTCAACGTCGCCATCATCCCGGTCGCGGCTTTCGATCTGTTCCTCATTGAATGAATTGGCAAGTGCTTCCCAGTGACCATCCATTTGCTCGGGATATTTGGCAGGTGCCCAATCGAAGGTGATCGCATTGGCAGCCTGCATAGCGCGCCAGGTATTGTCGGCGACAACGCCGACGCCACCCTTGATCGGGTAGATGCCTTTGACGCCCCGCATGGATTCAGCCGCGCTTGCATCAAAACCGTTCAACTCGCTGCCTTGATGAGGATTGATCTTGACGGTCGCATGCACCATGCCGTCGATCTGAAAATCGATGCCGTAATCCGTTGTGCCAGTGGATTTGGCGAGGATATCCAGGCGCTGCATTGGCTTGCCGATCAGGCGCCATTCAGCAGGTTCGCGTAATGCCACTCTGGTTACCGGATCAATTCCGGCGGCAATCGGGGCAAGCTCGACATAGGTAAGTTCGCTGCCATCCGGCAATTGCACCGCACCACGCGCAGTTTTCAACTGCTCGACCGGCACGCCAGATTTCTGGGAGGCTGCCTGTTTGAGGGTTTCACGCGCAACTGCGCCTGCAACCCGCAGTTTCTGATAGCCGTCGGGCACGGAAGTCGAACCGCCCGTCACCTGCATGCCCATGAATTTCATCAAGGCGTCCATCACTCCGCGAACGGATTCGGCCATGAAGCCTTCATCGGTGGACCGGAATGGCGCGCCTTCCTCAGATAATGCCGTATTGTAATAGGCCGGGCTCGGCGGGCCGGGATCAACCTTTACCTGGTCCAGCTCGACATCCAGCTCTTCGGCAATCAATGCGGCCTGGATTGAGTAAGCGCCCTGCCCCAGATCGGTACGCGGTGTGATCAGCGTGATGCCATCGCCATCGATGCGGACATATTCGGTTAGCGCAACTTCGTCTTCTGCGAGATTGTCCAGAAGCGGGTTTCTCGCGGGTCGGCGATACATGTAATAGCCGAAGGCGACACCACCGGCGATTGCGACCGCGCCAACCAGGAAAGTACGGCGGGCAATTTTTGCAACACGTCCCATATCATGCACTCCTCAGGTTGGCTGCGGCGGTTTTGACCGCTTCGCGAATGCGCGGATAGGTGCCGCAGCGGCAGAGATTGGCCGACATCGCGCGATCAATTTCCTCGTCAGATGGATCATCGTTTAGGTCAAGAAATGCGGCTGCGGCCATGATCTGGCCGGATTGACAATAGCCGCATTGGGCGACCTGGTGTTCCACCCAGGCTGCCTGGACAGCGTGCAGGGCGTCGGGCGTCCCCAGACCCTCAATTGTGGTGATTTCTCCGTCTACGTCGCCAACGGCAAGCTGGCAGGACCGAACCGCCATGCCATCGACATGGACCGTGCAAGCCCCGCATTGGGCGATACCGCAGCCATATTTGGGGCCAGTTATTCCAAGTTCGTCGCGCAGTACCCAGAGGAGCGGCATGTCCTCCTCGACATCAACTTCATGCGTATTCCCATTGACGTTAAGTCTCATTCGGCACACTCCTCGAGCATGTTCTCTGTCTGGATCGCAATATGGTCCTAGAATAGAAATAGTTCACTTGCAGATCGTGACAATGCTATAACATTTTGCGACATGGACATGAATTCGATGAACAACCGCTGGACGCCTGTCAGGCGAGCGGCAATATGGGCGTCGAATGTTGTGAGCAGGAAGAACAAAAGTGAATACCAGAACCCGTTACCCTCTCGCCAAGAAGGCAGTGCAGCTCTGCTCGGTCTTGAAAATATCCCATGAACGGGTGTTTCGCCGGGCCGGCCTGTCGCCCGATTTCGACAAGCATGAGAATGGCGGCGTGGATGCGCATCAATATTACGCCATATGGGAGGCTGTCGTCGCAGAAGCCAAGCGGCCCGATCTGGCTTTGTTTCTGGGCGAAGTCTATGCGCGCGGGCCGTTCATACCGGCGGTGTTTGCCTTTTCCTGCAGCCCTACCGTCGCGATCGGGCTGGAACGGCTGGCGTTGTTCAAGCCCTTGCTTGGTCCGATCCGCCTTTTAATCGAGCGTACGGAGGAATCGATCTCGATCCAGTTTGTGTCAGCAGACCCGACTGCCGAAATTCCCCACTCCATGGCACCGTTTGAGATCGTTTATTTTCTGGAGCTTACACGAAATTTCACGACCGAGCATATTGTGCCCTTAGCGGTGGAAATGCCCGGAAATCCTGATTGTCTTGCTGAACTGGAACGCCATGCCGGGATCTCCTTTACCCCGGCTGAGCGATGCCGGCTGGTGCTGTCGATGGAAGATGCCAATCTGCCGCTGATCTCGGAAAATGAGGATCTGTGGGCGGATTTTGAGCAGCACCTGCGCAGACAGCTCGCTGAACGAGACGAAAAAACCAAGATGAGCATTCGCGTAAAAAACGTCTTGCTCGAGATGTTGCCAAGCGGACTATCTTCCTCGGAAATTGTCTGTCAAAGGCTGGGCGTCAGCAAGCGCAGCCTGCAGCGCGCATTGCAGGCAGAGGGCGAATCTTTCCAAGGCATACTCGACGCAACGCGCTCGGAACTGTCGCTGCACTATCTGACCAAGGAAGAATTGAGCGTGGAGGAAATTTCCTATCTGCTTGCCTATCGGGATCCGAATTCCTTCTACCGAGCCTTTCATGGTTGGACCGGCATGACGCCGGCCCAGGCCCGCAATCATAGTGCTCATTAAATCTCGGTGTAGAACTTAGCCAAGTTCCAGCGTCGTGCTGCCAAAGATGCGTTGCGTTTCAAGTTGCGGATGCGTGCCGCGATACATGCGCGCCGTCTCGAATACCGGTTCAAGTCCATGCGCTTTTGCCATGACGATTGCTTCCGTGTTCGATTCGGGAACATCGATGATCACCTGGGCACCTGGCTCCGCCACGGCGCAGCAGGCATTAAACAGGCTTCTTGCGGCATCTGGCGCAACGGCAAAAAGTGGTCCAATCTTGTAACCTTCCTGACATTTGCGGATAGTCGCATATCCAGAAAGCGATCCATCCCGCATGGCCACGAAGGAATGTCTCCGGCTGTCATCGCCGGGATTTAGCCAATGATGCAGGAAGTCGGATCTGTTTGCTGGGAAACATTTGCCGTCAAATTCAAGAACCGCATCCATATGCGTGCCGGCGACCGGGCTAATCTCATGAACGCCACTTGCAGCGCCGTCATGGTCCGGTACACCAGCATATCTGATAGTTCGCCCGGCAAACTCGAAGCCGCTCTTCTTGTAGTTATCCTGCTGCTCGACAACACCGTCCAATCCGATCGTGCATCCGTCGAGATAGGCCAAACCTGCATTCCAGGTTGCAATGCCGTATCCCTTGCCTCGATGGTCGGGGTGGACAATGTAAAATCCCAGAAAGCCGTAATTGTCATCATAGCGAACCACCGAGATCGAGGATATCGGCTCGCCTTTCAGATACCCCATCAGAAAACCGTTCCTGTCGGCTGCAAAAAACGGCGGCAGATCATCATGACCGGGATTCCAGCCTTCGGCATGCGCCCAGGAAATGGCGGTCTTGAATTCATCCAGATTCGATTTTCTAATTTCAAAATCTTTCATTTGGCAAGGATATCCAATGTGTAGCCTGTTGAGGACGCGAAGAAGCAGATGACTATCGAGATATATTCATCCTTTCTGCTACGGACAATGGGCCTGGGGTCACGAAAAATTCCTTATTGATATCAAGCCGATTGACGAATTGGCCGTTGTCCCTCACGATCACGGAAATTTCGGCATCAGGGTCAGGGACCGCACGACAATTGAGTACAGATACCAAACTCACGACGACAAATGTCTGTCTCGGCATCCTTACCGTTATCGCCTGCGGATGGGTGTTGGTGATCGGCAGAGGTATCATCGTGCCAATCCTGTTTGGCGCACTGATGGCGTTCCTGATGTATCAACTATCCGTTGTCATTGGCGCAATTCCGGTTGTCGGGAAGCATCTGCCGAAGTTTGCCAGGATGTTGCTGGCGACGATCGTTGCGATTATCGCGATCCTGATCCTTACGGCCATATTCACCCGGAATCTTGAGCAGATCGCCCGTGTCGCACCCGGTTATTTCGATGCGTTCTCAGATTTGATAAACAGGATTGCCGCGTTCTTTCATTTCGAACTGAGTCTGACCTGGCAAAACATCCAGAGCACGCTGTTTGCAGATATCAAACTAGATGCAGCGATCCGGTTCGGCCTCGGATCGCTGTCGGTTTCCATCGCACATGCTTTCCTGATCTTTATCTATGCAGCATTTTTCCTGGCGGAACGCCGGCACCTTGATGCGAAGATTGCCTATGCGTTCAAGGACGAAAAGGCCAGAAAAACCATTCAGACCGTCTTGCGAAGGATTGCCGACAATGTGGGTACTTATATTGCGATCAAGACGCTGGTGAACGTCATTCTCGGTATTGTATGCTGGTTAGTGCTGTGGTTGTTCGGCATCGAATATGCGATCTTCTGGGCATTGATAACCGCGATATTCAACTACATCCCCTATGTCGGCTCTCTCTTTGCGGTGATGTTGCCGGTATTTGTGTCGATTGGACAGTATGAGACGATTGAATCTACATTGGTCCTGCTGGCAAGCCTGATCTTATTGCAGAACGTTATCGGCTATTATGTGGAGCCCCGGATGCTGGGAAAGGGCCTGAATATGAGCCCGTTATTGATCATCATTTCGCTGGCGGTATGGACAGGAATCTGGGGGATTGCGGGAGCGATTCTCTCACTGCCACTGACGGCGGCGATAATCATTCTGCTTGAATCCATCCCATCGCTACGGCCCTTGGCAATTTTCATGAATGCCGGTCCAATTCCCGAGTTCGAGGAAGAAGAAGAGGCGCAAGCAGGGTGATATCAGCGGTCTGGAAATCGAGGCTATTTGACCGTTTTTCCATGACCGGATTGACGGTCGGGCTGATATTCTTTGCGCTGTCGCTGACCCCTTCCCTGATCCCGCGCAGCATCCTCATTCAGGGAGCGGTCAGTGGCATTTCGCTCCTGATTGGTTATGGCCTTGGTGCCGGCTTCATTGTGCTCTGGAAATTTCTCGAAATTCCGCTGATTGAAGGCAGGTTTCGCAGCATAATTTCCACGGTCGCGATCACTTTGGCTGCCGCCTTTGCAGCACTTTGGCTGTATCGCGCATCCGAATGGCAAAATTCGGTGCGCGAATTGATGGACATGGAGCCGATCCAGACTGGCAGCCCGATTGCCGTCAGTTTGATTGCGGCTTTGGTCTTCCTGATTTGTCTGGCAATTTCACGAAGTTTCGACCTGACCAGAATGGCCGTGCAAAAAAGAATGTCGCGAATTGTTCCCGCAAGGGTATCGCTGGTTATAGCGGTCACAATTGCACTTACAGTCTTCTGGCTAGTCGGCAATGGCCTGATATTCCGTTCGGCACTAGACGGGCTGGACAATGTTTTCCGGGCACTTGACGAGATCGTCGATGTCAAGATCGCCGATACGGATGCCGGGCGGGAGCAATCGAAACTCGAATGGGAGAAGCTCGGACATGCGGGCCGCAACTATCTGGCACTTGGGCCGACCGCAGAACAGATCGAAGCGGTGACGTCGCGGCCGGCGATGAAGCCGATCCGGGTCTATGTCGGCATGCGGTCCGCCGAGACGGCAGAAGAACGGGCACAGATGGCGCTGGAGGAACTGATCCGGCAAGGCGGTTTTGACCGGTCTGTATTGGTGATTGCCACGCCGACCGGGACAGGATGGATGGACCCGGCGGCCTTTGACACGATGGAATATCTGCGCGGCGGAGATGTTGCCACTGTGGGCATGCAATATTCCTATCTGGCAAGCTGGCTCTCGCTGGTGGTGGAACCGGATAACGGCCTGATCTCGGCGCGCGCCCTGTTTGATGCGGTCTATGGCTATTGGCGTGAGTTACCGCCCGATGAACGGCCGAAACTCTATCTGTTCGGTCTCAGCCTGGGTGCGCATAATTCATCGCGTTCAGCGAGCCTGTTGCAGATCATGTCGGATCCGATTGATGGCGCGGTGTGGGCAGGCCCGCCATTCGTCAACAGCATCTGGCATGCTGTGACCGATGGGCGCGAGGAGGGCAGCCCGGCCTGGCTGCCAATTGTTCATGACGGCGAGAACTTCCGGTTCAGAAACCAGTATTCCGATCCGCCTGCTGCGGACGATGACTGGGGGCCGATGCGGGTCCAGTATCTGCAATATGCCAGCGATCCGATTGTCTTCTTCGAGACGACATCGTTTCTACTCGAACCGGAATGGATGCGTACGCCGCGCGGACGCGATGTGTCGCCGGAATTTGCCTGGTATCCCGCAGTCACCGGGGTGCAATTGCTGATCGACATGATGATCGCGACGACCACGAAGATCGGCCATGGCCATGTCTATCATCCCGCGCATTACCTCGACAGCTGGATCGAGGTGATGGGGCAAAACGGGCTGCCCCGGGAGACGATCGACCGGATTAGTGAAACAGTGATGAAGAGTATTGAGGATCAGGCAAAATAATCTGAGCGGAGCAGGAAATGGCGAAGGGATACTGGATTGTCCACGTCACGGTGAACGACCCTGACAATTATCCGAAATATATTGCAGCGGATGCAAAGGCGTTTGAGAAATTCGACGCGAACTTCCTGGTGCGTGGCGGGAAATATGACCCTGTCGAAGGCCCGGCCCGGGAGCGGCATGTGGTCATCGAATTTGAAAGCTATGACTTAGCACTGGCTTGTTACAACTCGCCGGAATATCAGGCGGCAGCGAAACTGCGCCAGGCATATGCCGATTCCGAAGTGCTGATTGTGGAAGGTGTTTGACGGTGTTGGGTGCATCGCAAGACCGCGCAGAGCCAAATGTGACCAATGCTGCACAGTGTACCAAGGTATGCTTATTGGTAGAGAAGGTAGCGGTCATTGTATGACCACTACCCCATCCGTTCACTTGTTGAAGAACTCTGCCACAGCATCGGTCGACGCTTTTACGGCCTCGGGCTTGTGGTAGAAGTCAACATGGCTGAACTCATCCAAAGCCAGCTCCTGATGCTCATTCGTGAGCTTTTCAACAAACTGGGTTGAGCATGGCGCCGTGACGGCCGATGTGCCGTAGATCGTCAGAGAAGGCTGCGTAATTTTGTCGGCATAGGCTTCGCCGATGGAAATCAGAGACTGCATGACCTGATCACCGATATGCATGTTGGTGTAATTTGTAACCGCTACCGGCCCTTTCGCGCCATCGCGACCGTAATAGTCATAGGTTTCGCCAGCCATCGGGTTGATGCCCAGGTCGATGAAATCCTGCCGGGACATCTCGTCGTTCAGGCCAAAGGGGGCAACGTAGTCCGGCTCGCCGGTTTCATACATCTTCTGCATCGAGGCGGTCGAAGCAGTGATCAGTTGATTGGCCCTGTCACGGTGGGACCATTGGAACGCATCCGCAGCCATCATGCCGGAAACCATGGCGATCTTCTTGATCCGATGATCTGTCACAGCAGCCGATGCGATGATCGAGCCGCCCTGGCATACGCCCAGACCGAAAATCTCGTCAACAAAGGGAAGGGTTCCAAGGTAGGACACCGCATCCCATGTGTTTTCAATCAACCGGAACATGTAGCGCGACTGTTTGAACTCCCCCGGGAGTGCTGGGGACTCGCCCATGCCCAGGTAATCGAAGCCGAGGTAGATGAAGCCTCTCTTGGCCATTTCCGGACCATAGGTTGCCGGAATTTGGTCTTTGACCTGCGGGAACGGGCTGGCACCCACGATTGCCTTGTATTTCTTGTTCTCATCAAAACCTTCAGGGAGGTAAAGATCACCTGCCAAATCCACGCCGAAGGATTTGAAGGTCACTTTGTTTTTGCCAGCGTGGTATGTGTTCTGTGTCATTGGCTGTTTGCTTCCTGTCGTTGCAAAAGTAAACTGATGTGTTTACATTTAGGATGAGAAATTGAAAAAGTAAACAAGTTTTTTTACTTTTTTGAAGAAACTGGTACCTGCACGTGAAACTGACTGAAAAGAAACGAGAAAATATCATCGAGGCGGCTATCGAAGAGTTCCGGGAGCAAGGGTATCTGGGAGCCAAGACCACTCAAATCGCAAAACGCGCCGGTGTTTCGAGCCGCACCCTCTACAATCACTTTGAAAGCAAGGAAGACCTGTTCAACGCGATTTGCGAGATCATGATCGAGAGAAATTCGGTGATGGCCCCCGTTGCCTTTGATGCCGATCGACCAATAGACGAACAGCTGGTTGAGGCCTTGGAGCGTTATGTCGTGGTTATCACGGAAAAGGAGACCATGGGCCTGAGCCGCATGGTCAATGCCGAGTTGCTCCGGGATCTGGAAAGGTCGCGGGCGTTCTTTGCTGAATTTGCCACTCATGATTATCCAATCACGCAGCTTATCGCCGAGGCGATGGAAGCTGGTGCCATGCGCAAGGCTGATCCGGTATATGCAACAAACCAGCTGCTGGGCCTGGTGAAGTCATTCTTCTTCTGGCCCGAATTCCTGCTTGGTGAGAAACGGAAGCTGGAAGGCGTCATGAAAGACTGCGTCGCAATGTTCCTGTCTCACTACAAGATCGACAAATAGCCAATCGCATCATTCCACATCACAGAGCTGGGCAAGCCAGACTGTGTGCAGACCGCAATCCGGGTCTTCGACGACATTGTCGACGAGTTCGAAGCCATGCCGATCGAGCAGTTCCCGGTATTCATCGCCATCAAGGCTGGCGTGATAGAGCGCCTCTCCTTCGAGTTCGCCCATTACCTCGCCATAGCGTGGACCACTTGTGAACATGAGGGCGGCTCCGTTTGCGGCATGCTGCCGGAAAACAGGAAACATGCCGCGCTGATCGTCCGGCGTCAGATGAAAGGTGCTGTTCCAGGCCAGAATACCCTGAAACTTCCTGCCCAGTTGCAGGGTACGCATGTCCGAGACCACCCACTCGGCCTTTGGAAAATATCCTTCCGCGATCTTGATCATTTCCGGAGCGGAATCGATGCCTGTCATCAAACAGCCGTTCTCAAGCAAATAGCGGGCAATGGGATCGCCCGAACCACACCCGATATCGAGAACTGACGGATTGTCCGGCAGCAGTTCCAGGAATTTATCGAGCCATTTTTTCTCCTGCAGGTTTTTCCCGCGAAGGTTGGCCCATGTATCTGCATACCGGCGATACAGGTCGATGATCTGATCAGCTTCCTTGGTCATTCTCCAGTCATAATCTGAGAACGGGCAACTGAAAATGCATTGTGTAGCTGCATTACAATTTACTGTCTCGCCCCAACAAAAAACCCGCCGCATTGGCGTGCGGCGGGCAAGTTGGCTGTGGAGAAAAAGCGTCTAGCTTGTCTTGACGATGACCGGTGTCAGCAGGTCACCGAAATTACCATTTCCGCAGTGATGGCGGGCCGAGCGGATTAGTTCGACCGAGATGCCGGCTTCCACCGCTTTCATAACCGACTGGTTGAGCCGGTGCAGGTCGTTTGCAACCATGCGGATGGCTGCCTGTTCATCGGTGCTCATTGCCGAGGCCATTTCCTCGGTACGTTGTTTGACAGGTGGCTGGGCGTTCATGTGAATACTCCTTTTCTGCCTTTGCCTCTGGATGACTGCTTACTCGGCAGCCTCGACGAATTGGGCACTCTCGGTGGATTCGCCCATTGCTGTGGTTGATGACTGGCCGCCGGAAATCGCCATGGAAACGGCATCGAAATATCCGGTTCCGACTTCGCGCTGGTGCTTGGTGGCGGTATAGCCGTTCACTTCGGAGCCGAATTCCGCTTCCTGAAGCTCGGAATAGGCTGCCATCTGGCGGTCCTTGTAGCCGCGCGCCAATTCGAACATGCCGTGATTGAGCTGGTGGAAACCGGCCAGGGTGATGAACTGAAACTTGTAGCCCATCGCGCCGAGTTCACGCTGGAACTTTGCGATCGTCGCGTCGTCCAGGTTCTGCTTCCAGTTGAAGGATGGCGAGCAGTTATAGGCCAGCATCTGGTCCGGATGGTGCTTGTGCACACCTTCGGCAAAGCGCTTGGCCTGTTCCAGGTCTGGTTTTGATGTTTCGCACCAGATCAGGTCGCAATAAGGTGCATATTGTACCGCGCGGGCGATGCATGGATCCATGCCGTTGCGGACATTGTAGAAGCCCTCGGCGGTGCGGCCCTTGTCATAATCGACAAATGGCTTGTCGTTTTCATCAATGTCCGAAGTCAGCAGTTTTGCCGCTTCCGCGTCGGTGCGGGCGATTACCAATGTCGGCGTGCCCATGACGTCGGCAGCCAACCTTGCCGCATTCAGATTGCGAATATGCTGGCCGGTCGGGATAAGAACCTTGCCGCCGAGATGACCGCATTTCTTTTCGGATGCCAACTGGTCTTCGTAATGAACGCCAGCCGCGCCTGCCTCGATATAGGCTTTCATCAATTCAAACGAATTCAGCGGGCCGCCAAACCCTGCTTCGGCGTCGGCCACAATCGGGGCAAACCAAGTGTCTACTGAATGCTTGCCTTCGGAAACCTCGATCTGGTCAGCGCGCTGCAAGGTGCGATTGATGCGCTTGCACAATTCGGGACCGGCATTGGCTGGATAAAGCGACTGGTCGGGATACATGGCTGAAGCCGTATTGGCATCAGCAGCAACCTGCCAACCGGAGAGATAGATTGCTTTCAGACCGGCTCTGACCATCTGCATTGCCTGGTTGCCGGAAAGCGCACCCAGAGAATTTACATAGTCTTCTTCCTGGAGGAGTTTCCACAGCCGGTTTGCACCCATTTCGGCAAGCGAATACTTGATCTCGATGGAACCGCGCAAACGGCTTACATCCTGCGGTGAATAGGGTCGTTCAACCCCATCAAACCGGCCCTGCGGGGCTGAAGGAACGAGATTGTAAAAATCAGTCATATTTTATTCCATTTCCTTGTTTGTAAAATCTGACAGCCTTTTTGATCCTTTTGAAGAATCCGGGAGGACATCGTTCGATAGAGAGAATTTACATTGCACTGCAAAATTTGGCGAGCAAAATTCAGTAAATCAGCGCTTGTTTCGGGTCACGCTGTCTGGTATTTTACAAAACTGACTTGTAAATCTGTAAATATTGTAAAAGCAGATTTCACCGAAAATCCTGATGCAGGTTGTAAATTGTTGTAAAAATGGCTGAACAGAAGATATTTGCAGGTCCGCGCATTCGCCGTATCCGGCACTCCATGGACCTAACCCAAACGGCAATGGCGGGCGAACTCGGGATTTCGCCTTCCTACCTTAATCTGATCGAGCGCAATCAGCGTCCGCTCACCGTACAGCTGCTCCTCAAGCTTTCTTCGGTCTACAAGCTGGATCTCGACGAATTGCGGGGAACAGAGGCAGCAAATGCCGGCGCGCTCAAGGAAGTGTTCTCAGACCCGTTGCTGGCCGGCGAAATACCTTCTCCGCAGGAACTGGTCGAGATCGCCGATGCTGCGCCCAATGCCGCGATCGGGATATTGAAGCTCTACCGCGCCTACAAGGAATCGCTCGATCGTTTGTCGGATCTGTCAGATGTGCTCGCCCGCGAGGGGCATGTGACTGCGACGTCTGCGGCAAAACTGCCATCTGACGAAGTCCGCGAGCGATTTGAAACGCGGCCAAACTACCATGCGGGAATTGAAACTGCGGTCACCCGGTTTCACGAGACCCTGTCTCCCGGGCGCGATCTTGGAGCCGCCCTTCGAAACTGGCTGAAGAAAGAACACGACATTTCCGTCAGGTTACTTCCACTTGAGACCATGCCGATCTGGCGCCGGCGGTATGACCGGCACTCGTCGCGCCTGTTTATCTCTGAACGACTATCGCCCTTCGACCAGCTTCGGGAAATAGCAACCGAGGCCTGCCTGCTCGAATTGCGCGATGCGATATCGGCAGAGATCGATGCCCTTGGGTTTTCCGGGGATGAGGCGGCGCGCCTGGCGCGCTTTGAACTCGCACGTTATGCCGCCCATGCCCTGATGATGCCTTATGACAGTTTCCTGGATGCAGCGATCCGGGCAAAATATGATGTCGACATTCTTCGATCGCGGTTCGGGGTTTCCTTCGAACAAGCGGCCAACCGGCTTACCACATTGGCCAAGCAGGGCAGAACGGTTGTGCCATTCTTCATGTTGGAAGTAGACCAGGCCGGAAACCGCTTCAGACAAGCGGGCACACAGGGCTTTCCACACGCCCGGTTCGGTGGCCAGTGTCCAAAACTGGCAGTACATTCGGCATTCAATCAACCCGGACAAATTTTTGTCGAACATTACGAGATGCCGGATGGTGCCGAGTTTCTCGGGATAGCCCGCACGCTTGAAGGACCGCAGGCAAGCTATAGCGAACCTGTGCGCAGGACCGCTATTTTGCTTGGCTGCGATTTCGCCTTTGCCGGAGACATCACCTATGGAGAGGCAGTGGCAGGCAAGGTTCAAAAACCCATTCCGATCGGACCGGTCTGCCGGCTTTGTGAAAGACAGGGATGTTTTTCCCGTGCCGAACCTCCCGTAACCCGCCCATTGGGCCTTGATGAAATGGTGTCGGGAATGTCCGTCTTTGACTTTCAGTAGGGGCTGACAAGCCGATGTCCGGTTTGCCAATCATGCGGGATTATCCAAACCAACAGTCACGAATTTGCACGTTCCGGCTGTAGCGGCCTTGACGTGTAAGCAAAAAGTGTCATAGGTTAACCAAATAAGTTAGCGATAACATACCAAGCTTGGGGGGACATGATGCGCCAATTAATTAGGCAGCCGATGGCGGTTGCAACACTGTTTGCTGGCGTTTTTTTTCTGGCAACATCACTGGTAATTGCTTCTGATGTCGTTGAGGTAAGAACGGCGGCAATGGATACAATCCGCTTCGGCGCTTCCAAAGCTGTGCCAATGATCAAGGGCGAAAGACCGTTTGACCCGGAATTGGCCGAAGCCGTGCTGCGTATGACCTATACTGGTGCATTGGCGTTTCAGGGTAAATTTCCTGAAGGTTCGGTCCATAAGGGCGCTAATCCAGCAATCTGGGAAGACAAGTCAGATTTCGAAGCCAAAGTCGTGGATTTCATCAAGGATGCGAAGGCCGGAGTCGATGCAAAACCACAAACAGTGGAAGCGTTCAATGCCGTCTATGACGAGCTACTGGCTGATTGCGCATCCTGCCACAAGCTATACCGCATAAAGGACAAATAGGTCGGATTGCGCCTGTGTGAACTGAAAAATTCCGGTCGTCAGCTGCGCGGTGGCCGGAAAAGATAGATGACCAGCCAAACCGGAACGACAACGAGTGATCCGAGGATAATATTCGGAATTACCCATTTTGCGCCTGATTCAAGCATTGTGATCACGCGTTCCGGTGTCAGCCCAAGTTCAAGCAGCAATTGTTCAGCTGACAGATTGAGTTTTGCCAGGATGACCCCGGTAATCAGGGAAGCAACTGCTATCTTAACAATCGTCGTTAACAGGCGAAGCATGTCGGGTACCGCTGGTGCCGAGGATTTCCGGTCTCTTCAACTCCAATAGTGACAAAGAACTGTTTCAATTCAGCCTCATGGAGAATTCGGGGCCTGTCTGGCCTGCAGCTTAAGTTAGCCGCGATTAGTTCAATTAGAACATAGTCGGATTCCCTCGACTACTCAATTCTTGCCGTGCCCTAGCTGAAATCAACCTTAATGCAGGGATACAGGGTTCAGTTCGACGGCGTGGCAATGATGGGAACCCAGGTGACAATAGGATTGTCAACCGAACCGCCCACCAAAACGAGCGTGTCATTATTGAATTCCTGGTCTTCCTGGTCTGGCCTTTCGGTAGCCTCCACAGGCGGTCCGATCCGCAGTCTAAGCGCGATCGCGCTCAGATCCAGGGCCGAACGTCCTGCAATCTGCGCAGAGACATCAGGTGCATGCAGATGCATCGAGCGAATCCATGAGGAACTTCTATTGAATGCCACATTGCCCTCGAGCAAATCAAAGGCGGTTTGTCCACCGGGCTCGAGTGTATCCGATCCGGATTGCGCCGACAGGACCGTGCTACGCAACGTACCCATATCGATTCCGGTGAGAAAACCGTCGGATATCTTGAACTGCACCTGACCCTTGAGGTTTCTGGCAAGATCAATTGCCGCACTGCCGGAGGACTGAATATCGATTTGCGCCTTGCCGCGTCCGAGGAGGTTCAATTGCGACCTGCCAAGCGCGGCATTGACCAGTGCCACATCGAAGTCCGAATAAATCGCATTTGCCTTGAATTCGCTGATGGCGCCGTTTTCTGCCAATCCAAATTCTCCGACAAGGACACCGCCAAAAAGGTTTGCGTTGCCAATATTGAATACCGACCGGTTGTCCTGGACGCTGAGGGAGGCAGCAAAATTGGCCAGGCTGATTTCGTCAATCTTCGCTTCGGTTGCCGACAGTCGCAAATCCATGTCGGCCAGCTGTAGCAGATCACTGGCCGGTATGGTGTTCTTGCCAATGGCGATTTCCTGGCGAAGCGCCGAAAAATACGGTGTGAAGTCGATGGCGTCATAAGCGAGGGTGCCATTGATCAGCACCTTGCCGGGTTTGCGTCTTGCAATCTGGAGGACACCGCTACCCTGATTTCCGTCGAGTGAAATCGTCGCATCGTTCAGCTGAATCTGACGAACGGTTCCCGTCATTTTTCCGGCTGCCTCAAACTCGGCCAATGTTGAACCCGGAAGAACCGGCTCGCCCAAAAAGTTCAAGAACCGGCGCAAGGATGGGGAGGCAAAATGAACGTCTCCCGACAGGTGAAGATCGGACAGCGTATTGGCAATTCCGGCAAAGCTCGTCGTGAATGCCCCGGAATTTGCCATGAACTCAAGCGCGGTACCGCCGCCGGAGAACAACATCAGCGCTTCCTGGCTGGCAAGCGTGAATTCAAATGCCTCATCGCGCCAGATGCTTGAACCGGAGACGGTCAATGGTGAGGCTGTATCCGGCCATACGATGCGGGCATTGATGTTGGTTATCGTCTCACGCGATTGGGTGCTTCGATCCTCGAACTCGATTATGCCATCGACAATCTCGAATTCACCGAGTTTGACGACGGGCAGTTCAGCAACTTCGGTGACCGCTTCGCCTTCCTGCGCTGTGCCCTGGTCACGAGCCTTTTCCAGAACATCCCAGACCTGGCCCTCAGGGAAATGCCATCCTACATCTCCGTTCTCATAGATCCGGAAATTGAACTTCGGGCGGATAAACTGAAACAGCTTTATCTCGGCGCGGCCAAATATTGCGGAAAACAGATCCAGCTGACCTCGGAGGTGGTCCATTTGAAGCAATGGCGGATCATCTGGGCCGGCAAATGGATCCTCAAAGATGACGCTATTGATCTCAATTCCGAGAAACGGATTGAACAAGACCCGCGGCGCTTCGCGAAAGGACATCTCACGGCCGGTAACCTGGACTGCCTGTTTGAGGATTTGCTCGCGAACCGCATCGGAAGACACAAAATACGGCAATGCGGCAATCAGCCCGGCGATGCTGGCGATTACAATTGCAGCGCTGATGATAAAGCGCTTCATGACCCCTCATTTCGTCCGGACGGATAAGTCGCAATCCGGTACTGATTTACTCTGGCCGAACTGCCCCTTGCCCTGCATGGTCGTCTGCTCGAGCTGCCGGAACCGCTGGTGTGAACATCCTCCTGTTCTGGCAAATTCGCCGCGAAAGTACAATAGAATCAAAGCCAGAACCCTTGATTCATATAACACCCCAGCATGATGATTGACCACGGCCAAGATGGGTTTATTTTCACATGATCCGCAATTAATTGCAGTTTTGAACCCGATAATCGGGAAATCGGATGAATTTTCGTGTTACAATTCGCCCAGCGGACCCCAAAAACAAGGAACCAATCGTTATTTAGCCGGCAAAATTTCGAAAAATTAAATATTCCTTATGCAACATGGCTAACAAATTCTTGCAGGGTTATTAACCTTGAATTCTTAAAGCTTACTATTTCATCAATTTTATTGTTTGCCAGTAAGGATTTGTAAAGGATTGCAGCGCCATTATCGGTGCAACAAAGACGGGCATTTCGTGTCTGCCGGGACCAGATGGCAGATCAGGCAGTGCCAGCAGTTAGAGGTTTAGATTTCATACGAGAACTTTGTTCGCTCCACAAAACTAACTCAATGCGGGCCCAGCGCCCGCATTTTTTTGTTCAGGCCGCATTCTCGAAACCGGCACTGCAGACTGGATCTTGTTCAGTATCAAAAGCGGCACGAGACCAATTGCAACGATAGCCAGAGCGGCAATTGCGGCGTCTTCAAACCGGGCAAGGGAAGCCCGTTCGTAGATATAGGTTGCAAGTGTTGGAAAATTAAACGGCCGCAGCAATACGGTTGCAGACAGTTCCTTCATTGTCTCGACAAAGACCAATAGTAGGGCGGTCAGAATTGCCTTTTTCATCAGCGGTAACTCGATGGCGATCATCGCCTGGTTTGCGCTTCTGCCAAGTGTGCGCGCCGCCATCGGCATGTGGCTTGATATGCGCGAATAGCCGGCTTCCAGGCTACCGTAGGCAACGGCAAGGAACCTGACCGAACAGGCATAGACAATTATCGCCGCGCTGCCTGAGACCACCAGGCCGGTTGATATTCCAAACAGAGACCGCATTGAAGCATCAATCCAGTTGTCAAATGTGGTGAATGCATAAAGGGAGCCAATCGCCAAAACCGAACCGGGTACTGCATATCCAAGTGCGGCGAGCCGCGTCAGAAAGCCGGTCAGCTTGCCACGATGGCGCCGGGTCATGGTTATCAGCATGAATGCCGCCAACACGGTTACGATCGCTGCTGAAAGTGAAACGGTTACGCTATTTGTCGCGGCGGCGAACAGTTCCGGATCTGACAACTGTTCGGTTCGCCGAAACGCAAAGCCAAACAGCAATGCCGCCGGGACAATGAAGCCGACAACAATCGGTGCAAGACACAGAAGACAAAAGGCGGCAGCGTGAAGCGGCTTTGCGCGCACCCTGCTCAAGGTCGAGGCACCTGACTGTTTATATTCATACAGACGACCGCCGCGGCCCCGTCGTTCCATGGCAATGACAATGGCAACGACAATGAGCATGAGCCATGCGATTTGTGCTGCGCCGGCCAGGCTTGAACGATTGAGCCAGGTGTCGAAGATGGAAAATGTCAGGGTCTGCACGCCCAGGATTTCCACCGCACCGATATCATTCAGGGCTTCTAGTATTGCGAGCATGGCGCCGGCGGCGACAGCCGGACGAGCTAGCGGGAGACCGATGCGGAAAAACATGCGCCAGGCACCGGCGCCCAAAACACGGCTTGCCTCCAATATCGAGCTTGCTTGCATCTCGAAGACGATGCGGCTGGTGAGATAAACATATGGGTAGAGCACGATCGACATGATGAATATCGCACCGCCCAGCGAGCGAATGTCGGGAAACCAATAGTCGGCCGGCGAGGAATAGCCTCCCGAGAAACGAACGAATGTCTGTATCGGCCCGGTGAAATCCATCAGTTCGGTAAAACAATAGGCTGAAATATAGGTCGGAACCGCAAGCGGTAGAACCAGTGCCCATTGCAGTGTCCTGCGGCCAAAAAATTCATATCGGCTTACCAGCCAGGCTGCACCGACACCCATTGCCGAAGACAACAGCCCTACGCCTGCCATCAGCAGCAGCGTTGTCGAAAGCGAGCGCGGCAGGACATTTGTGACAAGATGTAGCCAGACATCACGGCTATCGCCAAAGGCCAGTAACAGTAACGCAAAAAACGGAATAAGGGCGATGGCGCAAATCAGAATAGACGCAAACATGGTTGCGCGCGGAGATTGGCTTGTTCGCAATCTTATATCCTGAGAACGGTTCATCGCAGCTGGCTATGAATGGACAAACCAGCCGGGTCAAGTATCGGCTGAGGAGAATTCAATCAGCCAGGACGCGCTGGGTCGGAAAATGCACATGGGCAATCGTGCCTTCGCCTGGCTTGCTCTCGAGATCAAAATAAGCCCGATTGGCCTCTACCAGTGCCTTGGTCAGCGGCAGTCCCAAACCGGTGCCCCGGCCCCGCTGGTCATCCATGACATTGATCTGGCTGAAAGGTTTCATCGCATGTTCGATTTCGGCAGGCGACATGCCACGGCCGGTATCGCGAACCCTCAAGCCCACTTCGCCATTTCCTTCATAGACTGTCGAAACAATCACCTGGCCATTGGGCTCGGTGAACTTAATGGCGTTTGAAACCAGATTGAGGATGACCTGACGAACCGAGCGAACATCGGCAACAACTTTTGGTACGGCGCGCGACAGCGAGGTACGAATTATGATGCGCTCGCCATTGGCCTGCGGTTGCAGAAGCGCCACGGTTTGCGAGACAAGCTGGTTGAGATCGACGGCCTCGTAATTGAGTTCCATCTTGCCTGCCTCGATCTTTGAAATATCCAGCAGGTCATTGATCAGATCGAGAACATGGACGCCGGAACGATTGATGTCGCGCAGATATTCACGGTAACGGTCATTGCCGATCGGGCCAAACCGTTCCTCGATCATCACGTCGGAGAAACCGATAATCGCATTGAGCGGTGTTCTTATTTCGTGGCTGACGCGAGCCAGAAACTCGGTTTTCTGATCATTGGCATTTTCCGCTTCACGTTTTGCGGTGACGAGTTCTTCCTCCGCCTTTTTCCACTGTGTGATGTCACGCAGGACGACGCAGTATTTCTCGGATTCGCCAAGTTTTCCAATTGTGACAAATAGCGGAATCAGGCCACCATTGACCTCCTTGCCAATTACCTCACGACCGTCATTCAAAATTCCCGCAACGCCCGGCTGCGAAATTTCGGCGATATAATCCTCAATCGTCTGCTGGCTTTCCTGGGCAAATATCTCGCTTAGCTGTTTTCCCTTCGCGTCATCAAAGCTCATGCCGAAAAGCGCTTCACCGGAAGCATTGAGCGATTCTATTTCACCTTGCTGGTCTGCAATGATGATGCCGTCAGTGGCGGTATCGAGAATGTTCTCAAGTTCGCTTACACGAACAATGTCAATTGCCGCCTTTTCAACGGTATCTACGGCTTCAGATTTTCTGAATGTGAGCAGAAGTGCCTTTTCGTCGTCCCAGGGAACGGTTTGCAGAAGCGGATTAACGCGCAGGGATGTTCCATCCCGACGGGTCAGCGTCATGACCGGATTCTCGCCCTCTCCGATCTTACGGGCAGAAATCAGAGTCTCAATTCCGCCGGCAGCTGCAATATTTTCCAGTGATGCGTAACCTGTGATGTTCAGCAGTTCATTATTGGCAAACAGAAGTTCGTCATTTCGATAGACCAGAACGGGTACCGGCAATTGCTGCAGGATTTCGCATTGGCGCGGAATGTCATGGTCTTCCGTATCGACCTTTTGCAGGGTCGAAACCATCTTGCTTGCAAGCTCTGCTACGTCCGGCTCTTCGGGCGTGTCCAGCTGTTCATCCGGCACATTCCTGTTTGCAACCTTGTTGCTGTCTTCCGACGGCTCAAAGTCTGCGTCGGAACCAAGCTTTTCACCTATCTCCTGAAAGGCGCGCTCTTCCTTGCCGGTCAGATGTTCGTCGGTCGAAGCTGCCTTTTCCCGATCGCGATTTCGGATCGAGCTCATATCGACGATAGTTGCGCCATTCCCCCGCGCATCCTCCGTCGCAGGCTCATCGTCTATGGCGGGCTTATTGCCTTCTGTGTCATCATCCTCGATTTCGAGGTCGTCGTCGGGCGCGGTTTCATCTTCAACAGATAGCCGCTGTTTGCGGACCACATCGTGATTTTCTATCTCAATAGCGTTTTCATCATTTTCTTCGTCAGCCGGAACACCATTCTCAGGCTGCGTTCCTCCAACAAGCGCGCGGCCTATTTCATCATAGTCGACAGTGGCATCGGCTGTGCGGATGATCCCAAATCCACGAAAGCCGTCAAATTCGCGATCCTGGTCAAAGGCCGGCAGTGCTGCCAGATCAATCGGCACAACAAGATCCGTACCCTGAACTGGCCACATTACAGTTTTTCCGGACCAGGTATCCCGTCTCTCAAGCATCTGAGCAATTTCGCCTGACCGGTCGAAACCGAAAACGGTCGCAACTTCACGCCAATTACGACCGATAATATCAGCCGCATTCGGCCCGACGGTCTGCGCCAGTTCCGGCGAGACGGTGCGAAACACGCCGTCAGCGTCAATTTTCCAGGCAAAGCGGATGGCTTCCCCGGTTGCATTGTAATGGAATGGCAGTTCCGGTTCCGGCAGGCTGGTTTCTGAAATATCCCGGCCAGATTTATCCACATCATCGGTTGTTTCGATTGGCGGAATCGGCGTGTCCTGATCCTTGTTGGAGTCAACATCGGCGGCAACCGGCTCGGATGAATCTGCAATGTCTTTGTCAGGTATTTCGTCTTCCTGCGGCTCGGGCTGGCAGTTTGGCTCCGATTTTTCAGGAGTTTTCTGTTCAGCCTGGACTTCATTCGAGAGAGAAGGCCGCTCCCAGTTGTCCTGACTGTCTGTGTCGGTTGTCGGCAGATCCAGGCTGTTTTGGCGGGTATACCAACGATCCAAAAGGCTCCTGACCGCGGTGGGTTGCGTATCCCGTTCAACTAACGAACTGTCTGGAGAACCCTGATCGGACTGGGCTGGCGGCGTTTGGGCTGTTGGCCGGGTCAATCCAGCTTCAATATCTGAATCCTGCGTTGGTTCAGGTTTTTCGGGTGATGTTCTGGACAAGACTTCCTGTCTTTCGCAGATGAACATCAGGCGTGGCGTCTGACCACTAAGATTGATTATTCTTACCCCTATCTGGTGATTGTCCGAAGTAGCAACGATCTTGTCCGTTGTCTGCTCACCTACTGCAAGTGCATCGCGCACCAGAACGGGAAGGTCGTCTGCCGAGAATTCGATCGCCTGAAAACCATCGCTTGCGCCAACCACAAGCCCAAATTCATCGACAATTGCGACATTATCGGCAATTCCGGCCAATGATTGAACAATAAGCGCAGCGAATTCGTGCTCAGGCACTGTTGGCTGCAGGACCTCATCATCGCAGGTCAGCAATATCGCGCTTCTGCCGTCTGACAATGGATATTGGCTGAGCTCGCATTGTACAAATTCGGACTTCGTCCCGCGCGGAATCCGGAAACCACGAACCAGTGCCTGATCGTGACCAACCTGACGCGCAGCACCTGCGAGTTGGCGAATAAAGGTTTGTTGCGGCAAGGCGCCAGTACCGGGCAATGTCGCGAATTCCTTTACGCCAAGCATGTACAGACCGGACATATTTGCCCACAGGACCTGCGCCATATCTGCGCTGAACAGAATGGCAACCTCGCGCGACAGCATCAATTTTCCCAATCGAGGCTGGGCCATCAATTCCAAAAAGGTCTGATTTGCCTGAACCATTACAAACTACCGGTATCGTGCAGAACAATGTCTGTTTTGCGTATCAACTCGCAAACAGCGTTTGTTCATGATCCAGATCTCCAAAAATTGCCGACTACCTTGTTAACGAAATTTTAATACCTTGGACCAGCACCGTGGTCCAGAAAATCCCCTAAAACCAGCCGGTAATTTCATTCCAAGGTTAATTCCTGCCCCCAATTGTCCCATTCCTGGAAATATATTTTATTGTGCAGTGCAAAAAAATGTTGCAATGCACAATAAAAGCCCATATATACCCTCTGCATAAGGGCGGAGAGCATGACGCCCTGCAGAAATTCACTATTCGACCATCATCGCCAGGAGAAGTATTGTGACAACAGCAAAGAAACCCGCAACCGGCTTCGAGTTCCCCGAATTCGACGTTGCCAAAATGTCCGGTTCATTCCGTGAAGCAGCCGAAAAGGCTGTTGCCCAGAATGCAGAAGCCTATGAGCAGTTCAAGGTTGCTGCAGAAGAAGCGACCGAATCTGCCAAACAGGCGTTTGAAGCTGCTCGCGAAGGTGCGATTGCGCTTTCCTCAAAGGCCATTGAAAATACAAAGGCCAATACCGAAGCCAGCATCACCTATATGGAGAAGCTTTCTGCAATCAAATCGGTTTCCGAACTGATGGAACTGCAGAGCGAATTCTTTCGCAACAGCTTCGAAGTGCTCTCCGCACAAACCAAGGAAGCACAGGAACTGACTGCTAAGGTTTCTGAAGAATCAACCGCACCTGTAAAGGCGGTTGCGGAAAAAGTGGCCGAGAAAGCAGTAGAGGCGGCCACGCCAAAAAAAGCCTAACCAGCGAATAACATCTATGGAGCAATATCTGACATTGCTCCATCTAAGGGATCAACCTAAAGCCGAGACCTCGCGGTCCCGGCTTTTATTTTGTCTAAGCAATTGCAATCGGCAGCGGGGCTATTGCATTATCGGGCACTTGGCGGTATCCCGCCACTCATCAGGATCAGATTAATGCTGATCAAGCCCATGCGGTTGTAGCTCAGTTGGTTAGAGCGCTGGATTGTGGCTCCAGAGGCCGGTGGTTCAAATCCACCCAACCGTACCATCATTATTCCGCCCATTCCCTGTATTCGAGATAGTTTGACGCTTTAAACACGTGTAGCCGTGACGGTCGGAACGGGTATTGGCGCGGCTCCTATCCGAATGCCTCTTCATAAAAAAACGGAAATCATGATGAAAGCGCTTACAAAAGCACTTGGCTTTCCGACAAAAATGAGGTGACATGGCGGGGTTGATATTCCGCAACGGATATCGGTCTGTTCTCACCCCAAGGAGATCCCATGTTAACAACAGTAGATAGAGTATTATTGCGAATACAGTCTGTATGGCGAGCGCTGCTATTGGCGGCGGTCATGCTGATTTTGCCTGGTATTGCATATGCCCAGGCTGACAAGCCCAATATCCTGGTCATCTGGGGCGATGATGTCGGTCAATCCAACATCAGCGCCTATACGATGGGATTGATGGGTTACCGTACACCCAATATCGACCGGATCGCCAATGAAGGCATGATCTTTACCGACTATTACGGCGAACAATCCTGCACCGCGGGACGTTCCTCCTACATTATGGGGCAGAGCGTGTTTCGCACCGGCCTGTCGAAAGTCGGGCTTCCCGGCGCAGAGCTTGGCATGCAGGAAGAAGATCCAACCATTGCCGGCCTGTTGAAGGCTGAAGGCTATGTAACCGGCCAGTTCGGCAAGAACCATCTTGGCGACAAGGACGAACATCTGCCGACGAACCATGGCTTTGATGAATTCTTCGGTAATCTCTATCACCTGAACGCCGAAGAAGAGCCGGAAAACGAGGATTATCCGCAAGATCCTGCCTTCCGCGAACGTTTTGGTCCGCGTGGCGTGATCAAGTCAGCGGCCGACGGTTCAATCGAAGATACCGGCCCGTTGACCAAAAAGCGCATGGAAACGGTGGATGAAGAAACAGTCGCTGCGGCGATCGATTTCATCAAGCGCGCCCATGAACAGGGCCAGCCGTTTTATGTGTGGTGGAATGGCACGCGCATGCACTTCCGCACCCATGTGAAGCCCGAAATGCGGACACAGGCAGACGAGCTTGCCGGCAAGCATGTCGATGAATATTCAGCCGGAATGATTGAGCATGACCTGCATGTCGGGCAGCTGCTCGACGTGTTGGACGAGCTGGGCATCACAGACAATACCATCGTCCATTATTCAACCGATAATGGTCCGCACTACAACACCTGGCCAGATGCTGCGGCGACACCGTTCTTTGGCGAGAAAAACACCAATTGGGAAGGTGGATGGCGCGTTCCCTCCATGGTGCGATGGCCCGGAAACATTGAAGCCGGCTCAGTTTCAAATGAAATCATGCATCACATGGATTGGTTACCAACCTATCTGGCCGCAGCAGGCAATCCTGATATCAAGGAGCAACTCAAACAGGGCGGTGTTCAGGCCATTGGCAGGGAATACAAGGTTCATCTGGATGGCTACAACTTCCTGCCATTCCTGACAGGCGAGACCCAGGAAACCCCACGCCGCGAGATTTTCTACTTCTCCGATGACGGTGACCTGACAGCGCTTCGGTACAATGACTGGAAAATGATCTTTCTCGAGCAAAAGGCATATCAGACGTTACGGGCTTGGATAGAGCCATGGACACCATTGCGCGTACCGTTGATCATCAATCTTCGGCGGGACCCCTACGAACGTAGCTATCGGACGTCAAATACGTATTACGACTGGTTGCTTGATCGTGCCTATTTGCTGGTGCCGGCGCAGGCATATGTCGGCGATTTCCTTGCAACATTCCAGGAATTTCCGCCAAGGCAGAAGGCTGCGAGTTTCTCGCTCGATCAGGTGATGGAAAAGATGCAGCAACCTGCAGGAAATCCATAAATCTTCCATCGATTACGCCGCCCCAGATTCGGGGCGGCGTTTTTTCTTCCACGCCAAAGATTGCTCTCAGCACCACCGAACCGCATAGACCGGCGGCAAGGTGTGGGAGATTTCTGTCCAGTTTTCACCCTGGTTCCTGCTGGCCCAAAGGCTGCCTGTCGTCGATCCGAAGGCCAGGCAATCGCCGGTTTCATCAATTGATAGCGCATGGCGCAAGACCACGTCATAAGCATGTTTTTGCGGCAGGCCTTCGTGCAGGATATCAAAAGTCTTGCCGCCATCACGGGTACGGGTCACGACAAGGCTGGCATCGACCGGATAGCGCTTTTCATCCTTGATACCCGGCACAAACCAGGCCGTGTCCCCGTCGTCGGGGTGGACGACGACCGGGAACCCGAAGCCGGACGGTTTGACATCCTCAATCTCGGTCCAGTTTTCAGCCGCATCGTCGGATCGGAAAATTCCATTGTGGTGCTGCACCCAGAGCCGGTCCGGCTCATTACGGCATTGAGCCAGGAAATGCGGATCCTGTATTTCCGGATCGCCAGCCTGATCCGGCGGCATGAATTCTGCCCGCATGCCATTGGCGGTCAGATCCCAGCTTTTTCCGCAATCGGTCGTTCGCCAGACCCCGCCGCAGGACACACCGAGGCGAACCGTATTGGAATCGCGCGGGTCTACACAAACCGAATGGATGCCCGGCCAGTCTGCCCCACCACCGAACCATCTCTTTCGTGAGGGATGATCCCAGAGGCTCCTGACCCACTCCCAGCTGTCGCCGTGATCACGGGAAACGAAGAGGGCGCCGGGAATTGTACCGCACCAAAGCAGGCCGGGCTGATCGGCGCCGCCGGCTTCCAATGCCCAAACGCGCATGACGGTCCAGGGCAGTTCCTTTCCCCAACCATCGACCTCGACGAGGTCTTCGGGTTTCGGCGGGTAGGCCGGCGTGGCAATTTCTGTCCAGTCCTCGCCCGGCTTTCTGCGATGTAGTTTTACCCCAAAATGTCCATGATCAAGGGCTGCATATTGATAGCCGTTGCGGGTGTCGTGCAGCGCCAGGCTGACATTGTCGCCCAGGAAAGCGGTGTCGGTGATCTGCCATCCCGACTTGTCTTCTATCGTGAACAGACCTTTCCGCGTTGAAACCAGCAGTTTTCCCGCCATAACAACCTCCCAATGAAATTTATCCGCCCGAAAGGGCCTGCAAAACATAAATCTGACTATTCGGACCTACCGGGTCGCTCAGCGTGGTTCTGTCACCGATTACGGTACCATCAATAATTATTCCCATATGCTTTCGGAGCCCGCCCTGCTCGTCGAGCACATAGCCGCGCAATGTCTCGTTTTGCGCGAAGACCACATTCAGCACCTCGGCGACCGTGCCGCCTGGCGCGTCGGTTTGCGGACAGTCGACATGGCGCTTCAGATTTGCCGTAAAAACCACATTTGCCATGGCCAAACTCGTTATAACTAAAAATATCAATCGGGCAGCCTATGCCCCTAAAGATAGACAGTTTTGCACAGCACAAGATCATGTAGAAGGGAGCGCATATCAATTTTTGTGTTGCCTTGCGCGGCAATTAGGGTCAGGCCCCACTAAATTGCACGAAATGGCGCTCGATATGACGAGAAATACAAGGAATAGCTTGAAGAGCGGGTTGGTTTCCCGGTCGAAAGCTTTGACGCGGGAGTTCGAAGACAGATCGAGGCGTCCTTCGGATAGGGCAAATTTGCACGGGCTACATCGTCGTAAATGCTTGAAAACCAGACGGTTTCCGGCGCATCTACTTCTTGTATCCGCATAAATTTGCTCCTACCATATCGAGCAATTTAATGAGTCCTGACCCTAGACAAAACTGACCGGCAAAATGGCGGTTGGACCGCATATTTACAAGGAGTTTCCGGTGGCGAAAAACCGTTTCAATGAGCATCTTGAAACCGAGATTAGCGAACTGAAAAGTGCCGGGCTTTTCAAGCCGGAGCGGGTAATAACCTCCCGCCAATCCGGCGAAATCGAGCTGGACAGCGGCACGCAGGTTCTGAATTTCTGTGCAAACAACTATCTGGGTCTGGCGGATAGCGAAGAATTGAAACAGGCAGCGAAAGCTGCCATCGACCGCTATGGTTACGGCATGGCGTCGGTGAGATTCATCTGCGGTACCCAGGAGGAGCACAAGCAGCTTGAAGCCAGGATTTCCACCTTTCTCGGAATGGAAGACACGATCCTCTATTCCTCCTGTTTTGATGCCAATACCGGTTTGTTCGAGACCCTTCTGAGCGAAGAAGACGCGATCATTTCCGATGCCTTGAACCATGCCTCCATCATTGATGGGGTGAGGCTGTGCAAGGCAAAGCGTTACCGCTATGCAAACAACGATATGGCGGAACTGGAGAACTGTCTCAAAGAAGCCGCGGATGCCCGTTTTCGGTTGATTGCCACCGATGGGGTGTTTTCAATGGATGGGATCATCGCGAACCTTCCCGCCATTTGCGACCTCGCAGAACGTCATGACGCAATGGTGCTGGTCGATGACTCCCATGCGGTTGGCTTTCTCGGCCCAAACGGAAGAGGTTCGGTTGAACATTGCGGTGTCGAGGGCCGGGTGGATATCATTACCGGAACGCTGGGCAAAGCACTTGGCGGGGCCTCCGGTGGCTATACAAGCGCGAGTGCGCAAATCGTTACCTGGTTGCGGCAGCGATCGCGGCCCTATCTGTTTTCCAACACGCTTGCGCCGGTCATCGCCGCAGCCTCGCTGAAAGTATTCGATATTCTGGAAGACGGGTCGAAATTGCGGAAGCGGCTATGGGATAATGCCGCGCACTTCCGCTCATCGATGGAAAAGCTGGGCTTCTGGCTTGCCGGGGCAGATCACCCGATCATTCCGGTAATGCTCGGCGAAGCAAGTCTGGCAGGTGAGATGGCAACCAAAATGCTGGGGCGCGGGATCTATGTCACTGGATTTTCTTTCCCGGTGGTGCCAAAGGGCCAGGCACGCATTCGTACGCAGATGTCGGCAGCCCATGACCAACAGGATGTTGACCGCGCGGTGGAAGCATTCCGGGAAACCGGCAAAGAGCTGGGCGTGATCTAGGGGGTCTTATGTCGAACATGATGAAGGCGCTGGTCAAGGCCAAAGCAGAACCGGGTATCTGGATGGAACAGGTGCCGGTTCCCGAGCCCGGGCCAAATGATGTTTTGATCAAGGTCCGCAAGACGGCAATCTGCGGTACTGACGTACACATCTACAATTGGGATGATTGGGCGGCAAAGACGATTCCGGTCCCGATGGTCGTTGGCCATGAGTTTGTCGGTACGGTTGCGGAGAACGGTGCCAGCGCCAGCCGATACAAGGTCGGCATCAGGGTCTCCGGCGAAGGGCATATCGTTTGCGGCAAATGCCGGAATTGCCGGGCGGGACGCGGCCAATTATGCCGTAATACGCTCGGGGTCGGGGTCAACCGGCCAGGTGCCTTCGGCGAATATCTATGCATCCCGGAATCGAATGTCGTTCCCATTCCCGAAGATGTACCGGACGAGATCGCGGCTATCTTCGACCCGTTCGGCAATGCGGTTCATACCGCGCTTTCCTTCGACATGGTGGGGGAAGATGTGCTGGTGACCGGGGCAGGACCGATCGGGATCATGGCGGCTCTGGTGGCGCGGCGCGCCGGCGCAAGGAAGGTTGTCATCACCGACATCAACCAGTCCCGGCTTGAACTGGCAGCCAAGGCAGGTGTGCAACATACGGTCAATCCCAAGGACGAGACCCTGCAGCAGGTCATGGCCCGCATCGGCATGTATGAGGGCTTTGATATCGGGTTGGAAATGTCCGGCGCGGTGCAGGCTTTCCAGGACATGCTGGAAGCGATGAACAATGGCGGCAAGGTCGCGATCCTGGGCATTCCGCCGTCAGACTTCGCAATCGACTGGAACCAGGTGATTTTCAAGATGCTGACGCTGAAGGGCATTTACGGCCGCGAGATGTATGACAGCTGGTACAAGATGATCGCCTTTGTACAGGGCGGCCTCGATCTGACAAAAATCATCACGCACAGAATGGCAATTGACGATTACGAAGCGGGGTTCGAGGCCATGCGGTCGGGCAATTCCGGCAAGGTGGTTCTGGATTGGGAATAAACCGGTTGTTCAGGCGGCAAGGCTGAATTTGTCGTAAGGGGATTCAAGCAGGATTTGGTAATCTTGCTCAGTTGCCAGGACCAAACCATGCAGGCCTAGACATTCCCGATCGTCGGCCTGCAGTTCGTCGATTGCGAATCTAAGCGCCGTATTAAGTTCTTGCGGATCGATGCCCAATCCTCTTGCGGTGATCAATGGCAGGCCGGGTATCGGGTTTGATCGCCCAGCGATATGGACCTCTTGTGCAGCGGGCTCATGGGCGAGCGCCAAGCGCCAGGAGACCGCATCGACTGCGCATAGATCGGCTTGACCGGAAGCCAACATTTGAATGGAGTTTCGGTGACTGCCGCTCAGGACAAGACCTTCCTGCGGGATTTCATATACTTGATTGAAACACTCACCAAGCACCCGATAGCCGCTTTGGGAGTTCAGATCATTGACCGCAATGACGGATGCTTCTGCCCTGATCCATTTACCGATTTCCGACAAGGCTTCAAATCTGTGGGGCTCGCGGGCCAGAAAAACGCTCTGATACTGCCCCGGTGCAAGATCGGGCAGGGCAAAATCGAACCTGGCAAAGGGCATGACCTGATCGCTGAGGCGCGAGATAAATGGCCAGCCGCAGGTTTGCCCCACAACGAGTTCCAGGCTGGTCCAGATCGGCTGGTAATCCTCGACATGGGTCAGCCTCTCAGGCGCCGGAATATCGCGCGCCCTCAGAATGTTACGTGCGAGTGCCCATAGACGATCCCAGCTTGGCCGGACTTCCGGCCAGTCATACATGGGAAGCGAAGCGATCAAGGAAGCTGCCAATCAATGCAGGCCGGGATGGGGAACCGGTTCCTTGGCGCTCAGGAAATATTGGCGCAGGACCTGCCAATAGGATGAATAGACATAACCGTTATTGCGCCGGATGAACTGGTCGCGATGCCGCTTGTAAAACCCGGGGAGCCGATACCAGGCAAGTCCGGGGCGGGTGTGGTGGACGACATGAAGGTTGTTGTAGAGGAACAGGAATGCCAGCGGTCCGTTATCCTCGATAATGACGGTTCTTTCTCCTGCCAAATCACTGGCCTGATGTTCCGGAAACGTCCGAATTTGCAGAATTGAGATACCGACATAGGCAGCAGCTATGAACTGCCAGAGCGGTACCGCTGAATAGCGCATGAGGATCAAGGCAAGCGTGCCGACGAGCACGACATGGAGGCACCATTCCCCAAGAATGAAGATGCGTTCCTTCCGCGTCGTTTCAGCATCTGTCAGCCGGACGTAGTCAAAGGCAAACATGCGCCATATCGCAATGGCCGGTCCGATCAGCATCCGGCCAAAAAGGGAATTGTTGAAGCGAAGCAGCAGCTTGATCGGCTTGCTCAGATTCTTCCAGCACTTGGGCGACAGGTAGAAGCTTTCCGGATCGTCAAACGGATCTGTCAGTTCACCGGTCGCGTGGTGACGCAGATGTCCGTCGCGAAATCTGCCATAGGGAAATACAAAGCCTATCGGGATGGTAAGTGTCAGGCGGTTGATCCAGTCCCGGTCGGTCGGGTGATTGTGGACCGCCTCGTGCATGAGAGACCAGTAGAGCGTGGTCAGGACACCCATCGCAAAAATCCACAGAACGGGATTTAGAACGGCGCCGGCAAATGCGAGCGAAAACCAGGCGACATAACAGGCGATGATTAGAAATAAAGTTGGCCACTCGATGCGGGTTGGCAGGTAATTCAGCATACGTATTCTCCAGTTATGCTGAAGTTGAGGCAATTTTTCCGCAGCGACAACGTTACAAAACACACATTCACACACAATTCGTGGTATATTTTCTTCATATTTGTGATATCACAACAAAATTGGCGTTTTGTTGTGAATTGTAGCAGCGTGGGCGGATGGCGAAGAAAGCTGAAATCGTCAGTCAATTTCAGAGAAGACTGACCGAACTGATCGAGCGGCGGGGAACCAGCCTGTCCGCATTTGCCCAGCACTGCGGGCTCGACCGGTCGGCGCTGAGTCAGTTTCTGGAGCAGGATGCTACCCGATTGCCAAGGGCAGAGACGCTATACGGAATTGCGGCGGCAGAATCTGTCAGCGTCGACTGGCTACTGGGGTTATCGCAAAGTGACGAAACGGTTGGGCAGGTCGAACCAGCGGTAAGTATCGAGATTGCCAGCGGGGGCCGCGGGGAAACGCGGCTTGCAGGCTGGCACCGCGAAGCGCTTGGCTACAAGATTCGATATGTACCGACCTCCCTACCCGATTTGTTGTGTACCAAGGCGACCGTTGAGTACGAACTTAGTGCCGAAGAGCCGCAATTTATCGAAGCCAAGGAAACGCAGGTTCAGGTGCAGCTGGACTATTCCCGTACGCCTGAAACCGACATTGAAGCGGTGATGCCCTATCAGACGCTTTACAATCTGGCAGCCGGCGTGGGTATGTGGTCGGGATTGACGCGGGGCGCTCGCCAGGCACAGCTGGAACATATGGCCCGGTTGCTGGATGAGTTATATCCGACCTTCCGCCTGTTCCTGCATGACGGGCTGAAAGCCTATTCAGCACCGTTTACTGTTTTCGGACCGAAACGTGCCGTCGTCTATCTGGGTGGCATGTATCTTGTGATCAATTCTGTCGAGCAAATACGAGATTTGACGACACGATTCGACCACCTGATCCGGGTTGCATCGATCAGCCCGGACCGGGCGGCGGGGTTTGTCGGCCAGTTGAAAGTGACATGATGTCGCGCAGTTCGAACCGCAGCCGGACTTGCATATTTCAATCGATTTAAATATAAGGCGCCCGTCAGTGGGAAACTGAACGAATAACTTGCGGATACAAATCCGGCCAACCCGGACAAGATCCATTCCCAAATCGGCGTGCATATAAAACTGCTGCAACATTTGACAATTAGGCAAATGGTGCCGCACACCTCGTCAATGATCGGAACAGACCATGACAAGCCAGATTATTCCAGTCGATCCGTTTGACTATGTTGTCTTTGGCGGCACGGGCGATCTTTCGGAGCGAAAGCTCATTCCGGCATTGTATCGCAGAGCGTCAGACGGCCAGATTATCGGCGATTCCCGGGTGATCGGTGCTGCTCGCGCAGAGATGAGCAATGAAGAGTTTCGTGCCTTTGCCGAGAAAGCAATAAACGAGCACGTTGCAGCGGATGAGCTGGAAACCGATCAAATCAAATCCTTTCTTGAGCGGCTGCATTATGTCTCGGTCGACGCAAAGTCGGAACGCGGCTGGGAAGAGATGCGGGAACTACTTGGCAATGGCGACCGGGTCCGCGCCTTCTATCTTGCCGTCGGGCCGTCAATCTTTGGCGATATCGCCGAAAAGCTTCATGAACATGGCATGGTCCGCGAGCATTCCCGGCTCGTCATCGAAAAACCGATTGGTCACGACCTGGAAAGTGCAGAGGAACTGAATGCAGTCGTCGGCAAGCATTTCGATGAACATCAGATCTTCAGGATCGACCATTATCTGGGCAAGGAGACGGTCCAGAACCTGATGGCGCTTCGCTTTGCCAATACGCTGTATGAACCGCTTTGGAATTCAGCCCATATCGATCATGTCCAGATTACCGTGGCAGAGACGCTCGGTGTCGAAGGCCGTGCGGACTATTATGACCGGTCCGGCGCGATACGGGACATGGTGCAGAACCACATGATGCAATTGTTGTGTCTGGTCGCGATGGAAGTGCCCTCCTCGATGGATGCTGATGCGGTGCGCGACGAGAAGTTGAAAGTGCTTCGTGCGCTGAACCCAATTGATGCCTCCAATGTGGCTGATCTGACGGTACGCGGCCAATATGGCGATGGCGCTTCTGAAGGCGGAGCGGTTAGCGGATATCTTGACGCCATTGAAGGCGGGGAATCGGACACCGAAACTTTCGTCGCGATAAAGGCCGAGGTTGAAAACTGGCGCTGGGCCGGTGTGCCGTTCTATCTGCGGACAGGAAAAAGGATGGCCAAGCGGGTCTCGGAGATCGTGGTTCAGTTCAAACCGGCGCCGCATAATATCTTCTCCGAAGATGCCGGGCGTTTGGTCGCGAACCGGCTGGTATTAAGGCTTCAGCCGGATGAGGCTGTCAGCCAGATGATCATGATCAAGGATCCAGGCCCGGGCGGCATGCGCCTTCGCGAGGTCGCGCTCGATATGAGCTTTGCCAGCAGTTTCGAAGCGAAAGCTCCTGACGCCTATGAGCGTCTGTTGCTCGATGTCATCCGCGGCAATGCGACCTTGT